>CAZUZK010000091.1:0-2949 GCA_964624745.1 uncultured Bacteroides sp. | reverse complement strand
ATGGTGTTATCTTAAAGTATGGCTGAATTTTCTGTGTTTGTATTAGAATTTACAGAGGATTTGTTTATTAAGAAACGATTAAATTGAAATATTGATAAAAATTTACTTTTTTTTGACAAAAAATGTTGTATAATATAATAGGGACGGGAGGCGTCCCTAATGCAATATTGAAAATATCCGACGTATCGGATTGAAAAATTCGGCGCGTGGGATTAAAAATTTTATAATAATGAGGTGTGTTATGAAAAACATCGACTTGACTAAGTACGGCATTTCGGGAACTACGGAGGTTGTTTACAATCCGTCTTACGATTTGCTTTACAACGAGGAAATCAATCCTGCGCTCGAGGGCTACGAAAAAGGACAGGTGAGCGAGCTGGGAGCGGTTAACGTCATGACCGGCGTGTATACCGGTCGTTCGCCCAAGGACAAATTTATCGTTGTGGACGAAAACTCCAAAGACACCGTATGGTGGACCTCGGACGAGTATAAAAACGACAATCACCCGGCAACGGTAGAGGCGTGGAATGCGGTTAAAGACATCGCGGTAAAAGAACTTTCGGACAAGAAACTGTACGTTGTTGACGCGTTCTGTGGCGCAAACAAGGACACGCGCATGGCGATACGTTTTATCATGGAGGTTGCATGGCAAGCGCACTTTGTCACCAATATGTTTATAAAGCCGACCGCAGAAGAGCTTGAAAACTTCGAGCCGGATTTTGTTGTGTACAATGCTTCCAAGGCAAAAGTGGAAAACTACAAGGAGCTTGGCTTAAATTCGGAAACCGCGGTTGTTTTCAACATCACAAGCAAGGAGCAGGTTATAATCAACACCTGGTACGGCGGAGAAATGAAGAAGGGTATGTTCTCTATGATGAACTATTATCTTCCGCTCAAGGGCATTGCGGCAATGCACTGCTCGGCAAACACTGATATGAACGGTGAAAACACGGCGATTTTCTTCGGACTTTCCGGCACGGGCAAGACGACGCTTTCCACCGACCCGAAGAGACTTCTTATCGGCGACGACGAGCACGGCTGGGACGACAACGGCGTATTCAATTTCGAGGGCGGTTGCTATGCAAAGGTTATCAATCTCGACAAGGACAGCGAGCCTGATATTTACAACGCAATCAAACGCGACGCGTTGCTTGAAAACGTTACGCTTGACGAAAACGGCAAGATTGATTTTGCGGATAAGAGCGTGACGGAAAACACTCGCGTATCCTATCCTATCAACCATATCGACAATATCGTGCGCCCGATATCCGCGGCACCTGCGGCTAAAAACGTTATTTTCCTTTCCGCAGACGCATTCGGCGTGCTTCCTCCGGTGTCTATTCTCACACCCGAGCAGACGCAGTATTATTTCCTTTCGGGCTTCACTGCAAAGCTTGCAGGCACCGAGCGCGGCATAACCGAGCCGACGCCGACGTTCTCGGCTTGCTTCGGTCAAGCGTTCCTTGAATTGCACCCGACAAAATACGCCGAAGAGCTTGTCAAAAAAATGCAAAAGAGCGGAGCAAAAGCCTACCTTGTCAACACGGGCTGGAACGGCACCGGCAAGCGCATTTCGATAAAAGATACGCGCGGAATCATTGACGCAATTCTCAACGGCGACATCGACAATGCGCCGACAAAGACGATACCGTATTTCAATCTCGAGGTTCCCACCAAGCTCAACGGAGTTGATACGGGCATTCTCGATCCGCGCGACACGTATGCAAACGTTGAGGAATGGAACGCCAAGGCGGTTGACCTTGCAGGCAGATTTATAAAGAACTTTGCAAAATACGAGGGCAACGCACACGGCAAAGCGCTTGTGCCGGCAGGTCCTCAACTCGACTAATCAAAACGAATATAACAACAAAAAAAGAGCTTCGTACGAGGCTCTTTTTTTTGTTGTGATAACAATTGCGAAATCGTGTCGCACTATGGCAAATTTCATAGTCGAAAATCGTCAAAAAACGCAAATTTATTGTCACAAAAAAAATTCGCCTAATAATATATTAGGCGTTAGTTTTTACACGTTGATTTTACAACTTGTCGTACGGATTGTAAAGAGATATATTAAATATTTATATATTGTACAATATTATTATTCATTTTGTTTAGTATTGCAACATGGGTTAAATTCCTGCCTGCAAAAAAATTCATCTAATATATTATTAGACGAAAAAAATTCAGGAGCGAATTATGGGCAATTCAAGAAAGAAAACGTTGTTGTTTTTGTTGACGATTGTTCTTGTTGCGGTGGCTTGCTTTATGCTTGTTGCTTGCGGCGACGTGGACTCTTCGGACACACCGAAGGACATAAGTTATACGATTTCGTTTGATACGCAAGGCGGAAGCGAAATTGCGCCTATAACTATTAAGCAAGGCGGAACCGTAACAATGCCCGAAAATCCGACGAAAGACGGATATGTGTTTGACGGCTGGTATTTGAGCGCGGAATTTATCAATCGGTTTAATGAAACGCAAGTAATAAGCTCGGATATTACGTTGTATGCACGGTGGAAGAGCGAGCAAGCCGAACCGCCTGTGACAACGTATAAGATTACGCTTATCGTAGACGGCGTAGAATATGATACACTGACGATTGAAAACGGGGCGGCAATAACTCTTCCCGATAATCCGACAAAAACGTGCCACGTTTTTGAGGGCTGGTATCTTGACGAAGAGTTTGTCAATCAGTTTGACTCGACGCAAGGAATATCGCAAAACGTTACGCTGTATGCCAAGTGGAGAGAGAACCATACGCCCGTAGTGGACGTTGCGGTTGATGCAACCTGCACGACCACAGGCTTGACGGAGGGGTCACATTGCAGTGTGTGCGATAAGGTGCTGGTTGCACAACAACCTGTGCCAATGCTCGACCATGACCTGGTACATCACGGCGCAAAAGCACCGACCTGTATTGACGTAGGTTGGGAGGCATATGATACCTGC
>CAZUZK010000090.1:0-3070 GCA_964624745.1 uncultured Bacteroides sp. | reverse complement strand
TGGAATTCTTCGCCGCAAAGCTGGGCATACCGCTGATGGGTCAGGGACAGGAATTGCTCTGTTGCTTTGGCGTTCAGGCGATCCGCATCGGTAAAACCATTGTAGACGCTCTGAGGTGCCATGGTATGCACCCGGAACACCAGCAGCGTCTCCCCCTCCTCCGGGGGCGCATTTTCCGGCCAGGGTCGCCAGCCACTTTTTACTTCCAGTCCCTCCACCTGCCCGGCAAAGATCACCAGAGCCGGTTCCCCGGACTGGGGTACCCGGGTCAGGGTAAGGGTCAGGTATTTCCTGCGAAATTCCGGATCTTTGGTCACCAGTCCCCCGGCAGAGCCGCTGGGCCAGCGATCCTCGTCATAAATCCAAGGGGACAGCTGCAACGCTGCCCCCTCCTTTGCACAGGATCCGGTGAGGCGGAACCATTCTTGCCCAAGATATTCTGTTTTCAGCCCGGTACGGGAATGCATGAAAAAGCCACCAAAACCCATCTCTTTCAAGATGTGTACCTGGCGCAGCAATTCCTGCTCCTCCAGTTGGCCGTTCCACGCCCAAAAGGGCTTTCCCCGGTATTCTTTTGGCGGATTTTCAAACTCCTTCATTGGGTTTCCCTCCATGGATGGCTTTGTCACAGGGTGATTTGCGTGGTAAGCAGCTCACGGGAATTTCCCCCTGCCATCAGCAGAGTCTCTCCCGGCTCAATCGTCCAGTGCATATTCTCATCATAGTACCCAAAGCAGTTCATGGGGAGGGTAAAGGTGATAGTTTCTTCCTCCCCGGGGGCAAGGGTTACCCGCCGGAAGTCTGCCAGCCGCTTCACCGGCCGGACGCGCCTGGCCACAGGGTCCCGGAAATAACACTGCACCACCTCGGTGCCGGTTCGGTTGCCGGTGTTTTTCAGGGTAACGGCGACCTTTACGCTGCCTTCCTGTTTTTGGGCTGTCAAATTCTCATAGGAAAACGTAGTATAGCTCAAGCCCCAGCCGAAGGGGAAAGCAGGTTCCATTGGCACATCCAGATACCGGGCGGTACACCGGAAAGCAGAGGCCGGGCGGCCGGTGGTGGTATGGTCATAGTAGCAGGGGCATTGGCCAGAAGCACTGGGGAATGTGGCAGTCAGCTTCCCGGAGGGGTTGCAGTCGCCAAAGAGAATATCGGCAATGGCATTGCCTCCTTCCACGCCGGGATGCCAGGCTTCCAGAATGGCATCGGCGCAACCCACCAGCTCCCCCAGAACCAGGGGCCGGCCATTGAGAAGGACAGCCACAACAGGCTTTCCCATCATGGCAGCCGTGCGGATCAACGCACGTTGTTCCGGAGGCAACCGAAGATCGGTCTTGCTGGTGGCTTCACCGCTGTCTTGCTTCCGTTCCCCCAGAACAAGGAGCAGAACATCCGCATCCTGGATCTGGGCGGTGGAAGCAAAGTATTCAAATTTTGCGTTCCGGGCTTCTAAAGCATCCAGAATGCCCACGCAATCCTCGTCCCTGCCATCCATAGCCCAGGTTCCGGTCATTTCCCCGGCATCGGCTGCCAACTCTCCCAGGACTGCCAATTTGGCATCCGGCTTCAGGGGCAGCACCCCGGTGTTTTTCAGTAACACCATGGATTCCCGGGCACTTCGTCTGGCCAGGGCACGGTATTCCGGTTTCAGGAAGGGCTGGGGATCTTCTTCCAGTATTCCATAGGGATTTTCAAAGAGTCCCAGGGCAAACTTCACCCGGAGCACGTTTTCTACCGCCTGGTCAAGCACTGTCTCCGGAACTGTGCCGGTACGCACCAGTTCAGCCAAATGATCCGGGTAACACCCCGAGGACATATCGATATCCATTCCGGCGATCAATGCCTGATGCGCCGCATCGGCTGCATCGGCACAGACACCATGGGCGATACACTCGGCTACGGCATTGGCATCGCTGACGGTGGTACCGGAAAAGCCCCACTCCTGCCGGAGAATGTCCCGCAGCAGCCAGCGGTTGACGCTGTTGGGTACACCATTGAGATCGTTGAAGGAGGGCATGATGGCCAGCGCTCCGGCTTCCACGCAAGCCCGGAAGGGCGGCAGCACGTCCTCCCGCAGGCGCTGCTGGCTCATTTCCACCCGGTTGTAATCCTTTCCGCTTTCCGCAAAGCCGTAGCCGCAGAAGTGCTTGACACAGGCGGCGATGGCATCCGGCCGGGAAGGGTCGTCGGTCTGGTAGCCCCGCACCTTTGCAACGCCATAGCGGACATTCATCAGAGTATCCTCCCCGGCGCTTTCGGCGATCCGCCCCCAACGGGCATCCTTGCTCACATCCACCATGGGGGAATAGGTCAGCCCCACCCCATCGTAGGCGGCCTCTTTGGCGCTCATCCGGGCAGTCTGCTCCCACAGTTCCTCGTCAAAGGCGCAGCTTTCCCCCAGGGGAATGGGGGTCACGGTGCGGTAGCCGTGGATCACATCCCGGCCAAAGAGCAACGGGATCCCCAGCCGGGATTCCTTCACGGCAATTCTTTGCAGACGGCGGGCTTCCTCACGGCCCACTGCCGCATACATACCCACACGGCCAGCGCGGATATCCGCCTCCCGGCAGTCCTGGGTAGGCAAACGCATGGTTTCCAGCTGTCGGGCGGTGATCTTACCCTCCCGCAGTTGCTGGATCAGCTCCTCCTCAGAAAAAGCGAAGGCACCGTAGGTGGTGGGGCAAAGGTGATTCAATTGACCGATTTTTTCTTCCAGAGTCATTTTTGTCAGCAGTTGCCGGATCTGATTTTCCCGTTCTTTACGCATATCGAATTACCCCCTAGCTATCTTGCAGTTGTATCCTCTCTTGTAGCTCTCATGCCATAACTCCCATCCCCGTGCTGTTGTGCAAAGGGCGGTGTGCCGATGATCCCGTCCTCTCTTACACCACAGGTATATCACAGAAAAAACATTTCGCAAGCCTTATTTATTCGTGTAGCGAAATTCTGTAGACACGCCCAATTGAAACGTTTTCAATTGATGAAACCTGCTTATTGCACGTTTTCCCTGCCCTGATAACGATACCGAGTTTACACCCCCTATAATAGACTGTCCCGATAAAACGGTTTG
>CAZUZK010000089.1:0-3136 GCA_964624745.1 uncultured Bacteroides sp. | reverse complement strand
CTCTTATTCAAGAGATACGCACAAATGTATTTACTGCAATATGGATTGTCCGCATACGTTTATAAACGACGGTCAATGTGTTGATTGCTCTATGGCGTTTGAAGCAAAAATCGGCAACGTCTTGTATTCGACGTTTGAGGACGCACTCGCCGCGCTTTCGGACGACGATACGTTGACGTTGCTAAGCAACGTCACTATTTCCCAAAACGTCGAAATAACCCAAAATATCGTATTCGACCTCAACGGCAAAACGTTGGACGGAGATTTCGAAATTAAATTCTCGGGCAAGGTTACAATCAACGATTCGGGTGAAAACGGAAAGTTTGCTTGTAGTTTGGTTAAGCTTGATAATAAAACGGCGGCTGAAGACGGCGAATACAACACGGTTGTAAACGGCGGTATATTTGGTAATAAGGTATACGTTACCGGCAATAACGTTAAGATAGTAAACGGCACGTTTAACGACTACGCATATTTTTCCGGCGAGAATATTTTAGTGTCGGGAGGAGAGTATAACAACGGCGAAAATAGCGACGCGCTTACAATAAGCTCAAAATCCATTACGATAACAGGCGGTACGTTTAATAGAAACGTGAATATGACTTCCGGTAGTGCGGTTTTGACCGTTACCGGCGGCACCTTCAACCAAATAGACGCGTGGGGAACGTTTACAATGACAGGTGGTACGATTGGAGAGCTTATCGTAACGACGCAATATACAACTAAACCTACAGTGCGGCTTTCGGGCGGAATTATCAAAGCCTTTGACATCGGCTCATACACGTACGATATGTTGCTTGCAGACGGATATGCGTATTACAGTTACGTCGAGGGCGGTTTGCCGTCTACAAGTCCGTTGACACTCGAAAGCATGGACGGTCGCTCGGTTCAAGTGTATGAGTGCAGACACTCTTATTCAAGAGATACGCACAAATGTATTTACTGCAACATGGATTGTCCGCATGAGCATTGGTCGGGCGGAGAATGTAGCGCTTGCGGAATAGCCTGTGAGCATACGGGCGGAACGGCAACGTGTGTAGATAAAGCGACCTGCACCGTATGCGGTGAAAAATACGGCGCGATTGATCCCGACAACCATGCAGGCGAAAAGGTTTGGAGCGTGAAGACGGAAAACGAACACGCGCAAGAATGGAGCTGTTGCCATGAGTCGGTTGTCGAAAGAGAAAATCACGAGTGGCACGACGGAGTTTGCTCCGAATGCGAATATATATGCTTACACGCACATTGGACGAGTGGCATTTGCGACGTGTGCGGAGAGGCTTGCACGCATACGGGCGGTACGGCAACCTGTGTAGAAAAGGCGACCTGCACCGTTTGCGGCGAAAAATACGGCGCGTTTGACGTTGACAATCATGTCGGCGAAAAGGTTTGGAACGTAATGACGGATACCGAACACGCGCAAGAATGGAGCTGTTGCCATGCGCCTGTTGTCGAAAGAGAAAATCACGAGTGGAATAACGGCGTATGTTCCGAATGCGAATATATATGCGAACACGCACATTGGACGGACGGTACCTGCGACGTGTGCGGAAAGGCTTGCGCACACGAGAGCTGGGGCGACGGCGTTTGCGAGGTATGCGGATATGAATGTTTGCACTCGCATTGGACGGAAGGCGTATGCGACGTTTGCGGAGTGGCTTGCTCGCATGCCGGCGGTACTGCAACGTGCGTAGATAAAGCGACCTGCACCGTTTGCGGTGAAAAATACGGAGAGCTTGATTGCAATAATCATATCGGTGAAAAGGTTTGGAGCGTGAAGACGGAAACCGAACACGCGCAAGAATGGAGCTGTTGCCATGAGTTGGTTGTCGAAAAAGAAAATCACGAATGGAGCAACGGCGTATGCTCCGAATGCGAATATATATGCTTACACGCACATTGGACGAGTGGCATTTGCGACGTGTGCGGAGAGGCTTGCACGCATACGGGCGGTACGGCAACCTGTGTAGAAAAGGCGACCTGCACCGTATGCGGTGAAAAATACGGCGAAATCGACGCAAGTCACCATTCGGGTATTTTGAAAACGACTGCCGTTGCCGCGACGGTAACGAGCGAGGGTAATATAGAATATTATCATTGCATAGGCTGCGGAAAGTATTTCAGCGATTCGAGCGGTAAATACGAAATTTCGGCAGAGTCCGTAATACTCAAAAAGCTTGCTCCCGAAATTATCGAGGGTGCAAATACGCAATGGACTCAAAACGGCGAAAACGGTTTCAGCGTCAAATCTAACGCTTTGCGTTCGGATTATATATGCGTATTGGTTGACGACGTTGAAATAAGCGCGGACAATTACGTCATAGCCGACGATTCTACGCAGATTACGTTTAACGCAAGCTATCTGCAAGCCCTTGGGGAAGGGGAGCATACGCTTTCCGTCCGTTCGGCAAGCGGTGACGCGACTACGACGTTTACGGTCAATTCCGCTCCCGCCTCGTCGTCGTTGTCCGTTGGGGCTTGGGTTGGCATCGGCATCGCTATACTCGCCGCACTTTGCCTGTTGGCGTTTGTGTTCACGTATGCGGCGAAGGTCTTTAAGCGCAGATAATATTTTCAAAGCTCAAAGCAATAAAAACGGAGAATTGCTTAAGTGCTTTTCTCCAATGAATTTTTAGACAATACAAAAGGATGGCAATTTTGCCATCCTTTTGTGCTTTGCAAAACACTTAACTTTCATTTGCAAAACATGTGTTACACTTTTAATGTAGCATCAATCTCTTGTTTAAGTCGTCAAAATCGGGGATTAGTTTGTCATCGTCCCATTGACCTGTAATTTCGCCTACAAACTTATCGGCTAATTCATTTCGCTCTCGTTCCGGATAATCATAAGTTTTATCCCAACCCTCTCTACTTAACGGGTCTATCATATCCATTTCCCATTCGGCTGCTAAATCTACAATTTCATCTAGCATTTTTTCGTCCAACGGTGCATTTATTTGGAGCTGCGGAAATGCGTACTTTTTGATAAATAATACAGCATTATCACTTAATATGAATTTTTTGATTTCTGTTTGTTTAGTTTTTTTATTAAAGCACATAATCCGATAGTCCTTTTTGTAGTAAAACGATTACGATTAGTATTCAAACTGCTCCGTAAAGTAGCTTACGAGGCTGT
>CAZUZK010000088.1:0-3189 GCA_964624745.1 uncultured Bacteroides sp. | reverse complement strand
GTAAGCTCTTTTACAGGAACAACTTCTGTGCCAGCAAAGATCAGTATAGTAAAACAACCATCAAGAAAAATAATGAACGCAGACGGTTTGGTTGTGGTAAATGCCAGCCCTCTGCAGTTGGGAAAATACGGGGCATCACGTCTCTGGTGGGGGGGGCCCTGCGCCAATACATCCGGTCCTGATCCACGCCATGAAGGAGCCTGTAACTTTCTATTTGCCGCAGGAAATACCGGAACACTCAAAGCTCCTTGTAAAGGTACAATTGGTATGACGTTTCTTTATAAACTCACCAGTGTTCCAAACAAAAAAAATAATATGTGGACTGCCGGAGAAATGGTACCTTATTAATACGACCAATTAACACCAGTATGGGAAGGAATGTTTATGAAATTTTACTCAGTCGGATTATTTGTATTGACAACCTCATTATTGTCTGCTCTTGAACCAACGTACTACTGGAGTTTCGACCACATCAATCCGAAAACAGGATTCACCATCAGTAATAACGGAATCAACTATTACAATACACAGGTGATTGAAAGAGGAGGAGTCAACAGTACAAACGGAATTCTTTGTAATGGGAAAAAACGCAATCACATTGTCTTACCCTTAGACTATAAAGAATGGACGGTCGAATTGAAGTTCAAACTTGACCGTGCAAATTCAAATGTTTCCCGTCATCTTTTTGCATACGAACACACTTCATGGAACCGTGCCCGCTTTCTTCTCTATATCGACAGAAACGGAAGATTGACCGGAGATTTCCGCAGGCTGAAAATGCCGGAAAAAACAATTGCAAAACAGTTCACATTCTCCTCGAAAAAACGTTCCTGGCAACAAGGAAAATGGTACACGGTCCGTGTTGCGTCAAAATCAGGCGGTCCGGCAAGAATCTGGCTGGACGGAGAGATGATTGCAGGCAAAGATAATGCGCTTGCGCTTTCCGATTTAAACGACGGCAAAAATTACAAATGGTTTCCGCAGGTGTCATTAGGCTGCAATCCACGGGATCCATCGAAACCGGAATCACCACTTCTCGGCATTGTGGACGATCTGAAGATTTGGAAAAGTTACGAAGAACCGCTCGCCCCATCTGTTTCCCCTGAAAATAATGAGATACAAAATTATGTCATGATTACCGAAGCAAAGAAAGAGTGGAGCACACCTTTTCAGAATCTTGATAGGGAAACAAACCAGCTGGGTAATTATCATAAGGCAGATGATAAATTCATGAAAAACGCCTCGCAAGCGGCACTCCGCTATGAAAACGGTACTCTCCATGTCTATTTTCAATGTCCTGTTCCCAAGGATATGAAGATAGAGCCACAAACCGGAGATTCTTTGTGGAAGGAGTGTGTGGAATTCTTTTTCCGTCCCGATCTTAAATCGCCGATCTATTACCAGTTTGCCGCCGGAGCCAATGGCAAGTTCGAAGCAATGCGTTTTTCTGCAACAGGAAATCAGGATAAGGCATTTCAGAGCAAAACCGTCTGTAAAGTTTCACGCAGTGGAAACGGTTACTTCGTTGAGATGCAGATTCCTGGATCAGAAATTGGGCTGGACAAATTTGAACCGGGAATGACGGCTTCCGGTAATTTTACACGGACAGGCACATCCTGCGGAGGACTTTCCACCTGGGCACCGGTCGGTTCCAGTTTCCACAATCCGGAACGGTTCGGTAAACTGATCTTCGGTTCCCGCAAGGCGTATTTCTTCCGTTGCCTGACAGAAATGAAAAAGGTATTTGCACGTCAGAATTCAACCGGCGAGTCAAAAGTTGCAATGGAAAAACAATTTGACGAAGCGGAAAAACTCAACAATATCTCTGGTGACAATCCAGCTTCTTTCAGCAGACTGGAAAATCAGCTGGAGGATCTCCGGAAATCCATGGTTGTCATGCACCTTACAGGATGCTCCACACTGATTTGGAAACCGGACGTCTGGAAAAATGACATCGAAGTTTCCATGGTCTCACGCCCACTGGAGAAGATCAGCCTCGTTTCCGCAAGAAACAGCAGAGTTCTCTATGGGTTCGCCGTGTCCAACCTTACCGATAAACCGTTTCTCGGGCAGATCAAGCTTTTTCCGGGAGAATATCCCACCAAAACAAATGAAAATTCCTTTTCGTATGATTCGGCTTTCCATGAACTGTTCAGCAGAGTCAGGATACAGGAAGGAATTCCCCTGATGACTGTATCTGGGACCACTCTCTACGACGCCATGGTTCCCCTGCCTTTGAACACACTGTTGCGGATTCCACCGAAAAGTACCGTTCCGCTCTGGATGGAACTTTCCACCACCGACCTGCCGGTGGGAAATTATACGGGAACTCTCGTATTGAAACCCGCCTATCAGGGTTTCGCTCCGGGAAAAGTGCCTTTTGAACTTGAAGTGCTGTCGCCTGATCTCGGAAAAGTATTTGTCAAAAATTTCAATTACACTTATTTTGAACGCTCTTACACATTTCATGAAGATCTTCTGAAAAAAGGAGAAGTTTCACCATTGACCCGTTTTTTGGCAGATCATGGAATCAATTTTGTATATCTTCCTGAGGGAATCAACTCTCCGAAAATCGATAAAGACGGCAATATCGGAACCATTAACTTTACACCTATTGATAGACAATTTGATGATCTGATTGCTTCCGGTATTCCTGTTCATGAACTTTCCATCTGCTTCTTCCTTGCCTGGGATTTTACTTGGAGACGTTTGTATCATTATGAAGAACCTGCCAAGGAGAAGGGAAAGTCCCGGACAAGAGGAAAGAACATTCCGCCCGCCTGTGCTTTCGGAACTCCGCAATGGGATAAAGCCGCAAAAACTTTCCTGAAAGAGTTGGTTTCGCACATCCGGGAAAAATATAAATTGTCTCTGGAACGTATCATATTCTACCCTGTCGATGAACCCAGCGGAAACATAGAAGACCCGAACTCCAAAAACCACCTGGCATTCAAATTTGGAAAATTGATCAAAGAGGCTCTTCCTGAATGCCGCATCATGGTCAATCCTGCTTCTCACAAAATAGATCAGGAATACCTCAAAAACTTAAAACGCTATTGTGAACTGTTTGATATCATCGAACTTTACCGACCGAAACTGGTGACTCCAGAAACAATCAGGATCGTCAAAGAAGCAAAACGCGAACTTTGGATCTACACTATTCCCCAAAAAGAAAATGCCCCGGAATTC
>CAZUZK010000087.1:0-3221 GCA_964624745.1 uncultured Bacteroides sp. | reverse complement strand
AGAGTCGAACGTTGCCTGCGGCTGCCCAACGGCTGTTGTTTATGCGTTGAGGGCTTGCGCCAGACTGTTATAGCCTTTTGCGATTTTTTCTATAATATCGGAATGGTTGAATGTTTTGTGATAAACGATAACGGTCTCTCTTATCATACTTAAATTTTCAATGGGAAGCGCAACAAGCGAGCCTTTGTTGATTTCTTTGTAGCAAGCGCTTTTTGACAATATCGAAACGCCTATATCTTTTTTAACAAGGTTTCTTATTGTGGCAATGCTGTCTACTTCAACAGCCACGTCGAAATTGTTTATGGATTCGCCGATAGAGGACAGTGCTTGTTCAAATTTTTCACGCGTATAAGAAGACGGTAGACGTAAAATCAAATGCTTCTTTTTGAGATCGTCAAGTGTGATTGCCGTTTTCTTTGCGATTGCGTTTTTTGGCGATACCATACAAAGTAGCATATCCGTGTCTATTACCATATAGTTGAGACTCGGATTGGTGGGTTTTTGCTCCATTATCGCAATATCTATCTCGAAATTTTCCAACATATCATAAAGATTCTTTATGTTATCAGTAATTAACGTTATGTTGGTGTTATTGTTGTTTGTTGCGATTTTCGATAAGGCTTCCGCCATAAAACCGCTTTCTTGAGTATGTGTAATGCCAATCCTTATTTTTTTTAGATTGGTTTTGGCGTTATCTATTTTCTCCTGTAGTTTTTCGCTCAAAGCCTTCATTCTTCTTGCGTAAAGTAGGGCTATTTCCCCTTCGGGGGAAAGCAAAAGTTCTCCTTTTTTTCGTAAAAACAAAGGAGCAGAAAGCTCTTCTTCTAGTTTTTTAATATGATTGCTCACTGCCGGTTGTGTTAATCCCAGCATTGCGCCGGCTTTTGTAAAGTTTTTAGTTTCACATACGGCAATTAACGTTTCTAATCTCTCATCGAACAAAGACATATACTTCTCCTTAATATAACGAAAATTTATCATCATAAAACAAATGATAATTTGACCTTATTGCATTTCAATCATAACATATTGGCGTCGGCGTTGCAAGACAAAATGTAGAAAAAACAAATCCAGGTGGAAAATGTTGCTCAAAAACTTTTCAAGCGTATCGCAAGTTATCATATCAATAGCCGTGATGATGATTGTCGGCTATATTTTTGCGCGCATCGCCAAAAAATTAAGATTGCCGAATGTCACAGGATATATTGTTGCCGGCATAATTGTAGGTCCATATTGTATTGATATAATACCGCAAACCGTAATTGACGGTATGAGCTTTCTTGCCGATATAGCGCTTGCGTTCATAGCGTTCAGTACCGGTGAGTTTTTCAAACTATCGACTCTTAAAAAAAATGGCAGTAAAAACATCATTATCACGGTATTTGAAGCTTTGCTCGCGTCGATTTTGGTGTTTATCATAATGTATTTTGCATTGGGGTTGAATCTCGCGTTTTCTATTGTCCTTGCCGCGCTTGCCGCAGCGACGGCGCCGGCATCTACAATGATGACTATACGTCAAACTCGTTCAAAAGGTGAATTTGTCGATACGCTTTTGCAGGTTGTAGCGTTAGATGACGTTGTCGGGTTAGTGGCGTTTTCGGTTGCAATAGCAGTAGCTACGGCTTCACTTGCCGGTAGCGTAAGCGCGACGGATATTATTTTGCCGATAGTTTACAATATAGTCGCGTTCGTGGTCGGCGGTGTTTTGGGACTATTGCTCAAGGTGCTTATATCAAAACGCTCAACGGATAACCGCTTAATTATCGCGGTAGCAATTATTTTGGGGTTTTGCGGTATTTGTTCTCTTATGGACGTTTCGCCGTTGCTTGGCTGTATGGCAATGGGAACCGTATATATGAATTCTGCAAAAGACGATAAAATCTTTAAGCAGTTAAATTATTTTACTCCACCTATTTTGCTTTTGTTTTTCGTGCGGTCGGGTGCGAATTTCAAGCTGGACGCACTTCTCGGCGGAGGTATGGCAATAGGCGGAATGAGCCTTCTTGTTATTGGGATTGTGTATTTCTTTGTGCGCATAGCAGGTAAATACGCAGGGGCCTTTCTCGGCTGTCTTGTCACCAAAACAGACAAGAAAGTGCGCAATTATTTAGGGCTTGCGCTTATACCACAGGCGGGCGTTGCAATCGGACTTGCAACCTTGTCTGCGCGAATGATTGGCGGAGATATGGGAAGCGCAATGGAAACCATCATACTTGCCTCGAGCGTGTTGTATGAGCTTATAGGGCCGGCGTGTGCAAAATCCGCATTATATTTAAGCAAATCTTATTCAAATGACTTAAATACGATTGTTCCGGACGAGCAGGTTGAGATTGCCGCTCCGAAGAACGACGTTGAGGTGCTAATAGAGAAGATAGACAAGATACGGCAGGCATTGCCAATGTCGGAACCGACAGAAGAAAACGAAAAAGCTTTTAATGAAGGAGCAGAAGAATTTTATATTACCAGCGCGCGTCAACGCGCCAAAAGATAGGAGGTATATATGGCAACAATCATCGACCCTCTAGCAAAAGCAATGGGTGAATGGTCTTATACGATAACGGTATATTCTATATTGCTAAAAGTGATAGTTCCAGTGCTTTTTGCGTTTTATGTGGGTAGTGAAAGATCAACTCACGGACATACTGCAGGACTTAAAACGTTTATTCTAATATCTATAAGTTCAACGACTTGTGCGATTATAGATTTATACACCCAAACAAAAATCCCTGTTTGCTCGGGTTGTGCTGTTATAGGTATAGCGATGTTTGGTGGAAATACTATACTGGTTAGCGCAAAAAATCAAATAAAAGGTCTAACCACTTCGGCGTGGATATGGGTATGCGGAATACTGGGGCTGATAACGGGCGTAGGGCTTTATACACTTGTGATTGCCATAATCGTTATTTCAATTATGATTCTGCAGCTACTTCCCGCAATCGAAAAGTATTTCAAACAACATTCCGATCACTTTGAAATACATCTTGAAATCCGCAATCGAGGCGACCTTCAGTCATTTATAACAACCTTGCGACAGCTTGGTATGCGTATTGATGACATCGAATTGAATTCGGCATTTATAAATTCGGGACTAAGCGTGTATGCTCTGCGGTTGACGATAGTCGATAAGGAATTGAAAAAATACAAAACGCACGATGCAATCATTGAGGCGCTTAGAAGCATCGATTATATATCTTATGTTGAAGAGAGACAGTATTGATATG
>CAZUZK010000086.1:0-3241 GCA_964624745.1 uncultured Bacteroides sp. | reverse complement strand
TTTCCACACAAATTTCGATATAACAATTCGATTTTTCGTTTTGAAAACATCTCTCTATTAATCGCAAAAAAACAAGTTTTTTTGCGTTTTATTTATAATTACATAAAAAACATTTCGACATAAAAAAAGCCATCGACAACAATCGAAGGCTTTTTATTGCGTTGTTTTGTTTCAAATCAACCGATAACTCTCAAGGGAAGAATGAGATACAACCATCTATCGCTCTCGCCCTTGATAATTCCGGGAGCCGTTGAGGTGGTGAAGTTGAGCGTTACAAAAGGCTCGTCGATTGCGTGCATACAATCGATGATGTATTTTGAATTAAAGCCTATCGTAAGATCCTTGCCCTTTAAGCCGATAGTAACCTTTTCGTTGATTTCGCCGTCGTCGCTATGTGCGTTAAGAGAAATTGTATCCTCTTTTATTTCCATTTTGACGTAGGATTTTTTCTCGGTTCTGTTGATAAGCGAAACACGGTCTATCGCGTTTTCAAACAGCTTTTTATCGATCGTCACTTCCGTTGTAAACACACCGGGGATAATCTTCTCGTAATTGATATAATCCTCTCCGATAAGACGCGTAACAATCTTTGTGTGGAACAAATCCACCATAATATAATTCTTCTCAACGTAAACGGTTATAGTTTCCTCGCCCTCGTCGATAAGACGAGCAAGCTCGTTCATGCTCTTTGACGGCACGACGATTCTATCCACGATACCGTTGTTTTTGATTTGAGCCTTTGCAAGAGCAAGACGGTATCCGTCAGAAGCCACGGCTTCCACTTCTTCGTCCTTTATATTGAGGCAAACGCCGCGCAAGGACGGTCTTGCTTCGTCAACGGCGACGTTGAAAATAACCTTGCTTATAATATCCTTCAATTCTTTTTTGAGAATGATAAAGGAATTTTGAGTATCCACTTCCTTAAACACGGGGTACTCGTCTGCGCTGAAGCACTTGATTTGCAATTCGCTGTCGAGATATTTTATGATAAGCTTCGAGCTATCCGTTCCGTCAAGCTCGATTTGCTCTTCCTCGATTTTCTTTGCATAATCCGCAAACAGCTTTCCGGGTACGACGATTTCGCCCTCGATAAGAACCTGTGCGTTTATTTTCTTTTCTATCGCAAGCTCGAGATCGGTTGCGAAAATCGTAAGAGTATCGCCGAGAGCCGTAAGCTTCACACCGTCCAAAATCGGGTTGTTACGTTTTACGGGGAGTGCTTTTACAACCTTTGCTAGAGCGTCGCTCAATTCGTTTCCTTGACAAATAAGTTTCATATTTCGCCTATGTTTTTTATTTATATTTTTTTCTTTAATAATGATAACATAAATAAGCTCTGTTGACAAGTGGAAAATAAAACCTAAACCACAAAGTATGCCGATTGACCGTTATAAAAAGCGCAATATATTGACGATTTTTCATATTGCGTATGTTAACAGCTTATGGGGATTGCTCCACATTTTGTCAATAGCTTTTCTAGGTTGTACACACAACTTAGCAGACAGCCTCGCATATCGGAAATCTTATATGTGCAACACGTCGAAATTGAATATCGCAGAGAAGCTATATGCTATCGCGACGCTTATAACGAAGGTTGCAAAAAATATCGTCAAATTGCGTTTCGTATGCTTTACGTCCTTAAATAAATATACAAACGCAACGCCTGCATTCATACAAAGTCCGCCGAGCGTCGCTCCAAAGCCCAAGCCGCCCATAATATACAGCTCGCTCAATACAACGGAGGATACGCAATTCGGAATCGCGCCTACGGCGACCGCAAGAAGGGGAGCAAGGTATTTGTTCGCGCTCAAAAAACTCACAAGCTTATCCTCGCCGATAAAGTAAACGAGTATGCCGAGCAAAATATTGACAACAAGCACGTACGCAAATATTTCAAGCGAGTGAAGAAGCGGATGCACGACAAAGCGTTTTACCTTTTCTTTTTTCGAAAAAGCTTTTATTTCGGCAGTGTTTTCTTGATTTTTTAGCTCTTGTTCGTGGTCGTACTCTTTGCAATCGTCGCAATCGCATTTTTCAACATCGTGGTTATGCTCGACGTTTTCGACAAGCTCTGCGCTGTCGCAATCCGTAAGACGTATGCGATATTGCTCGTCGCAATGCTCCAAATGATGCTCTACGCGCTTTCTGCTTTTTGAAAATATCAAATCTATCGAATATCCAAACAACAATCCGAGTGCGAATTTCAGCGCGATAATAGGCAAAATATGCAGGGCTTTTTCGGGATTTCCCAAGAAAATAGGCAATGCTTCGTCGCTTGTAGCAAGATATATTCCTATAAGCGTTCCAACCGTTATATGACGTTTTTGATATAAATCCGTGGCAACCACGCTAAATCCGCATTGAGGCAACAAGGATATGCTTACACCGATAAGCGGTGCAAATTTACCCTTCATATTTACCTTTTGCGACAGCTTCGGTTCTATCAATGCAATGATAATAGAAAATACAACGACCACCGCAAAGATTTTCAAGCTATCCAAAAACGCGTCTAAAAAAACTTCACCCATAGCGCAAACATTATAACCGCATTTCGGGCAAAATACAATCGCATTTCAAAATTGATTTATATTTCATATATAAGTCTGCGCTATAGGTGAAAAGGAGAAGGGCTATTCAGGTCTTTTCAATTCAATAAAAGCATACTCTTCTTAAAAATAAATTAAATCCACACAAAAAAACACAAAATAAATTCTTAAAGAAAAGCTATATTGCGCCTTATATTTTACGTATAATAATTTTGATAAACGCATATTGCAAAAAATTCTTGACAAATCATTTTATAAAGATTATTATAAACAAGCATTGACAAACAAATGCCTGTTTAGCTCAGTCGGTAGAGCATTCGGCTGTTAACCGAAGTGTCGGGGGTCCGAGTCCCTCAACAGGCGCCAAAAACGGATACGCTGTATCCGTTTTTATTTTATTCTGTTGATGGGGGACCCCAGACGCGCGAAGACACGCGCGTCAGCGCTGCGCGCAACGACACTTCTTCCGAAGTGGACGCTCGGATAAAGGAAATAGATTTCCAATCCTTCGCTACTACACGGGGGTCCGAGTCCCTCAACAGGCGCCAAAAACAAACAACTAAAGAGATGTTTTTTATATATTGTTGAGTGTCCCGAAATGTAGGTTGCCAAAACAAACACCAGAACGGTGTTTGTTTTTTTATGCGCCGTTGAGCGTCCCGAGACGTAAGGCGCCAAAAACGGATACGTTGTAT
>CAZUZK010000085.1:0-3356 GCA_964624745.1 uncultured Bacteroides sp. | reverse complement strand
CCCCCGCCTCGGCGGGGGATCGGCTCTTCCTCTTCCGGATCAGAAGGTGAGTTTATATCCCACGGTGCCGTTGACGCTCACGTAGTCGCTGCGCAGTTCCGCGCTTGCGTCCATGAAGAGTGCGCCGCCTTCGGCTCCCACCGGGATGGTGATCCCTGCGCCGATTTCACCGCCAACGGCTCCCGCCTTGCGGCTTTCTACTTTGCCTGTCGCTGTCGGCAAGACGGCAAAGGCGTTGTCGGCTTCGCAGTTGCGGTCGCCCGCTTCTACTTTCAGCAAGGCGCGGCATTCAAAGACCGATGTGCGGTTGTAGATGTTTTCGCCGCCCAGCGCACGAAGTCGCGCACCCAGCCCGAAGGTGACGGTGTCCATTGTCAGGTCATCCGTCTTCAGGGCGAGGTTGTTGCCCTTTTCCGTGAAGCCGTCCAAACTGCTGTGTACATAGCTGACGTTGAAGATGGGTTCCAGAGAGACGGTATCATCGGCATCCAGCGAGAAGACGCGACCCACTTCGTACATCACACCCAGCCCAAAGCCGTCCGTATCGCCCTTCAGGTTGCCGTCCACACCGGGAACGCGGCGTGTCAGGTCCGCATGGGCGCGTCCTGCCGTGCCGGCGAGGGTGTGTACCCAGCCGCCGCTCGTGGCGCGGGCAAAGAGGCTGAGGTATTGCATATCCAGATCGCCCGTGAGGCTGTCAGCGGATTTGGCATCAAAATCTCCCCACATGGCGGTAAATGCCAGCCCTGCGGTGAAATGCGGGTTGATGTCTGCGTCAAAGCCGACCGTGCCGCCCCATGTGCTCATGGTGTAGCCCGCTTCGGTGTCGCGTTGTTTGGTTTCGCGGTAATCGCCCTCGGCGTTGATCCACGCGTTGAAGTAGGGCATGTTTTCGTTGATGACAGCATTGCTGACGCCCATTCCTGTGGTGCGGTTGCGGATCGATTGCAACTGGCGTTGCACGTCGTTGCCCAAGGCTTGACCGACGGCGGGCAACGATGCACCCGCAAGGGCTGCACCCAGCTTGTCGGCGGCATCGGCATTTTTCGAATCGACATAGGCATCAAGTTGATCCAGAGCCTGCGCCAAGGCAGAATTCGGTTCGTTATTCTGCGGATCAAGGCGCACCATGGCAACGCCTGCCATGGTCAAACCGGCATTGCCGTTGGGAGTGATGCCTTCGAAGGCATCATTGTAGTAGCCATAGTTGAGATCACCCACGATGTTGATCGAGCCTTTTTCGGCGTGAATGTTGGTGAAGTGTTTGGTCAGCCACACACATTCGTTTGTATCGACCGTGACATTCGTGAATTCACTGTCCGCATTGTCGCTGAGAACGAAGAGGAGAATGTTCGTGCTTTGGGTTGTGGAGATCTCGCCAATACCGTCCGCATTGATCTCTTTCACCTTCAGGGTGACATTTTCAAGAGTCAGAGATTCGCCACCCATCACTGTGGGTTTGTCTGCCTTGTCGGCATCGATGGCTCCTGCCACGGCGGAAGCATCGATGGTGAATTCCAACGTGCCGCCTTCCATGGAGGAGGAGGATACCAAGGTGAGCGAGGTGGCACCGGTGCCGTCCCCGAGAATGACAGTTGCGCCTGTTGTTTCAATACAGTTCAATTCTGCCTGATCGGTTGTTCCGTTGACTTGTACCGTACCTGTTTCCCCAACGATGGTGAGGTCTTTGTCGGTGGTTACGCTCAAGATGGCATCGCTGTCCATCGTCCCCAAACGGGTTGATCCGTTGTATTTCCCGTTCGTGAAGTCACTTGTTTCGCGCACCAAGATCATTCCGCTGACACCGTCTTTGGCGTTGGTGGTATTCAGCTCGTTCATCTGAATAATGCCACCGTTGTGCGCCAAGAAAGACGCCATTGAGTCATCATCGATGTCACTAAGCACGTCCAACGTGCCTCCGCCCGTAAGAGTGCCTGTGCCGGTGAGGCTTCCAACGGTAACTGTGGCGGTTTCGTCGACTGAGAGTGTGCCGTTGTTGGTCAGCGTGCCGCCAATGGACAGCGTCCCTTCTTCGGAGACTTCAAGTGTTGTATCCTTTGCAACTGTGGCGTTTCCGGTGATGATGACCGTGTTTTCGATGTCCAACGAGCCTTTTTTCACATCAAGAGACCCTGCGGTAAGGCTGTCGCCGGTGAATGTATATCCCGATGTGGAAGCATCCTGTGCAACATCGACCAGAATGCTCTTGACGGTTTTTTTGCCCACAATATTGACTGTGCCGGAACCGCCACCCGTAAACGCGGCGGCATCTTCTTCTCCGGGCATTGGCGTAAAGCCTTCGTCCCCTGTCCATCCCGGAGTTTCGTTTCCGCTCCATGCGTTGGCGTTGAAGTTGGCTGTCAATATGATGGACGTGCCTTTGTTGGAGATGGTGAACGTTCCGACTCCGTTGCTCGTGCTGATGCTTGTCTCTCCGTTAATGGTCAACGTGGTCAGGTCGCTGATGCTTCCTGCGCTCAGCAAGGTGTATGTTTCCCCGTTCGACAGGGAGCTTGCCAAGCTGTCAATGGCATCCTGCGTCAATTCAAAGTTCAGCGAGGTTGATCCGGAGAATGCTCCGCCCACGCTGGTGAGTGTGGAATCTGTCGAAAGCGTGTTTCCGCTGTAGGAGATCTCGCTGACGCCGCCCGACAGCGCACCGGTGATCGTCAAATTGTCGCCCAAGGCGAGTGAACCGCCCACGGAAAGCGCGCCGATACTCCCGCCTTGCGACAGTGTGGCGTCACCCGTTACGGAGATGCTTCCTGCGCCGCTGATCGCGTTTGCGGTGTTCAGGCTTCCGGCTGTCAGTGCAGAGCCGTCCGATACCGTAATGGTGGATTGGGTTACGTTCCCCGTCACAGAGACTGTCCCGTTTGTGGTCAGCGAGCCTGTTCCGCTCAGGGAGCCCATCGTGTTCCCTCCTTTGATTGTCAAATTATGATCATTGGACACGGATGCGATATTCTTCAACTTGCTTTCGTTGACTGTGATGTCTTTCTTGAAGACAAGCGTCCCGTTGCCTGAGATTTCTGCATTCAGCACCGTATCGGATGTATCGGAAAAATCGATGGTCAGCGTTCCGCCGTCTGCTACATTGAGCTTGCCGGTCGAATCTGCCGATGCTCCGTTGAGGGTGAGATCTTTTTCGATGTTCACCGTGCTGCTGCCAGCTACCGAGCCCAGCGTATTCCCGGCGCCGCTGAGGGTGACATTGCCGCCGTCAGTCGTCAATTTCGTTGCAGTGACTGCTCCAGAGATCGTCTTGGTGCCACTCCCGCTCGTGGTAATGTTCAAAGACCCCGTGCCTGTGTTGCTCACATTGCCGGAGAAGGTGAGGGCGTTATCGTTTGTGA
>CAZUZK010000084.1:0-3385 GCA_964624745.1 uncultured Bacteroides sp. | reverse complement strand
CACGGTGCTTTGGCCTGCCTGATTGGAGTCGAACCAACGGCCTTTCGCTTAGGAGGCGAACGCTCTATCCTGCTGAGCTACAGGCAGATAACTTGAAAAATCAAAAATAAATTGAATAGAAGTTCGGCAAAATCTTTGAATTGTATTTCCCCGACATATAAGTATTATATCACACGATTATGCGCTTTGACAATTAGAAATAAAAATCACAAATCGCATTTTTCCTTTTATTGCGAAAACCCAACGTCAAAGCCGACGCGATACGTCATAAATACGCAAAGTCCGACGGTATACGCGTCGGACTTTCAAAAATACTCGTATGTTAAATTGCAATAAATATTGTAAGGGCTTTATCGTTTCGTTTTGCCTTAATGCGGTATGTTCATCTCGTCCATTTTCGCTATTATTACTCGATACGCATCGGACGGATTTTCAACGTTTAGCACTGCGGATTCAAACGGACATACGTCGTCACCCTGCCTGTTGATAATGTTTTCGACGAGATTATCGTATTCGACGACAACGCCGCTCTCTGTAAGCACTTTCAAAGCAGGCTTGCTTATCACGCTTGCATATACCACCCTTACGCCGAGCAACACGTAAAGAAATGCGGTTGCCTTTCCTATCACCTTATCCGCGGCGCTGAAATCAGCATAATTATCCCCGCTTTCGAGCCACAAAACAAGAGGCTTCACTCCGCGACAAGAAGATGTGCGAATGTCTTGATTGCGACACAGCACACACGTACAACCGTCCGCAAGCAATATCTCCTTTGCCCTATTCAAATCATTCATTTTTTCAAGTTCAATTTTGCGGTAAAATCCGTCATCATTTCGCTGATTTTTATACCTTGCGGACAGACAGCCTCACACGAGCGACAGCCAAGACACGCAGACGGCTTTTTATCGTCGGAAAGCGCGCCTATTGCCATCGGCGCCAAAAATCCGCCGCCCGAGAAAACGTGTTCGTTGTACTGCTCGATAATCATCGGAATATCCAGCCCCATCGGGCAATGCGACGTGCAGTAACGACAAGAGGTGCACGGCAACGTATCCTTTGCCGTCATCGCCTTTGCAACGTCGAAAAGCACGGCGGTTTCTTCTTCTGTCAGCGGCAAATCCGATTCGTAGGTGCTTATATTTTGCTTCAACTGCGCCATATCCGACATACCCGAAAGCGTTACCGCAACCGTAGGTATAGACTGTAAAAAGCGGAACGCCCACTCAACGACGGTTGCATTCGGACGAATTGCCTTGAGCTTATCCGCATATTCCAGAGCCAGCGTGGCAAGCTTACCGCCCCTAACAGGCTCCATAACCCAAACGGGAATATTAAGTTCGTTAAGCATTTCCACCTTTGCTTTTGCGTTTTGCATCTTCCAATCCAACCAATTTAGCTGTATTTGGCAAAACTCCATATCCTTGCCGTAAGCGTCTAAAAAACGCTTCATCGTATCCAACGTTCCGTGCGCGGAAAAGCCCAAATGACGTATGCGCCCTTTCCTCTTTTGTTCGATAAGATATTCGTATATGCCGTATTTTTTATCAAGATACGCGTCTATATTAAGCTCGCATACGTTGTGGAAAAGATAAAAATCAAAGTATTCCACATTGCATTTTTTTAGCTGTGCCTCGAAAATTTCTTCGACCTTATCCATGTTGGCAAGATCGTAACCGGGGAATTTTGACGCAAGATAAAAGCTCTCGCGCGGATACTCTCCCAGAACCTCGCCCATAACCGTTTCCGAATTTCCGTTGTGATAACCCCATGCGGTGTCATAATAATTAACGCCCTTGCTCATGGCATATGCCACCATTTCACGCACCGCGGACTTGTCTATTTTGGAATAATCGCCGTCGCAAATCGGCAGGCGCATTGCTCCCATGCCGAGCGCGGACAATTTAATATCTTGGAAATTTTTGTAAATCATAGCATTCTCCTTTAAGCGCACAAAACGCCCGCTTACAAAAGTATATCACAAAAAGCGGATTTGTCCATACGGATATTGCGCAAAAAGAAAAGGGCTTGACGCTTCTATATCGTCAAGCCCGTATCCTTATTTGTTCATATTTTTATAGCGGTAGCTCTTGCAAATTGCGCGCCCTATGGCTTTTGCGCCACTCAAAGCCGTATGCGACGCTTCTCTCAAACGAACGCTAGATGCTCCTAACAACCGCCTTTACGTCCTCGTGCGTGCATTTATCCAAAAATTCGTCTACGTTTAGCCACTCGACGGAAATCATCCTTTTTTCCTTGGGCAACGGATTGCCTTCGGCTTTTTCCTCAAAAAGAAAAGGCACTATTGTTTTTCTGATAAACTTGTTCGACGGCGTTAAGAACTCGTAAGAAAACGAATCTAATTCCTTAATTAAGTTATCTTTAGAAACGACGATATTCGTTTCTTCAAAGCATTCTCTTATTGCCGTTTCAACCAGCGTCTCGCCCTCCTCTTTGTGCCCCTTCGGCAAAGACAAGGTTGCTTTGCCGTAAATCAGCTCGTTGGTGGTGAGAATTTTATTTCCCGACAAAACCACCGCCATTGCGCTCAATTCCTCCGTAGCCTTAGTTGGATTGATAAATTCGCTAATCATAGCTCTTGCTTCGTCATTATCCAAAACGGAATCCTTTAATTTCAAATTATATTTGTGTCTTTCCACACCCAAAACGTGATTGGAATATTTGGATCCGTCAAACCATTTTTCCAAGCATGGAACAAAATCGGGAGATTTCTCTTTATCGCCGTAAACGCCTATTATAAATAGCTTTTTAACTAAATCGTTATACTTGTCTTCGTTCTGCGTGAAGTAATCCTGGCTTCTTTCGTTAAATGCAAAATACAGCGACGACGGATTTGAACAATACATCGGCACGATAAAAATTATTTTTTGATATTGTTGCATATTTTCAAATATGCCATATACATCATCGCTACGATATTTGCAAGGCCCGTCGAAGCATTCGTAATCGCAATCGGCGCACACGTGGTATTGTTTGTCGCGAAAATAAATTATCTCGTCTTGTTCGCTTGATAAAAAGCGAGCAATATTATCGCAATTTCCGTTTTCTCTTGCTGAAAAACTAATAAACAATTTTTTCAACACCATTTTATAAGCCTCCACCACCGCACTTTTTCTTTAATGCAATCGACCTTTCGATTTCATTTTTATTCAGCAGTTCATTACGCCGACTCGTCGGCATTCATTCTATGTTCACTGTTCCTCGCCATTATAACATTGCAAATTAATTTCCGCAATGAGAAAAAATATCGCAAATGCAAACAAAGCCGTATGGCAATCTCTGCCTTTACGCATATTCTCAAATTTTGAAATTGTGTGGTACTCACTGCGTTCGTGCCACGGCACAAACTTCGGCACGCAAGGCGTGC
>CAZUZK010000083.1:0-3389 GCA_964624745.1 uncultured Bacteroides sp. | reverse complement strand
CAAAGAAGCGAAATCGAGCGCGGTCAAGTTCTTGCAAAACCGGGTTCCATTCATCCCCACACACACTTCACGTCTCAAGTTTACGTTTTGACGAAAGATGAGGGTGGTCGTCACACACCGTTCTTCGATGGTTATCGTCCTCAATTCTACTTCAGAACAACTGACGTTACAGGTTCCATCAAATTGCCTCAAGGCGTTGAAATGGTTATGCCTGGTGACCACATCGACATGGAAATCACGCTTATCACCCCGATCGCAATCGAAGAAGGTCTCCGTTTTGCTATTCGTGAAGGTGGCAGAACCGTTGGTTCCGGCGTCGTTGCGAAGATCATCGAATAATATTTGTTCTTTCAATTATATAAAAATATGCTCTACACGGCAAAATCGCTTTGCCGTGTAGGGTGTCCTATCGATTGAGAACAAAAAGGAGGCTACTATGGCTCAAAAGGGAGCAAGAGTTAAGGTTGTTCTTGCTTGCACAGAATGCAAACAACGCAATTACAATCTTACTAAAAACAAGCAGAAGCATCCTGACAGAATGGAGCTTCAAAAATACTGCAGATTCTGCAAAAAGCACACCTTGCACAGAGAAACTAAGTAAGGCTAGGCTAGGATAGGAGGCAATATGGCAAAGAAAACGCCAAAAACCGAAACCTCAACCATAGATAAGACAAACAACGCGACTGCTCAACAAGTTCAGAAGGCAGCGGTTAACGTCGATTCTAAAAATGAGTCTTCCAAAGTTAAAAAGTCCGCGAAAAAGACTTCCGATAAGCCCAATTTCTTCCAAAGAATATCAAGAGGCTTTAAGGGGGTTATGTCCGAGCTTAAGAAGGTTACTTGGCCAAAGGGAAAGGAAGTCGGAAAGAATACGGTGGTCGTTTTGACTGTCGTCGTAATTTTCTTCGTCGTTCTTTTCGCGATTGACTATGTGCTGGGCGGTTTGTTCGGTCTTACGGTCAACGGCAAGTGGGCAACCATTTTCATTGATTAAAGAGGGCTTTATGGAAAACAATGAACAACCAAAATGGTATGTCGTCCACACGTATTCCGGTTATGAGAATTCTGTGGAAACCGACCTACGCAATATGATTGAGAACAACTCTCTTCAAGACTACATCTTCGACATAAAGATTCCCGTCGAGGACGATATCGTCGAGAGAAACGGAAAGAAAAAGGCGATACAACGCAAGAAATTCCCGAGCTATGTTTTCATCAAAATGATTTACACAAACCATATTTGGTTTATGGTTACGAGAGCAAGAGGAGTTACGAGCTTTGTCGGCTCGGCAGGTCGTCCTATTGCGCTTACCGACGATGAAATCAGAAGAATCGGACTCGAAGCCATAAGCATCGAGGATTTCGACATCAAGGTCGGCGACGACGTAAGAATCGTCAACGGCGCGCTCGAAAACTTCATCGGCGTTGTGGATTCTATCAGCGCAGAGCGTCAAAAGGTCAAAGTCATCGTGGCAATGTTTGGTCGTCAAACACCCGTCGAACTTGATTTTGCACAGGTTGAAAAGCTCTGAAAGTCGCGCTTTTGCGCGTGTCTTAAACAGCGTCTACAGGACGCAAGTCGAAGGACTATAAGCTTTGTGGGAGATGGCAAATACACTTCATACCATCGCAAAACCACGTTAGTCAGGAGGATTTATGGCTAAGAAAATTACAGCAGTTGTAAAATTGCAGTTGCCCGCAGGTAAAGCGACTCCCGGTCCGCCCGTTGGTTCTACGCTCGGCCCTCACGGCATCAACATCGCAGGTTTCACAAAGGAATTCAATGAAAAGACTTCCAAAGATGCCGGCTTGATTATCCCCGTTATCATCACGATATATCAAGACCACTCTTTCACATTTGTGCTTAAAACACCGCCTGCCCCCGTTCTTATCAAGAAGGCTTGCGGATTGCAAAGCGCATCTGCGGTTCCGAACAAGACCAAGGTTGCTACGCTTACCAAGGATCAACTTCGCGAAATCGCAACAATGAAAATGCCTGATCTCAATGCGGCAAACATCGATACTGCTATGAGCATGATCGCAGGTACCGCTCGCAGCATGGGCGTTCTCGTGGAAGAATAAGAGGAGGTCACTATGAAACGCGGTAAACATTATATTGATTCGAAAAAACTCATCGACAACACCAAGCTTTACGAAAGCGCAGAAGCAATCGCTCTTGCAGTTCAAACCGCAAAGTCCAAATTCGATGAAACAATAGAGTTGCACGTCAAACTCGGTATCGATCCTCGTCACGCGGATCAACAGGTTCGTGGCGTTGTGGTTCTTCCCAACGGAACTGGTAAAACGGTGCGTGTTCTTGCAATCTGCAAGGGCGCAAAAGCGGACGAAGCAAAGGCTGCAGGCGCAGATTTCGTCGGCGGCGAAGAAATGATACAAAAGATTCAACAAGAAAACTGGTTCGATTATGACGTTATCGTCACAACTCCCGACATGATGGGCGTTGTCGGTCGTCTCGGTAAGGTTCTCGGCCCGAAGGGCTTGATGCCGAACCCGAAATCCGGTACCGTTACGATGGATATCACTCGTGCTATCCACGACATTAAAGCAGGTAAAGTCGAATACAGAGTAGACAAGCAAGCAATATGCCACGTTCCTTTCGGAAAGGCGTCTTTCGGTCAAGAGAAGCTTCTTGAAAACTTCAATACCCTTATGGACGCACTCGTAAAGGCAAAGCCGGCAGCGGCAAAGGGCGTATATTTCCGCTCTATCTATATCGCAACCACAATGGGTCCCTCCATCAAGGTGCTTTATCGTATCGGCTGATTTGCTTAACGAAAATCGAAAAGCCTCGCATTGTATGCGGGGCTTTTGTGTATAATACGCCAAATGGTGTATAAGCGTTATATGTATAAGTATTTTATGTTATATAAGACGGTATGCGTCAATGCACGGAGCGTCGGCGATGATAAAAATAGAATTTATATGCAAATATTAGCGCAAATCGTTTGACACGACAGGGCGAAAAATAGTATTATATATGCGTTCCAAAGACAGCAAGTGGCGAAAGCCGTAAGTATTCAAACGCTTGCCGAGGATGAGCTTAATACTGATTATGTATATTTGCGTCATTCTCATTTGGAATGACGCTTTAAATTTATGCGGTGCAAACCGCCAACTATTATAGGAGGTAAAAATGAACAAAGAAGTTTTTGAGGCCAAAAAGCAACAAGTCGAAGACATTAAGGCTAAGATTTCGTCTGCAAAATCCATTGTCATCGTTGACTATATGGGACTTACAGTCGCTCAAGATACGGCTTTCCGTAAGGAACTCCGTGAGAACGGCGTGGATTACGCAGTTTTGAAAAACCGTCTTGTCAAGATTGCTTTCAACGAACTCGGTTACACCCAGTTTGACGAAGCTCTCAATG
>CAZUZK010000082.1:0-3522 GCA_964624745.1 uncultured Bacteroides sp. | reverse complement strand
ATATCCCCACGCTTTCCGCAGCAGATGTCATCGTTGATGCCACCTTGTCTTTGACCTATCTGGGCGGCACAACCGGCAATACAACTATTGGTGCCCACAAAGTTAATGCCAACTGGACAACAGGAACTATTACTTGGGCAAATCAACCCTCGCACGACACTGTGATTGAAGACTATGTTCATGTTGGGAACTCCGGACGGTATAGTTGGAAGATTACCGACATTGCCAGAGGCTGGTATGAAACTGAAAATACCGGTGTAATGCTAAAAGCACTGGAAAGTATTGAAAACGGGACAGCAGACAACTGGAAAAAGTTCTACTCTGTCGACTACAGTATCTACAATACTGAGCGTTGGCCCAGCCTGACGATCCAGTATCGTAATGCAAGTGGTATTGAGAGCTATTGGGATTATACTGCCCATGGTGCCGGTAGAGCAGGAACCGGTTACATTAATGACTATTCCGGCAATCTAGTGTGGGTGCGGACAGATCTGGGATTTGGCGGTAATAGAATGCCTGTCTCTATTAGTCATATCTATAATTCAAATTATGTTACAGATAGCTCTGTCGTCGATTACGGCGTTGGTACAGGATGGAGAACCAATTATAATCAGCGTGCTTATAAGCCTTCTGGTGCAAGCTACTATATTTGGGAAGATGGGGACGGGACAAAGCATTATTTCTACCCTAATTCCGACAATTCTGCATATGTTGATGAAGATGGTTTAGAATTAACGCTCACTGTAGAGTCGTCCTGTGTAAAAATTACCGACAAGAATGGAAATACAAGCTACTTTGATTCGTCTTATGGAAGATTATATAAGATGGAGAATAACCAGGAAGTTAAAAGTGATATTGACATCACCTATACAACGACAACTGGTTATAAAATCTCAACAATCAAAGATGGCGTTGATCGTACTTACAATTTTACCTATAATAGCAGTGGGCTTCTTGAGAAGATTACATATGTTGGAAAAGGAGCCTCTGAAATCTCCAGTGTCAGTTATTCCTATACTGGGAACAATCTAACACAAATCACCGACAAGGATAGCAAGTATAGCACCTTTGGCTATACTAACAATTATCTGACTTCTGTGACAGATGTGGATGGCTATCGTCTGAGTTATACTTATAATTCTCAAAACCGTGTTGCCAGTGTGACAGAGAAACAAGTGAAAAATGATGGCTCCACTATTGATGGCGGAAGTTTGACCATTACATATACTCAGAACCAGACAAAGTTTGTTGACCATAATGGTAATGTCCAAATTATGCAGTTCAACGACTGGGGCAACACTATTTCTATTCAAGACGGAGAAGGCAGAGCTCAGTATGCTCAGTATGCCCTGAACAATAATGGCGATGATTCAAACTCCGCAAACGACAACTCTATTAAGGCCAACCAGCTTCGTATTTCCTCCCGAATGCAGAACACCGTCTGCAACATGGAATTTGGAGGTAATTTTGAAAAAGGAACCTCTTGGTGGACAAGTATAAACGGATCCGTCGTTCTGTCATCTTCTTCCGAGCAGGCTTACTACGGAAGTAAATCCATGAAACTGGTGAGAACGACAGCTGGGGCAATAAGCGGCGTATATGGTTGCCCGATTGTTGTGGAGTCTCACGGTTGGCCGACACTGACATTTTCTGCTTATGTAAAAACCTGTGCCGGCGCCAATGTTATGCTCGGCTTTGGCGATGAAAACGGTAATGTTTTTGCCTTGAGCGAGGTAGTGAGCAGCAACAGCGATTGGACGCGACTGCAAGTGAGTTATGCACCTCCCGGCACGGAGGAAATGACCTATGTGCATCCAGTCATTCTTACGACTAATGCCGGAACAGTATATGTTGACTGTGTGCAGCTTGAATCCATGCCGACTGCCAGTAGATTTAATCTGGTGGACTACGGTGATCATTGGGGCGAATACTTTTTGTCCGAGATTAATGCCTGGACAAAAAGCAGTGGTATGACTGATAACGATGATACTTATGATTCCCACGGAAACCTGCCCACGTCCAACATGGAAGTCACAGCATTGTCTATTACCGGTGACCCTACTCTACAGAAATATGTATCCCAGACGATTACTCAATCTGGAGTTGCCGGGGACTGCTATGTGTTGGCAGGCTGGGCCTACGGAAACTCTGTTCCTGCAATTGTAAATACAGACGGAACACAGCGAGAATTTGGCTTGCGGCTGATTTTCAATAACACAGACGGATCTACTGATTCTCACTTCGTTTCATTCAGTTCGAACATCCCGACGGGCGATCACTGGCAATATGCAGCAACGCCTGCGGTAGCTAAGAAAGCCTATTCTTCCATCACAGTGCAGGTAGTCTATAATTATGGCGCTAATACCGTTCTGTTTGACGGCATTCAGCTGTACAAGGAGAGCTTTGGCAGCAGCTATGATTATGACGAGAAGGGCAATCTGAAGACCGTAACTGATCTGCAAAATTCCGTGACAGATTATGAGTATGATACTAACAGCAACTTGACCTCAATTCTGGAAAACAACAAGGCCAAGATGCGATATGAGTATGACAGCTGGCACAATGTGATCAAAGCGGTATCACAAACTCAAGACGATAATGGTGATGATGTTGATTGCACGGTGTATGCTTTTGAGTATGATGACTATGGCAATAACACTGTTGTGAAGATTGTTAATGGAGAGACTACAATAAGCACGCAAGCGACCTACACTAATGACTTCAACAGAATGTTGACCTCCATTGATGAACTGGGGAATATTACCACTTACAGCTATGAAGAGGATACAAACGTATTAGAATGGGTTCAATATCCTAACGATACGGAAACGAGTCGAAAAACATATTCCTATGACAGTATGTACCGTGTGGCAGTAACTACTGCAGCTGTACCAGGACTTTCGGAAGGTTCTGCAATTACAGCCAGCTATGCATATACAAATGACATGCTGACGAAAATTGAGACTGGCTCTACAACCTATTCTTTTACCTATGGTAATTTCGCTCAGCAAAGTTCCATACAAATTGGTAGCCGTACACTGGCCAGCTATGAGTACACGAACGATCAGAACCGTTATCTGGATAAGCTAACCTATGGCAACGGCGACACCGTAGAATATGAGTATGACAACGATGGCCGTGTGATTCTGGAAACCTTTGAGGACGGCAGCACCGTGTCCTACGAGTATGACAATACCGGTGCCCTGGCGACCATGACGGATTCCAAGACCGGGCGGAAGACCACCTACTACTATGACCTAACTGACAGGCTCATGAAGTATGTAGAAAACAGTTCCGGTTACAGTCATGATGTGGAGTACACTTACGACAGTCTCAATAACCTGACAAAGTTGGTTGAGACCATCAACGGTGTGGAGCATACCACCAGTTATACCTATGACTATGAGAACCGTCTGATCGGAACTGCATACGGAAGCATCACTGAAGAAATTGAGTACGATGACTATGGTCGGTTATATGTCTCCCGGATGAAGAACGACGGAACCTTTGTAATTGGTTCCT
>CAZUZK010000081.1:0-3539 GCA_964624745.1 uncultured Bacteroides sp. | reverse complement strand
CATCATCCAGATAATTGTTATTGATCTCGTACATCAGGGCAATGCGCTCCGCTTCAGAAAAGTCTGGGTATTCCGCCTCCAAATCATCGCGCCAATCTTCATAGTCGAGGTCATAGTTGCTCCAAATCATATGGGTAACCGCCATTTTTTACAACACCTCCTGGTACACACTGAATCCGTCCACAAAACCATTGGTCGTTTCGATTTCCCATGCAGGCTCGTCAGCATCGCTATTCCAGAACATCTCTCTCGTTACGGTCGCCGGTTTTAGCCCGGATACCCCACAGTAAATAAGAACTTTATCTCCGACCTTGAGTGCATTTGCTTCTCTGAGGTCAAGGTGTTTGACTTTTCTACCAAATTCCTCGTCTTCCTCTCGGTACAACCCGATAGCAAAATTGTCTGTATAATCCTCACAATCCTTGTCGGCATAGACAAGAACATCAAACAGATCATTTCTCCAGACCGTCTCGTTATTTTTCGTTTGGTATGCACTACGGATAACGGCAAGGTCTTGATGCCAAACGCCATCTGGATCTAAAATTCCAATAAAAATCTCTTTGCTATAATTAGGATCACTGTTTTGCTCGGCGACAAGCTTGTGTCCACCATTGAGGTCAATAACAATTCTTTGCGTACTACTCATTCTGCCACCCCATCTCCAAAGCTTAATACCACTCCCAGTAAAAGAGAGCTTCCTCCTCATCGGGTTCGATTGCTTCAATCCGATCCTCTGGAAAAGCCTTGTTAAACTCCAAAAGCATTGCACTGGAAAGAATGTAGAAACCTGTGTTCTCTACATCTTCTTCAATGTGCTCATGGAACCATTCCTGAATATCGTATGCCTTGCGCCAGTACCGAACTTCTTCTGCCTGACAAGCATACTTAGGCTCTACTCTCTCAACGGTATACTTGGTTTTGATGTCAAAATCATCAATTTCAACAGTTTTCTTTTTTCCCCTGTCGGTAACAGCGATACGATAAGCCGACATCATACTGATATAGGAATCGTCTGACAAATCATAATCCTTGCGAATTTTTTCCATATCGTAGTATTGGCTTCTGACTTGGATGAGCTGAGCATACGGAGCAAGTTGCCGGTGCATAGGCATTTCCAACTCGTCCTTATCCAAAAGAATCAGGCTGATATCCTGGCGATTATAAATTACAGAGTCATCCAGATTAGGCTTAGTAATTCTTCGAATTTCCATATCAAGTCCCATCACTCATCATCCTCCCAATTTTCGGCCAATCCGTCATCGATGAAAATCACATAAACGAACTCCACAAGACCATCGCTGCCAGTACGATAAATGCATGAATAGCCGCCATCGCCGTAGCCGGAGCTGGCGACCACTCCGTCTGCGAAAACGCCCGCCCTTGCTCGTGATAGTGTGATAGAGCACATTTTATCGTACCAATCATCATCTTCGCCGCCGTTTCTTGCAACAAAATTGTTGTCGTCGTAGAAACCTGCCTGACCGCTGTCAACTCCAACCTCGAAGTCAGCCATCTTCCAAGGTGCGAGAACCCTGTCCACATCCGTGCTGTTATTGATGGTTTCGGTGTCTAATGGAATAACACAATCCTCATGTTTTGCCGCAATGACTGCCACACGATCTCCCCAGCCGTCTGTCATTTCGTCATCCATAACCATAACAGCAGCCTCCCAAGTACCCGGTCTGGTGTTCAGTGTTCCACAGCACCAAACATCAGGCTTGTAACAGGGGTCGCTGACCCTCATTTTGCCGGAAAGTTCAAAATTACCGATATGTGTGAGATTTGCTTTGTATTTCACTGTTACACCTCCATCTATGTATGAAAAAATTGCGGGATAAAAAAGACCCGAACAGATCATGTGGTTAAATTCATGGTGTTCGGGTCTATTGTTACTATATTAAATTGTGTTCAGTTGCCTTGTTCAGAACGAAAGCTTTCTGTGCTTTACAGCCAATTGAGTGTCTGACACAAGTGCCGACGACTTTACAGTATTTACTTACCAATAGTAAGAATATTTGAGATATTGTTTTCTCAATTTTCTTCTTGTTAAATTACAGAACAACGATTTACGATACGCTTCTTGCAATTTAGAACTATCGAACTTGCAAATTGGTGTGCTGTGCATTTCTCGCTGAGTGGAGAACAAAAAACTCTCGGGTAGCGGATAATGGGTCTTCAACATTTGAGCCCCAGAGGGTGGAGCAGCCTCTATTATCCATTTCAAGTGGATTTTACTTTTATCTTAACGACCCGAAGGTCGGTGAGTATACAACTCGGTTCGCAGCATCATACTTCATCTGCGACTGAAGCGACTGATAAACCATAGTCCACTTTCGCCCTGAACAAGACAACCGAAGTTGTCTCGTCCAATTATGCCTTGACAATGGAGGCAAGGAACTGCTCAATGGCATCCTCAAAGGAATCGTTGACACTGTATTTAGGTTCATAGGAAACCCCCAGCTCAACCATAACCTTGTCGATTGCAGATGAAATCTCATCTGCTTTCTGGATCAGGTTCTTGCTGGCAGCCTTGGTCTTGTTACGGTCAAAGTCAATGGTAGTTACTTCCTTGACATCGTAAGCGTACTGCACCTGATTTCCCTCTGCGTTAAACTTGTAGCCATAGGCTTTTGTCAAACGCTCAGATGGACGAATTCCGCTCATGCGGGAGAACAGGGTTGCTACACACTGACGAGTACGGTTATTTGCAATCTCAGCGTCAATGTCGATGCTACACCCCTTCTTGGCTACACTGATTGCCTCGGTCAGAACCTGCTTTTCATCAATAAGATGCTGCAGAAAATCGACCATCTGATTTGCAGTATATGCCAGCGGACGATCTACAGACAGGTCAATGACCTCATCGTCAGCTTCGGGATTTGCTTTGCTGCGCAGATGATTCTGCACCGTCTTGGTAGTATACTGATTCCCAGTTAGATAACTGGAAGTGGTGCTAATCAGATTGTTCAAAAAATTCTGATAGCGAAAAGCTTCTTTCAAATACATCCTTTATTCCTCCTCATAATCTTCGCTGTCCTCTTCTGGAAGGCGGCGACAAAGTCGGATCTCACTGAGCTTGTAATACTCAATGTGACCAAAGCGTACAATGTTGTCAGGGTCGGTATCATCTATCCCCTCAAAGCCGAGAAGAAAATCACTACCAAGCGCAATACAGTCAACAATAATACCTATGCTGTAATGATAATCTTCATAGATGCTTTCATCCATAAAGCACTCTTTTTGCTCGTATGGAGTAAAAAGTCGGCGGTACACAAGATACCGAAATACCTCTCCCTCGTGAGTTTTTAGGAAATCCTTAATATTCTCGTGATACTCCATCAACTGAACTCCCTTTTAGTAAATTCGTAACCATCTGGGTCTTTATGATACATATAAGCATACCTTCCATTCTCATATTCTAAATGACTGTACGGCTTTTCATTGTCCAAACATCCACCATTGAAATCTACTACTCGATCTTTGAACTCAGGCCAATTGTATTCTTCACCATATTCGTCGTAAATCTTGAAACCACCACT
>CAZUZK010000080.1:0-3584 GCA_964624745.1 uncultured Bacteroides sp. | reverse complement strand
GCTGGGTGATATTTCATCTGCCGTCAACATCTACATCATAACCGGATACACTGATTATCCGAGAAGTATTATTATTCGAGAAGATTTCTTCACTTACCTGTAGTTACGGCATTTCTATAAAAACTTCTCAAATAATGATAATTCAACTATCCTTATTGTAAAACATACAATAAGGAGGCATTCAATTATGCAGGAACAGTACAATTCATTTGATACGTTAGAAAAGACACTTTTGGACAGACTAAAGGCTCGGGGGTGTTCTTCCATAACCATTACAGGATATAGATATCTATGTAACAGTATTATTGCATGGTTAACGGATAACGGCTATGAGTTTTACACCAAAGAAGGTGGCAATTCTTTTTTGCAGGATTACTTTGCCAAACACGGTAACAACCAGTATTATACAAATCTTCGCACTGTAGTATACCGACTGAATGATCTGGTTGATGGCAAATGGAAAGATGTACATTCCGATAAAGGAAAGCATTTCATTCTCTCTGATGAGTTTACTGAAACTGTGAATAGATATTGTTTTGGAGAAACTAAGAGGGGACTTGCTATTGGAACGGTAAAGTACAAACGTTATGCGATATCCTGGTTCTTTCATGAATTAGGAGTACTTCATTGTTTTTCGCTGACGCAGATATCTCCAAAACTGATAACCCAGGCCTGCGCCAGAATAACGGATCATAATCTTTGGGGTGAGATAAGGCTGTTTTTGAGATATTTAGTTCTTGAAGAAAAACTGGAGACAGATTATTCAACACTTGTTCCTCATTATAGCAAACCATATGTAATTCCAAGTGTGTATTCTGTTGATGAAATTAAACGCATTGAAAATTCCGTCAATATCTCTACCATACAAGGGAAACGAGACTATGCAATAATTCTCCTTGCTTCAAGAATGGGATTGCGGTCTGGTGATATTATAAAGTTAACCGTTGAGGATGTAAAAGGCAAAACTGAGATAAATATTATTCAGCAAAAAACTGGAAAAACACTCCGGCTTCCACTTATTGAAAATGTATTAGCAGCTATTGACGATTATCTTACAGTCAGGCCGCCATCAATGGCAAAAGAATTATTTCTAAATACTTATGCACCATATAATCCGATATCTACGGGAACAATTAGAAATTTACTGAAAAAATATATGTCCGCCGCTGATATAGATGTTGGTAATCGAAAGAAAGGACCTCATGCTTTGCGCTCGTCCTTAGCAAGTTCCATGGTTAATGATGATGTAGCGTATGAAACTGTCAGAAAAGTCTTAGGACACAGTTCTAATAATGCAATAAAACATTATGCCAGAATCGATGTTGAAAAGTTACGGCAGTATTGCTTGGAACCGCCTCAAGTATCCGGAAATTTTAAAGCCTTCTTGAAAGGGGAGGTGATTTAAATGTCATACAAACTAAAATCAATCTTTAGAGATGATATAAATCTGCATTTGATACTCCGAAAAGAAGAATTAAGTTCCGAGGCTTACCGGCACTGTAAACATACGGTGCTGCTGTTTGATGACTATCTCCATAGTATTGGTCTTCTGAAAAAATCAATTGATGAATCTGTTATATATGACTGGATTAAAAAAATAAGTAATGGCATTTCTATAAATACTGTAGGTGGACATATTCATTACATCAGGCAGTTGCTTTTATTCCTAAGAGCTAACGGTTACTATTGCTTTATTCCCCAAACGATTGCTGCGAGAGACACATATGTTCCATATTTATATACAGATCAGGATATTGAACACATTTTTAAAACAGCAGACTCGTTCACAGCTCCACATGCTGTAAAAAACATAAACATTGCCTATGAAATGCCATTATTATTAAGATTACTTTATTGTTGCGGTATGCGCGTCGGCGAAGCTATAAGCATCAAGGTTGGTGACATAGATTTTGAAAGAAAGCTCTTTATTCTACGTGTCACTAAAAAATATAAACAAAGGCTGGTACCTTTTGATGCGGAATTATCAGAAATCCTATATTTGTATTGTACAGCAATGGGAATTCTAAATAATTCCGAAGCATACCTGTTTCCGGAGGATGACATATCTACTCATATAAGTGCTAATTCAGTGGGAAATTATTACCGCATTATTCGAAAAAAAGCCGGAATAAATAGTCCGCGGGCAAGTAAAAATGTTCGAGGTGCCTGCCTTCATTGCTTTAGACATACCTTTGCAGTCAGGTCGTTCGATAAAAACGGACGCAGAGGCATTAGCCCGAGAGAATCTGTCCCCTTTTTATCAACATATTTAGGCCATGATAGTTTATATGAAACAGAGAAATATTTGAAGTACAGTGGAGATTATTTTGAGGATACTCTTACAAAGTTTGAATCCTATGCAGGAGATTTGTTTCCGGAGGTGGGATTTAATGAGTAAAAGAAAAATAAATTTTATGTCTCTCTTGGAAGACTACTTTGAAACATATTTACCATACAGCAGAGGGCTGAGCCTAAATACAATTAATTCATATAAACATAGTTTTCTGATTTTGATGCGTTTCATGTTGGAAAAGAAAGGTATCGCTGCATGTGATATTAAGTTCTCTGATTTGACATATGAGACACTTTTGGAATTCTTTAGCTGGCTGGAAACTGACAGACTATGCAAACCGGCAACACGAAATCAAAGATTATCAGCACTTTCCGCATTTTCGGAGTATGCACAAAACAGAGATTTTGATGCGGCATCAATCTTTAGAAGTGCTGTCATAAAGATACCGGTAAAAAAATCGACTCCAAAACAGCGTGCAGTATTCACAAGAGACGAAATAAAGATATTATTGAATCTTCCGGATGAGGAGTTTGAAACAGGACTAAGAGATAAGGTATTACTCTCTCTAATGTACGCCACCGGTGCCAGAGCACAGGAAATATGCGATTTAAAAGTAAGGGATATTCGTATGAATGATACTTCTGCATCCATTACATTAATGGGGAAAGGTTCAAAGATTCGTCAGGTTGGAATATCAAAGAAATTAGCCGATACTTTACACAGATATATAGTTCACAGGCATATTGAGAAATATCCGGAAAGGCATATATTTTCAAGTCAGACACATGAACAAATGACGGTATCCTGTGTAGAAGGTATTTACAAAAAGTATGTTATTATGGCAAAAAATCAAAATCCATCTTTGTTTCATGAAGACAGCTATCCGCCTCATTCAATGAGACACAGCACTGCATGTCATTTACTTGAGGCCGGAGTTGATATAGTAACAATAAAAAATATATTAGGACATGTTTCGGTACAGACAACTCAAATTTATGCTGAAATGTCGCAAGATACAGTAGATAAAAAATTGAAGGAATGGAATGAAACGTGGTTTGGTGATAATCAGAAAATAGACGTAAAGAAAGCAACAGATTATATTCCAGAGTTTTTAAGAAAGAAATAAAACTTTATTCGAGAAGTTTTTGAAGAAACGCTGTAACTGCAGGTGGTTGCAGCAATCTTCTCGAATAATAATACTTCTCGGATAATCCGTGTTATTCTAGTTCTCGAATAACACTGATATGCGGAAATCCATCGATGGACTTTGTGCCATTGTTCTGGAACAGTT
>CAZUZK010000079.1:0-3595 GCA_964624745.1 uncultured Bacteroides sp. | reverse complement strand
TGCCATTCTTGTGAGTCTGCTACTGCCAGCAATGGGCAAAGCACGTGGAAAAGCCTACGAGATTTCATGTTTGAGCAATGTCCGCCAGCTGGGAATAAAATTGGCGACGTATGTGGATTCGCAAAAGGAATATCTGCCGCCCAGATACAATTCGCCTGGAGCATCGATCAAAGAACCGGAAGAAATGTGGTATGGCATTCTTGATATTCCGGAAAAAATATTGCTGGGCTGTGGAACAGCAACGCCGAAATCAAATGTAACTGTTTTAAGAAGCATGGTGCATTACGGTATGAGTGATTTTTCCGCTCGCGGAGAAGCAAGGCGTTCTCCAAAACTTGCCGGAATTGTTACTCCGCAGAATATTATTGCTTTTTCTGACAGTTCGCATTCGGAGGATTACAATCTATGGATCAATTTGTCCGCAGCGGGTACCAAGACACCTGGAAGTCAGTCCCCATGGTTTATTAGCAATCCTTCATCCGGCAATTTCAGCCGCTTTCGGCACGGAAATAAAAATGAAATCATTAATTTTACAACAACCACATCCAAGTTGACAAATCCAAAGAAAAGCCAGAGTCGTGCATCCTTTTCCTTTATTGACGGACATGCAGAAATGCTTTCCCCGTATGAAGCCTATCAGCCGGCAGACAATTCAAACTGGACGGCATGGGATCAAGGTCAGGCACAGCTTTACTGGAAACACTGGATCAATAAAATGCAAGCACCATGAAAACAATAATCAAGATACTAAAAAGGAAAAATAAACCAGGAGGACAGATTATGATGAAAAAAATGCTGAAGATTGCGGCTGCAATTCTTTCCGGAACTATAATGGCTGCGGAACCAATGGATTTTCAACCTGAACGGGACGGCGGCTGGCAGCCCAAAGCCGAAAGCAAAGACGGAGAAACGGTTTTGACTGAGAAACAGCCCAGAGTTGTTTCCGTAAGAATCTTCGAAGTTGATCCGAATGCAGTTTACCGTTTATCCGGCAAATTCCGCAGTAAGGACTCTTGCGCAAAAACAGTCCGTTTCGGTGTGGAAGCACTGAATGAAAAAGGTTCAGTCATCTATTCTCCCTGTGTGTTCATCATCAACGGGACGGAAACTGAACTGGCAGAGGATCTGAAAAGCGGGAATAGCACCGTGATGGTGAAAGATGCTTCAAAATGGGATCAGAAATCCAATGCACGCGTCATTGCCTTCAATGTCAAAGATGACCTAGACGATCTTCCGAACATGCAGTACAGCCCGAATATCAAGAAGATCGAACAAGCGGATGGCATGTGGAAGATTACACTCAACAGACCCTCCTTGTCTAATTTTCCGGTAACAACCCGTGTTCGTCAGCATTCCCATGGTTTGGGCAGAATTTATTTTGCGGCCAATGCAAAAAAATGCAGGGGGGATCAGTGGCAGGAATTCAGCGGGGAAATTTCCGGAATAGCTCCGTCCGGCGCACCAGCAAACAAATGGTGGAAGGGAACAAAAAAAGCCCGGATCACCATTCTTGGCACTCCTGGAACCACTTTTAAAGACATCAAACTGGAAAAAGTCGGTGGCAAAGTTGATCTGACACAAATTCCGGTCAAAAAAGTGCAGAAGATGCAGAAAAGGGAGCCACAGGCTTCCCTTTTTGCGAAATATGCCAAGGTACTTCCCCGGAATTTTTCGAGACCCCGTCTACTGTTCAATGATGAAAAATTTGCTGGTATGCGCAAGGAATTATCAACAAATCCGCAGCTCCGGCAGTTTTTTGCCCGGCTTCGCGGAAAGGTGGACAACTATCCAGATGACATCAATGAACAGACTTATCAAAAACATTTTTATTCCAAAGACAAATTCGGACCGACCGCCATGCGCGCGGCATTTGTCTACAAACTTACCGGAGAACAGAAATATCGTGATAAAGCCATAAAAATCCTGAAACATGCGGCAGAATGTTAGCTCCTGCAGTATGCGGAAGAAAAAGCGATCAGCGTTACCGCTTTTTCACGAATATCCGCCCTGTGCGCCTATGACTGGCTTTATAATGAAATCCCCGAAGCTGAAAGAACCGTAATCGGGCAGAATTTACTGGCGCACATTGAAAAAGCACAGGATACGGAATGGATTATAAAATCCGGACTCCAAAACAAAGGAGAAGGCACCAGCAAGTGGAATTCCAGTTTTTATGGAACGCCCCTGCTGAAATTTTATGCCGGTCTTGTTTTCTATGACTGTGGAATTGATAACAAATTGGCTTCAAAGCTGCTGAACGAAGGCGTTCAGGATCATATCAGGATGCTTGATTACCGTTCCAATATGGCAGGAAATGATGGCGGTGGAAATAACAGTTCTCCGGGATATACCTTTGGAGACGCCCCCGTTTGCGAATGGCTTTTTTACGTCTCATGGGAAACACTTACTGGTAGAAATATCGCCATGGATTTCCCTGCCAACGGTTTGCTTCCGCACTGGTTGTTTTATGCTACATTTCCCGGTATGGACGGTCGGCTGTACGAACACGGAACAGGTGGTGCCTGGCATTTAGACAATAAAGTTAACATGAATCTGCGTTATCTCGCTCTGTATAAATTTTTTTTTAAAAATCATCCTGCGTCCGACTTGATTGATTATTTTATTTCTACTCAAGATGATTTCAAAGACGATAATAATATCTATGCCTCCGGCTCTTGGAATTACAGCGGCTATTTCCCGTGGCTTCCTTTTTTGTATCGTTATACAAAACAAGCTGATTATAAACAGGATAAAGCATATTTTAGCCGTTTCCCGAACGCGTATTTTTTCCGGAATCTCGGTCAGACCTATATGTTCAGCGCCCGAAACGCGGATTCCACTTATGCAATGTTCACCTGCGGAACGAAAAGTATTGCTCACAAACAACCGGATGAGAATCATTTTGTCATTTGCAAGGGCGGTTTTCTGGCATTGGATTCCGGAACCAGAAGCGCATCCGGCAGGAAGGACTGGTTGGATGACATGTGGCATGACAACAACTACAATTCAGCCAGTATAGCCCATAACGTTGTTACCATTTATATGGAGGGTGAAAAGTTCAGAGGCTGGCCGACGCAGAAATATGCAGTTACAAACCATGGGGGAATGTACAAGACAGTCGGCGGCGTGGTGAAAGCCTTTGAAACCAATGAATTCTACACCTATGTTTCAGGGGATTCAACCGCCTGCTACCATCCGGAGAAATGTAAAAAGATGATCCGTCAGTTCGTTTTTGTCCAGCCGGATTATTTTGCGATTTGCGACACGGTGGAAAGTGCAAAAGACAATCAGCCCCAGACCTGGTTGCTTCATTCCCAGAACGAACCTGTGGAAAACGGAGATACATTCCATTTCGATGAAGGCATGGGAAGACTTTTCTGCCGGACGTTCTTGCCGAAGGATTTCAAACGAACAAAGGTCGGAGGTCCCGGAAAGGAATTTTGGGTGGACGGAAAAAATTATCCGCTCGGGAAAACCCGTCTGGAAGAATACGCAAGCCGCGGAGTCCGGAATCCGCTCTGGGGAAACTGGAGAATGGAAATCACACCGGGGAAGGCGGTCCGGAAAGTTCGTTTCCTGAATTTGATTCAAGTCG
>CAZUZK010000078.1:3019-3853 GCA_964624745.1 uncultured Bacteroides sp. | reverse complement strand
CGAAATTAGGAAAGAAGATACGAATCTTCAATCTGATCGACAATCGAATCATTGGAACTTATTCCGCGGAACAGCTGGCACATGGAATTGAATATACCATAGACGGGGGTACGGCGGAATATTTCATTATGAAATAAGTCACTGTACCCCTGTGTCCAAACAAAATATAGTAATAAAAGGAAAGTTGAGAAAATGAAAAATAATATTACTTTACATGTTGTTTTCCACGCACATCTGGATGCTGTTTGGCTTTGGCAATGGTATGAGGGTGTAGATGAGGTACTCTCAACTTTCCGATCTGCCTGTGATCGCCTTGATAATCATCCGGAAATTTTCTTCTCGCAGGGAGAAGCCTGGTGTTATTCTCAAGTTGAGCGCTTGGATCCAGCTTTGTTCAAACGCATTCAAAAGTATGTTGAAAATGGACGTTGGGAACTGACTGGCGGTTGGTGGACCCAGCCGGACTGCAACTTCCCCGATATTGACGGTTTCCGCAAGCAGATTGAGTGCGGGAAAAAATATTTTATTTCCCGTTTCGGGAAATTTCCCAAAATCGGATTTAATCCGGACAGTTTCGGACATAGTGCCGCATTGCCCGACTTATTACGCGAGTTTGGGCAAACCCATTATGTCATGATGCGCCCGCAGGAACATGAGCTCGCACTGCCTAGGCGACTCTTTCGATGGCGCGGGGCTCCAAATGGAGAGGTGGTCACAGTATTTCGTATTGCATCCAGCTATCTGTTTTCAACAGAACTGGACGATACGGAACTTGAAAAACGGATACGCTCCTGTGTTTCAGAGCTTCCCGAAGGTGTAACTCACTCTCTCCTT
>CAZUZK010000078.1:0-3009 GCA_964624745.1 uncultured Bacteroides sp. | reverse complement strand
CTCCTTTTGGCTGGAGTAGGTGACCATGGCGGTGGTCCGACGGAAGAATTGATTCTTTGGCTAAAGGAACACCGGAATGCGTTTCCCGGTATCACACTTAAGTTTTCAACCTTAGAAAACTTTTTTGAAGAACTGAATAAAGAGAATCCTGCTCTGCCGCTTGTTACAGGGGAACTTCAGCACCATGCAATTGGTTGTTATTCCGTTCATCATGGTGTAAAAAAAGCACTTCGCGATGCAACTCAGAGATTGTTGCAGGCGGAAACTCTCCGGAAAGACCTGAATACTTCGGAACAAATACTACTGGATGAATACTGGCATAAAACCGTTTTTCATCAATTTCATGATACTGCGGCGGGTACGTGCATGCCAAGTGCTTACACACATATCATTCATGAACTGAACGGTGCGGAAGCATTTGCGGAAGAACTCCTTCAATATGCTGTTCGGAAAAAAGCAGTTGCATTGCATGATGATGAATACCAGCGTCTTATCCTTCTGAACGCCTCGGACAAACCTTTTTTTGGTTGGATGGAATGTGATCCTTATTTGGGATGGAGAAAAGGGTTGTGTGAATATGTTCTGCTGGATGAAGAAGGAAAACAGGTTCCATATCAGTGGATTCCACGTGATATTGTCTTTTGTGATGAAAAACTGACACGAATTGTATTAAAGCTGTCTGCAGAACCGGGAGCCTTACGTGTTTTCCGTTTTGTACCAGCCGTGAACACAGGAAAATCAGATACACATTCCGGCGTTACCGCAGCAGAGGCTTTCATAGAAAACAATTTGCATACAGGAGTAAACTTCCGAAAGTCTGTTCTAATGCTTTCAGGAAAAGAAATATCAATTCCTGAACCTATTCTTCTGTTGGATGATTCTGACACATGGTCCCACGGTCTTGATCATTATTCAGGAGAGTCTGTTGACACTGTCTCATGGAATACTCCTGAGTTCAATCTGACAGGACCATATCTTTGGGAGATTGTACAACAAGGGCAGATAGGCATTAGTACAGTTCGGAGAATATTCCACATTTATTCAGATTCATCTGAGATACATTTCATTCTTCAAATAGACTGGCATGAAATACAGAAACTTCTGAAGCTGGTAATACCTCTGAATAAATCTGTGCCTTCACGTATGGATGGAATTTGCAACGGATATATCGAAAGAAATATGGATGAAAAAGAATATCCGATGCAACATTGGACACATATCCCATTTTCCGGTGATGAGGGATTTACTGTGATTTCTCCTGATGTCTTTGCTTTAGACGGGACTTCAGAACGTATCAGATTAACTCTGCTCAGATCGTGTATGTTGGCGCAGCATGATCCATGGAAACATGAACATATATGTGTCGCACGATATGCCGACCGTGGTGAACATGAATTTCGCTTTATTTTGTCACATGGAAAGTTTCTGCCAGAAAACAATAACCTGAAAGCAATTGAACTATTGCGTCATATCCCTTCTGCGAATTTGACTCGTGGAATGAAAAAGGTCTACTAACCTTGGAATAAAATCCATTATTTTGCACACATTTGCTTCTGATAGATTACAACTCCTGCCAATACTATGGTTATTCCATTTAAGGTAAAAATTTATCGTTAAAGAAAGAATTGAGGATATGAATATATCAAAGCAGTTACAAACAAGAAAGATACACCTGGAACGAACAATCGACACAAGTTCAGAAGATTTCTTCTGAACCCTTGAAAAGATACAATAAATCTGTAGATTACTCATAATTTAAGGAAAGAATATTTTCAGGGGTATGGTAACATAAAATCACCCAAAACCGCAGATAACCAAAAATTTCGGGAGTAATAAGAAATCTGTGAAAACTGTAAATAAAAAAAACACGTTGTTGGCCGGTTTTGATATCGGAGGAACCAAATGCGCAGTGCTTCTCGGTTGCCAGTCCGAATCCCAAACAATTGATATTCTCGGTAAACAGCGTTTTGCCACTGCGGATTTTCGAAATCCAGAAAACTGCCTTGCTGAAATGGGGCATTTGCTGGAACACCTATTTCAAGAACAAAATATTCACAAACATGAGGTAGCAGGCATCGGCATCAGTTGTGGCGGACCATTGGATTCGGAACATGGTATAATTCAATCTCCTCCTAACTTGCCAGGCTGGGACAATATTCCTGTTGTCAAACTTGTGGAAAGTCAGACCGGATTGCATGCAAAACTGGAAAACGATGCAAATGCATGTGCGCTTGCGGAATGGAAATTTGGAGCTGGACGCGGAACCCAAAATATGATATTTCTAACTTTCGGAACAGGACTCGGAGCAGGCATCATTGCAAATGGTCGTCTGCTTTCCGGTCATTCCGGTATGGCCGGAGAATGCGGTCATATCCGTCTTGCAACATCAGGTCCGCTCGGATATGGCAAAAATGGTTCTTTTGAGGGATTTTGTTCAGGTGGTGGAATTGCTCAACTTGGAGTTTTGCATGCAAAAGCAGCGTTGAAAGCTGGTCACCCATTGGACTGGTGTCCAACCTATGATGCTTTACTGCAAATCACAGCAAAAAAAATTGGTGATGCTGCAGAAAACGGCGATGCAGAAGCAATTTCCATTTATCGTGAAAGTGGAGAATATTTGGGACGGGGACTTGCTGTATTGATTGATCTTCTGAATCCGGAATGTATTGTAATCGGCAGTATTTTTGCTCGTTCAGAACATCTACTACGACCTGCAATGGAACGAACAATCTCCGAAGAAGCTTTGACACAATCAGCATCGGTTTGCCGGATTGTTCCAGCGCAATTGGGCGAAGGGATTGGCGACATCGCCAGTTTGGCCATTATTGCGAAAGGATAAAATCGATATTAGAGTTCATTATGTCTGAAGCATTTACATCTGTAACTTTTCCCTTAATAACTGAACAAATTGTTATCCAGCTTTGTCATCAAAAGCGTCCTGTATTACTTCCGTATCAGAGATCGGCTCCCGCGGCGGCAAGGTTCTTTCTGACTTCCGCCCCGTCCAGT
>CAZUZK010000077.1:0-3913 GCA_964624745.1 uncultured Bacteroides sp. | reverse complement strand
CGCATAATAATTTTTTCGTTGCGCATTTACGCAAATAATGCTATACTGATTTTAGCTTAATAAATACGGTTTGAAAAGTTGTACACCGAGTAGATAATAGGACATCAGGTTCAAATCCTGAACAACCGCCATTGCTGTATTTGGATAACGTCGAATGATTTTCATAAGTCAGCAATCCTTCCGTATTTTGGTTTACGTTGTGGCAGAAGCGTGCAACCGACTTGTCGGCAATACGCTCGCATATCGGCTCGCACTCTTCGGAGTGCTTTTTTGTTACGATATAAACAGGCTAAAAAAGGCGGTATTCCGAAAAAACAATAATCCGCAAGGATTTGAAAAGGAGTACTTTATGAAAACAAAATTTGCAAAATTGATATGCTTAATGCTTATCGTCTGTCTTGCGCTCACGCTCGTATTGACGGCTTGCAACGAAGACGCGCCCGTTGAAGACGCGCTTGCTTTGAAGCTAAAGCAATCTCTCAAAAATTATCTTGCGTCCGAAGCGTTTGAAAATGCGCTCGCCTCGGCGCAAAGCACGCAAGAACGCGTCCCCCTTCTCTATCTTCGCTATGTTAAAGGCGACTATATCGCAAGCGACATAGACGCACTTGAAGCTCGACTGTCGCTTATCGACAACGTAAGCGATTCAGACGGCAAGCTTGACGACGCACTTTACACGGAAGAATCCGGTTTGTACACCATTGTAAGTTGGGGCGAGTACAGCTATGTGAGCGGTTGGCTGTCGATAAGCGATTATCTCTACAGCTGGTCGCTGTTCTACAATCAATACCTTCAAAACGCGACGAACGGCAAGGATTATTCGCACTATCTCGCGCGCATAAAAGCCTATCTCACCGCCATAGACAACGATTCTCTCACGTACGTCGGCACCGCATGGGGCTATGACAAGGCAAGCATGCTTACGCTCTGCTGCGCCAATCTCGGTTTTGACGCGAAGACGACCGTTCCCACGTCTTATGCCGAGCTTTTGTCATATTATGCAAAGGACGAAAACGGTCGCTTTACCAAAGAAGGCGTAAATCCCAACTGGGTAGGCTTCACGGGCAGACCGCTCGCCGCGTCGGTTTTGAGAGCCGATTCGGCATATAGTCTTGAATATGAAAAAACCATGCAACCGCTCTTCCCGTACGAGGAGAACTACACCCCGACGCTTGCGGAATGCGTAAATCTCGACGGACTTTGCAACTTCTACGGCTACACGTTGCCCTCCGAATATTCCACCGTCGATTCAAGATACGGCTTGCTTTACGGCTACGTCAACGGCATCGATATGCGCGCATACAAAAAGAGCGTATATCATAGTGCGGTATGCGGCGGCGAAAACTGCGCCCACCACGTTGACGAGGAAGACGGCAAAATCTACAACATCGTCGAAATGTGGCTTTCCTCTCTTGAAAAAGACGCAAACGGCGATTACGTTCTAAACGACGCGGTGGACATGGCAATCGCAATTTCCTACGTTGCCTATTCGCAAGGCGTTACCGCGCCCACACCGATCGGCGCGTACACCGAAAGCGTATCGACAATATCCCTCGGCTGAAATATCGCGTTCAACCAGCCGTCAAGGAGCTATAAATGAAAAAAATAACGCTACTCTTGATATGCCTCTGTCTATGCCTCGTCCTCGTTTCGTGCGACGAGGTTATAGGCGGCGACGACACGTCGGACAATCCGCAATACGTGCAGGTAAACGGCGAAACGTTATATTTCACGCTGGAGCTTCGTATGCCGAGCGACTCGACGACGCGCGAAGAGGGCGACGCCTACAGTCATTCCGCGCTTGACGGAGACAAGATATTCAGCTGGCAGGTTCCCTACTACGGCAACACCGTCTACGAATCGATAAAAAAGTTCTTTGAAGACAGAGACGACAATATAACCTTCAAATTAAGCGGCAGTCGCTTCTATATGTTCGACGCCTGCACTCTCGAAAACGGCGACGTCTACAAGCTACAGAACGCGTATATCTCCGCAGACGGCAAATATGCGCAGGTCGCCAACCGACAAACGCTGTTAGGCGAAGATAATATCGCCGGGACGGTTGACGATTTGAAGGTTTTAGTGATAGTATATATGGGCTGGCTTTCATAAGCCGCAACGGAGTGAATATGGATTTTTCTCTTGACAAATCGAAACGTTTTACAAAGGCGCAAGGGCTGAAAGGCTGGTGGACAATGCTCCTTCTTTTGGGAGTGATGTGCTATGACCAATTCGTCCTGCAAATACCGTTTGCCAACGTCGTTTTCCCGATTTTGGTAATAAGCGCGGTATGCTTAAGCCCGGCGCAAAATATCGTCCTAGTCCTTCTCTATTCGACTATCTTCGAGCTTTCCTGCATCGGCTGGCTTCCCTTGGAGCTTTACCGTGCGCACAAATGGCTTTTGGCTGTATTTATCGGCTATATGATGCCGTTTATCTGCCAAAGACTTTTCAACCGCAAGCGCGAAAGCATGAGCACGATTTCCTATGCGTCGTTGGCGTTTATTTCGCAAATGGCGTACTATCTCGTATCCGTCGTCGCAACCGCGATTATATGGAATCTTCCCCTCGGAGCATATCTGCTTTCGGATATCCCCTACGAGCTTGCAGGTTGTCTTGCGACGTTTGCGTGCACACTTCCTATCGCCGCTATATACAAATACGCAACGGGCGAGCTTGTCGCAAACAAAAAACAGCTTGCGCCTCGCCTTGCGCCGCAGTTTTAATAAGTAGCCAAAAACAAATATACTCAACGAAAAAAGCTCCGACATCGGAGCTTTTCTTATGCTATAAATTTCGGAATACGTTATGCGATTATTAAATGTCGCCGACAAGAAATTTTGCAGTGCGCTCGTTTGCAAAATCAAGAAACTCTTTAATTTTACAAGTATCCTTCGGCAGCCCCGTATTCGCAATCTTATAAAGCACGCAGGCTATAAAGCAATCCCCTGCGCCCGTGCTGTTCTTCACCGTGATTTTTCTTGCCATGCTGTCGCAGGCTAAAAGCTCGCGCGTATATGCGCTCGCCCCGTTTTCGCCTTTAGTCACAATCGCAAGTTCACATCGTTTAGCGCACTCAAACAGTACTTTAACGGCAGATATTTCATCGTAAACCCCCGTTATCTGCAAAAGCTCCTCTTCGGTAACCTTAACTATATCTGCAAACGGAAGAAACTCCCGTATTTTATCGATGCACTCCTTCAAGCTATTCCAAAGCATAGGTCTGATATTCACGTCAAAGGATATTAGCGCGCCCTTTTCCATTGCAAGCTCGATAGCCTTTTTATGCGCAAGCTCTGATTTTGCCACAAGTCCAACCGAGCAAAAATGCAAAATATCGCCGCTTACAAGCATGCTTTCGTCAATATCCGATTCGGACAAATTCATATCGGCGGTGTTATCCCTCAAAAACGTAAAACTTCTATCCCCTTTATTATCGAGCGTGACAAAAGCAAGTGCGGTTTTAAGGCTATCGTCAACTGCGATATAGTCAGTCTTAACGCCGCTCGAATTGATTTTATCGAGCAGAAAGCTTGCATATTCATCACCGCCGAGCTTCCCGAGATAATAAGCGTTTGCGCCTAGTTTGGCACAGTGCGCGCTTACGTTAAAAGGCGCGCCGCCTATATGCGGAACGTAATTGCCGTTTTCAGGAATCATATCTACAAGGCATTCGCCGATACACACTATTTTTTTCATGCAAATATACTATCATATCGGCAAAACAATTTCAATAGTTCGGCATTTCAAACACAGCTCAAAGACCGTTGAAAAGAAAAATAGCTATTTTTTTGCGACAATCTCAACAAAAAAACAAAAATCAGTTGCAAGCTTAAAGGATTTGTGATATATTCAATGTTGCGCCGGCGTGGTGAAACTGGCAGACGCGCTGGACTCAAAATCCTGTGGACTA
>CAZUZK010000076.1:0-3936 GCA_964624745.1 uncultured Bacteroides sp. | reverse complement strand
GATAATGCGATAATTGCGTTTGGTACGGTTATTTGTGGGGAAACGAACGGTTCATAATTTTGTGGAATTAGATGATTAGTCACGCCGTCGATTTGGCTTTTGGGGTGATTTGTGTGAAACTTTTTATGCAAATAGAGTCGAAAACAAAAAAATAAAATTGCCTATTTACAAATGAAAATTGCAGTGATATAATTAGGTTAATCGGTTAACCAGATGCTTGCCGATAAACTATTTTGTGAGGTAAAGGAAAATGAAGAGAACTGTTAAACTGCTCGGATTGCTCTCGGTGGTGGCAATGATCGTTTTGAGCATGGTCATTTTTGTGGCTTGCGACAATAACGACGTGCCGACGGTAAAAGAGTATACCGTGACATTTTATGACGGAGAGAGCGTGCTTAAAACAGAGACCGTAAAAGAGGGTGAAAAGGCGACTACTTGGACGCCATCGAAGGACGGTTATACGTTTGAGGGCTGGTATGCGACGCCCAACTTCAGCCATGCGTTTGATTTTGACGCCGCGATAAACGAGAATAAATCCGCTTTTGCACAGTGGTCCTCGGCACAACAAAGCGTTGATACAAGAGAATTTTATATCCTTGGCAGCGGTACAAGCCAAATTTTGTCCGCAAGTAATTGGGGTAAGGTGTTTGACGACACAACCAAGATGACAAAGGCTGCGGATAAGAATGAGTATACGTATACAGTTGATTTGCAAGTCGGCGACCAATTCCAATTCGCAATCAACGACAGCTGGCACAATCAAAGAGGCTTCGGCTATCTTAAGACATTGACGCTTGAAGATGGCACGGTTGCGTTTAGCGGTACAGGTACGTTGGGTGAAAATGCCGCTTACAGAATGAACATCAAGTGCGAATTGTCGGGCAACTATACGTTTACGCTTACAACACACCCCGATGACGATACTTACGAAACAAATAATGCAAGCTATTCTGAAAGCAATAAAGAGTCTTTCAATATCAATCCGCTTGACTCTATCACGTGGGTGCGCAACGGCGACGTCAGCACAACCACAAACGTAGTGACAACCTATTACATCAAGGGTGCGCAAATCACAAACTGGAAAGATTTTTACAACAGCTCGACACAGCTCGTTGCCGAAAACTGTGTACATACGCTCTCTGTCTATCTCAAGGAAGGCGATGAGTTTATGTTCACGTCCTTGAATACCATTGACGGCGAAGCTTCTGTCGGTACCGAATATTTGCGCGGTAGCAACCTTGATGACGCAAGCAAAGCTTATGTTACAACAGCCGGCGGCAATATGACTGCAAAGGCAAACGGAACGTATACTTTTGCATACAATGAAAGCACGAAGGTTTTGTCTATCACATTTGATGAAGACAATACGCCTGTTGCAACGGATTACTATATCGACGGTACGTTTGCAGAAGGTGTTGACGATTGGAGCGGATATTGCTTCAACAACGATTATAAACTTGTTGAAACAAGCGCAGGCTCGGGCGTATATGAACTGAAGGGTGTTTCGCTCAAGGCGGATTCTCAAATTATCGTCCAAGCCTTCAAGGCAGGCGCAACAGAGCGTGGCGAGTGGGGTACTGCAGGCTACAACGGACTCGGAAGCTACAATTACTTCTATCTGTATGGCGGCGGAGCGGCATTCTCTGCAGTGGGCGATGGCAACAATAACATCAAGGTTCTGACCGCCGGTGTTTATGACATTGCGTTCAATAGCTATTCCAAGATGCTTACCATCGAATCCGCAAATACGGTTGACGACGCATATATCGTCGGCGGAATGACGGGCAACTGGAGCGTTCAAGCGGATTGGAAGATGACGCTTGTTGATAACGCATACACAATCACAAAGAACTTTGCGGTTGACGATGAGTTTGGCGTTAGAGTTATGAAGGGCAATTCGACGGAGCAAAGAATTTGGGTTGGCAAATCAAACGTGAGCGGCACACCCGAAGGCTTTGATGTTAGCGGAAATAATATCAAATGCACGGTAGCCGGAGAATACACCGTTACTTGCACGATTACCGATGGCGTTGGCGTTATCACCATTGTTGCTGCAAACTAATAATCACAATCAAAAAAGCGGGCGTTTTGTTAAACGCCCGCTTTGAAAAATTTGATATGGATAATTATACCTTGTAAGAGTGGATGTCGAAACGCTCTCTGCTCAATGCTTTGTTTAGGCAGTCGGCGGTTTGATTGCAAATGGGGGAATATACATCGTGATACAAGACATTGTTTATTCGATGTGATAGTATTTCATAAATAAAACCGCTTGTGGTGAGAGCGTTGTCGTATGGGATATTTTTTAGATCCTCGCCGTTTTTGATGAAGATTACATTTTCAAAAGAGGATGTGATTTCCGCTTTTATGGCATCATCCGCAGGCTCGAGGCAAACAAAAGCGTATTTATCATCGAAATGGTCGTCCGCTATTTGCTTGATTTTTGAATAGTCCACCGAGACCTGGAAAAACAGCTTGTCGTTTACAAGGCAGTTTACCGCAATGAGAGGTATGTAGTTTTGTTTGCCTATTGCATGGAAGGTATCCCTTGTCATATTGTATGCTATAATTGCATCGGCATTAGGGATGCGTCCGAACGGTGCAGAGCAGAATATCAACTCAAAATTCTCTTTGAGAGATGCCGAAAGACGCTCCAAAACGACCACAAGCTCGGCTCTTTCGAGATAGCCGTCATACTCTGAACAGACGGCAACCAGTTTTGAGCCGGAGGAGCGGAGGTTCTTGGCAAAAACATTGGGCTTGTAGTTGAGCAGGTTTATTGCGTGCCACACCTTGTTTTTGGTGTCCTCGCTGATGCTATGCCCCTCTGTATTGTTAATTACATATGAAACGGTTGCCGATGAAACACCTGCAACCTCCGCAACGTCATAAATTGTAGCTTTCTTTTCCATATGGGAGTTATAACATTAAATGACGAAAAAGTCAATAAAAGAGATGGTTTGTTATGATTGAATGTGCAATGTTACATATGCCTGAATCGAAATATTGTTTTGCCGTAAGCGGCGACGAGATTTGCTTGAGGCTGCGCATATCCAAGAAAGATTTTCCCAAACACGTAAACGTTATTTACGGTGGGAAGTATGATTTTGCCCAAATAAGGCACACCGAAAAAATGCAGAGAAGCTATGAGGATAGTTTGTATGCGTATTATACGGTGACCTTGAGGGTGTACGATTTGAGATTCGTGTATGTCTTTGAGATAATTGACGGCAATAAACGCTACTATTATTCCGAAGACGGGCTCAGTGAAAAAATGGATTTCAACCTGAGTTATTACAACTGTTTTCAATACGCATATATCAACGCTTGCGACGTCCATAAACCGGTTGAGTGGATGAACACCGCAACGTTTTATCAAATATTTGTTGAAAGATTCAACACGGGCGACAAGAATAAAGACTTGTCCTATGTCAATATGAAGTGGGGCGATTTGCCCACACCGAGTAGTTTTGCCGGCGGAGATTTGAAAGGGATAATTCAAAAGCTTCCGTATCTAAAGGATTTGGGCATCAACGCCATATATCTAACACCGATATTCAAGTCCGTTTCAAATCACAAATACGACATCAGCGATTACTATAAAATAGACGAAAATTTCGGCGACAAGGACGACTTGAAAACGCTTGTAAAGAGCGCGCACGCACTTGGTATGCACATTGTTCTGGACGCCGTGTTCAACCATTGCAGTGAAAATTTGTTCCAATTTCAAGACGTTTTGCAGAATGGAAAGAACTCTAAATATTATGATTGGTTTATCATCACAAACGACAATCCGTTGCAATACGAGTGCTTTGCGTCCTGTCGTTATATGCCGAAGTTTAACACGTCAAACGACGAGGTTTGCAAATTTCTTACCGAAATTGCGACTTATTGGATAAAGGAGTGCAATATCGACGGATGGCGTCTCGATGTGTC
>CAZUZK010000075.1:1259-4400 GCA_964624745.1 uncultured Bacteroides sp. | reverse complement strand
AACGCTTGTCAAACCCGTGCAGTTCTTAAATGCCTTATCTCCTATACTTGTAACAGGTTTTTCATTGTATACGGACGGGATTCTCAAGCTGCTTCCCTCAAACGTGCCGATACCCTTAACGTAATAGCTTTCACCGTCGTCATTAAGAGCATACTCAAGCCCTTCGCTGCCATTTTCGATATATCCGCAGCTCGTGCATACGCCATCGTCAAAGGTATGGTTGTCTGGATTTATGCTTATCTCGCTATACGTCGTATACTCACAGCGAGAGCAGGCATCATACGCTTCCCAGCCCACATTGGTACAAGTGGGAGCTTGCGCATCGTGATGCACCAAATCGTGATTGAGTGCATTAAGCTCTTGATACGTCGTATAATCGCAGCGCGAGCAGATGTCATAAGCATTCCAACCTGCTTCGGTACAAGTGGGATCTTGCGCTTCGTGATGCGTCAAGTCGTGATTGAGCGCGTCAAGCTCTTGATATGTCGTATAATCACAGCGAGAGCAAGTGTCATATGCTCCCCAACCTTTCTCGGTGCAAGTGGGAGCTTTTCCGTCATGATGCGTCAAGTCGTGACCGAGCGCCGCTACGGATTGTTGCGCGACGATAGTTTTGTTGCAAACACTGCAATGCACGCCTTCCGTCAAACCGGTCGCAGTACAGGTCGCGTCAACCGCCTCGTCTGCCACAGGCGTATGATTTTCCGTCCACTTCGCATACAGCGTGACGCTTTGCGATATTACTTGTGCCGGATTAAATTTATTGACGCACGCCTCGTCAAGATACCAGCCCTCAAAAACGTGACACGTCTTTGTCGGATCGCCGGGAAGGGTTATCGCCGCCCCCTTCTCAATCGTCAACGTATCATATTCGTTTCCGTCAACCATAAGCGTAACCGAATAGCTTTTTCCTCCGCAAGCCGCCAGCATAACGCAAGTGACCGCAACAAGAACAATCGTCAATAAAAACAACAACGTTTTCTTTCTTAAATTGTCCATAATCTTCTCCTCATTTTTTTCGCCTAATAATATATTAGATGAATATTTTGAAAATCACAAAAAACGATATTATCCGCATACGAGGACAAATTAAACGAATAGTATAAAAATATATATTCCTAATATATAAATATTATATATTTTGTTTACAAACTGGTTTTTAAGCGATATAATAACAACAGAAAACTAACGCCTAATATATTATTAGGCGAATTTTTTTTACATAAAAGCAACGCGGTTTTTTCTTGTTTATAAACACCTTATTCTTTCTATCTCTTTTATGTTATTACCGCGGTTTAATATTGCGCGTATCGTAAAATGCAAAATTCGCCGACGCAAAGCTTTGCCGACGAATTTCGCATTTTATTCCTTACAAACGGTATTGTAAACTGTTTATTCTGCAATTACAGCAAAATGCAAATCACGCCGCCCTTGCCCTCGTTTACTATTCTTCCCAGCGTTCTGCGAAGCTTTTGTTCCGCGTCTACGGGAACGGTGGCAAGCTTGTTGTTTATTCCGTCCGCGACGAGGGTTGAAAGCGACCGTCCAAATATATTCGTATTCCAAATCGCTTGCTTGTCCGTTTCAAAATCGAGAAGCATTCCGTCCACAAGATCCTTGCTCTGTTGCTCGCTTCCGACAATGGGACTTACCTCCGTTTCGACGTCAACCTTCATTATGTGAAGCGACGGAGCCTTTGCGCGAAGCTTTACGCCGTACTGTTGCCCTTGATGCAAAATCTGCGGTTCCTCAAGCTCCATTTCGTCAAGCGACGGCGTTACTATGCCGTATCCGAGAGTTTCCACCTGCTCCAATGCCGATTGAAGTCTTTGAATTTTATCTCTACCTCTACACAACGCTTTCAATTCGTTGAGCAAGTCGAAATCGTCCTCGACGTCTATTCCGCATTCTTCGCTCGCAATCTTGAAGAATACACCGTCTTTAGGCTTCAACGCCACCGAAACTCTCCCCGTTCCGGCGTCCAGCTCCACAGCGGACGGTAATTGCCAAAACTCCGCCTTTTCAAAGTATTCGTCAAGCTTATAGTAGTCGCGCATTTTATCCACGTCATCGGCGATAGCCCTTGCGTTTTCCAAAAGTTCGCGAACAAGATAATTATCGGCAGGCAGAGCTTGCACCCATCTCGGCATATCGAAATCGACGATTTTTACGCTGAATTCAAGCAATATTGTTTCAAGTATCTCGCTTATATCTTCCTCGTCAAGTTCTTGCGCGTTCTTCACGATTACAGGCGCGTCATACTTTTCCTCGAGTCGTTTTTTAAGCTCTTGCGCGTTTTGCGCGTGTACGTCCGCAACGTTCAAAAGGATAGCAAACGGTTTTTTGCACTCCTTAAGTTCGTTTATCACTCTCTCTTCGGCTTTTACGTAATCCTCTCTCGGAATATCCCCGAAGCTGCCGTCCGTCGTAACCGCAATCGCGATAGTGCTATGCTCTTTTATGACCTTTTGCGTGCCTATTTCGGCGGCTTGCGAAAACGGCATATCCTCTTGCGACCACGGCGTCGAGACCATTCTTTCCTTTCCGTCCTCTTCCGCGCCCAAAGCGCCGTCCACAAGATACCCGACGCAATCGATAAGCCGCATATTGACGGCGATATTTTCGCCGATAGCGACGCGCACCGCCTCGTTAGGCACAAAACGCGGTTGCGTCGTCATAATAGTCTTTCCGTCTGCGGATTGCGGTATTTCGTCGATTGCGCGCGAACGCTCGTCCTCGTTTTTAATACCGTCCACGACAAATTGTTGCATCACCTGCTTGATAAGCGTAGATTTTCCCGTTCTCACAGGCCCGACAACTCCGACATAAATATCGCCGCCGGTTCGCGACGCAATATCACGATAAAGGTCAAATTTATCCATAAACTCCTCCAACTTGGTTTGCTAAACTTTATGCCCTACCCCGTCCGCATATTCCTCTTCTTCACAAAAAAACTTCCCGTCCCTTATCGAACCGAGAGTTTTACATTGTTATATCAAAATATCGTTACATCTTAAAGCCGCCCGAAAACATAAACAGAGCCACCTAAATAGGTGGCTCGTGTCGTTATAAGTCGTAAAGCTTACGTACTTGATTTTACGTTTAATTACGCTCTCGGATTTTTGATGTTTGCTTGTGCTG
>CAZUZK010000075.1:0-1159 GCA_964624745.1 uncultured Bacteroides sp. | reverse complement strand
ACTCTGAAGGGTGAGCAGGATACGTAGTCAAGACCGATTTCATGGCAGAATTCGATTGAAGACGGATCGCCGCCGTGTTCACCGCAGATACCGCAATGCAAATGGCTGTTTTCGCCCTTACCGAGCTTAACCGCCAATCTCATAAGCTTGCCGACGCCAACGGTGTCAAGGCGAGCAAACGGATCGGACTCATAAATCTTCGCTTGATAATAGCTGGGCAAGAATTTGCCTGCGTCGTCACGGCTGAAGCCGAACGTCATTTGCGTCAAATCGTTCGTGCCGAAGCAGAAGAAATCAGCTTCGCTTGCAATCTCGTCGGCAGTAAGTGCTGCTCTCGGGATTTCGATCATCGTACCGACTTCGTATTTAAGATCCACACCGGACTCCTTGATAACGGCGTCTGCGGTATCGACAACAGTCTTCTTGCAGAACTTCAATTCCTTGATTTCGCCTACGAGCGGAATCATGATTTCGGGAACGACGTGCCAATCGGGGTGACGTTTTTGTACATTTATAGCCGCTTTGATAACAGCCTTTGTTTGCATAACTGCGATTTCGGGATAAGTGACCGCAAGACGGCAGCCGCGATGTCCCATCATCGGGTTGAACTCATGCAAGCTGTCGCAGAAGAGCTTGATTTCCGCAACGGATTTGCCTTGTGCGTTTGCAAGAGCTTCGATATCCTTTTCCTCGGTGGGAACGAACTCGTGAAGCGGAGGATCCAAGAAACGAATGGTAACAGGCATACCCTTGAGTGCTTCCATCAAGCCCTCGAAGTCTGCTTGTTGCATCGGCTCGATTGCGTCGAGAGCCTTAACGCGCTCTTCTTGAGTTTCAGAGCAAATCATTTCGCGGAATTTGTCGATTCTGCCGGGGCCGAAGAACATATGCTCGGTACGGACAAGACCGATACCCTGTGCGCCAAGTTCTGCCGCTCTTTGTGCGTCTTGCGGAGTATCCGCGTTAGTGCGAACGTCGAGAGCTTTATACTTGTCTGCAAGCTTCATGATTCTTCCGAAATAACCGCTGTTGGGGTCTGCCGGAACAGTCTTGATAATCGTGTCGTAGATATTGCCGGTGGAGCCGTCCAAGGAAAGACCGTCGCCCTCGCGGAAAATCTTGCCTGCAAGCTCAAAGTATTTCTCTTCCTCGTGCATCT
>CAZUZK010000074.1:0-4494 GCA_964624745.1 uncultured Bacteroides sp. | reverse complement strand
CGGGCTTTCCTTAAAGAGGCTTTTCACATATGGAGAGAGGATGAGGTTTGGCGAGGGGTGGACGAGATTACAGAAATCTGTTATAGGATACAGTGTATTGGGGGTGATGACACGGTGTCTTCACGGTATGTCAATTGCGCCGTCTGATGAAAGAGAGGATGGCGAAAGAAGAAAGGAAGAGAGAAGCGATAGAGGGTTCCGGTACGAGGGAGGTGTTGCCCGAAAGCACGGAAATGCTTTGGGTGTCTGCGAGAGATCCCCCGATGGCAGACCAAGTAAAATCGGGATTTGTAAAGGCATGGCTTCCCAAATCGAGCAGTAAAGCAGAGGGAACGCCCGAGGCGTCTTGTGGAAAGGCTACGCCGGAGAGGTCGAAGACCAAATCTCCGGAAAGAATGACGTTGGAAAATACGGAAGAAAGATCGAATATGTATGTCGGGGCAAACAGAGAGGAATTCTCGTAAGGTGAAAAATCGGCAGAGAGCATTTTTGCGTCCGATAGATCCAGAGTAACGTTCTTTAACATCACCTCAAGGGGCAGTTCGCTTTCTCCGCAAATGGAAGAGGAAGTGTCCAGCACTGTATCGGAAAGGGTAAGAACAGCGTTGGAAGCCGACATGATCAGTGCGGAATCGGAAAGGGAAATCGCTGAGAGAGAAAATGAAGAGGAAGCAATCTCTGCGGTTGTATGCTCCATGGTTGCCACAGTGTTCGCATCGGCTGCACCCAGTGTTTTATCGGAAACGGAAGTTCCGCAAATCAAAGAAGAGGCATTTTTTGCGGAAAGTGTCACGGTGTTGCCCACCGAAAGAACTGCGCCGCTTTCTAAGCGCATGATGCCCGAAGAAGAAACGGAAGCGCAGGAAGAAGAGCCGCTCCAAGAGGACGACCACGCATTGCAAATATCGCCTCCGAAGACGGAGTCCCGCACAGTCAGAGAATTGCCGGATGTTTTTTCTGCCGATTCCAACCCGAAGGTAACGTGGACACCATCCAAAAGGACAGAAGACGGAGTGTCGGAATCGGCTTGGGTCAGGTAAACGGAATAGCCGTTATGACTGCCGTATTGGGAGCAAACCTCGCCACCGTACATCTCCAAAGAACCGCTTTCAAGATACAAAGCAGAGAGGGAAGAATCTTGAATAAAAAGCTCGCCGGAAGATTTGTTGGCGAGATTTTTTGAGATCGAAGAAGATCGCAAAGACATTGAACCGCAATTGACGACAGAAGCGTCAATCGTAGAAGAATCCATCACCCAAGAAGCACCGGATTTGACCGAAACGGCAATAGAAGAAATACGACATCCTGAGAAAGAAGCGGAAGATGAAGCAGAGCAGACCAAAGTAGCGGAAGTCGAGGAAGAAGACGAAATCGTTGAGAGGACGGAATCGACCGCAGAAAGAGATCCCTTGATCGTGAGAGATTTTTGGTTGGCAATTAGTAAAGAGGATCCCGCATTCAAAATCAAAGAAGAACCACGGGAAACAGTAAGGGAAGAATTGATCGAATAAACTTCCCCGAAGCCAACCGAAATATCATCGGCAAAAAGGAGAGAGTGAGGACATAAAACGGCGAGCAAAAATTTACCCAAAGGCAAAGATGCAATCAGATGAGAATCCAATGAGGAATCCCGCTCCCCCGCAAAGCCGAAAGAACTCCGCCTACGGTCAAAGAAGAAAGAACATCCGTGTCTGCTTTTTCGAGATGAAACCATTGAGCAATACAGGAAGAGCTGAATAGAAACAAGGATTATTGATCCTTTCCGACCCAAGGAGAAGGCGGAGGAAGGATTTCGCGGTCACTGTGAGTATTTGTACGGCACCATCCGAAGAAAGTGTCAGCCGAAGCCCCGGCGCGATCGAGGAACAGCCACTTGTGTTTTACTTCTCCCTTGAATTGAGGGTAAAACTCGTGTTCCGGATGATACAAATGCCATTGCGATTCGGCACGAATATGTTGAGATTCTATCTGTTCGTGTAGAGAAAATTTTGGTGTCAATGCAGGGGCAAGAGCTTTGTAGAAATTACCGAATGTATTGACGGAAGAAAGACACACAAAGGAAAAGATGAGAATTTTTTGTTTTTTGCCTGCTTTAGGTAACCATTGAACCATGAGGTAAGCCAAAATCCAGAAATAAATTGCAGATCCCTTGAATAACAACTCGTTGTTATGGAGACCGATAAAGCAAACAGACAATAAAGGAAGAAACCCTATGAGAAACCATACGAATTTGTTTTTCAATTCACCGAGGCTGTGTGCAATGACCAAAATGAATATTGCGGCAAATCCTTGTCCCATCATGAAAGCCAAAGTAAATTCGAAGAGCCCGGCGTGGTTTTCTGCGCCGAAATCCCATATCCATTTGAAACTCCCGCCTTCACCTGAACATAAGAAATAGAGCAACCCAACAGCAACGATGAGAATGCCGGAATAAAATGACGGATTCTTAAAGAGTTGTGTAATATTCTGAAAAGCGGTTCTTTTTTCTGTGATCCATTGAAAGACAAGTAAAACAAACAATCCTGCCGCACCGAAGGGAGAAAAAAGAATGCATAATGAAGACGCGCAGAGCGTTTCTTGCCAATTGAGTGCTTTGGAGCTAAACAAAGCCAAGAGAATCCATATGGAAACAATGTGGTTAATAATGGAGTTTAATTGATAAGCCGTTCCTAATGGACGCAATGTATGCATGTATAAATCCAGAGGAGAGATTCCAATGCTCATACCAAATAATGCTTCAGCTTTCGCCAACATTTGCTGGTATGGAGTAACTCCGCCTAATTGGGTAATTAACAATAAAAGGGCAATAAATAAAAATACTCTTTTACTGAGGTGCTTCGCCATTAGGTTGATCATAATGGCTATGCCGAGGAATATCCAAATAAATTGGCACACGAACGGGAAGTCTCCATTTGGATGAAGACGTCCCAGCAAGGATGGAGGAAGCCATGCTGTTAAATAGTATACAAAGTACGATTGATCGGGGAGGATAATCGGCCAATCACAACGAACCAGTGAAGAAAAAATAGGATTTCGGGCGAGATAATCCGAGTGTTGTTGACCGATAATTAAAAGTGATCCGCCCAGTAACATGGCAACAACAATCAGCAAGAAGGAACCAATTTGAGCATTTTTACTTGTGCGATCGTTATCCGGAAACTTCCATTGAGGAGAGCAGTTTCGGGAAATATGGCAGACGAGAAAAATAATGGTGCAAGAGACGATCAGCGCAGGAATAGGCATAAGCCACCCCAAACAGAATAGAATGTTAGGCAGAGCAAGGTAGCACAAAGCCAATATGACTGACAAACGCTTTGCTTTTGAATGAGGAGAGGGAAAAGAAGAATCAGAGGTTTCCTGAGTTGGCATGTCGGGATGTATGATAACATCTCATGCTGAAAACACAAGGAAGTATTGGGGATAGCCCTCTTCGTATGATAGAATGTCGGATTTGATGCCGTTTGGTTCGTCTCATTGACAAGAAAATCCCCTGTCCCTTTGGAAAAGAGGCAGGGGATACAATGCTTTTTTACCGATGTGGTTGCATAACAACCAGGGAAACGGCTTGCATTTCAAATTTTGTCTTGAATCCAAGGAGGATGATAGTACACTATTACCGTAACATCAAGCACAAAATGGGTGAATTAATATTTTCTTTTGATATCGGATATGCATCTATCGGTTGGGCGGCATTGCGGAAGAATGAACAGGATGGCGGAGCTCCGAAGATTCTTGGATGTGGCACTGTTTTGTTTCCTCCGGATGATTGTTTAGCTTCAAAGAGACGTGAGTATCGTAGGATGAGAAGAACAATTCGTTCGAGGCGGCAGAGAATAGAGAGAATGGGACGATATTTGATTCAGAAGGGGTGGTTGACTGCGAAAGATGTTGCAACACCGGGATGTATGGCTCCATATTTTTTGGCGGCGCGTGTTTTGCAAAAAAAGCAAAAATTGACGCATCTTCAAGTATGGCATGTTTTGAGATGGTATGCACATAATAGAGGATATGACGGAAACAGTGCTTGGGCAGCCGAGGCTGAAAAAGAAGATACGCAAAAGGAAACAATAGCCAAAGAGATGGCGGAAAAATACGGGGTTCGGACAATGGCAGAGACGGTGTGTAAGTATATGGGATTGGACGTTGATCAAGAGACTCCCCAAATCAGCGAAACTACATCGCCGTATAGAGAATGCAATGCGGCATTCCCTCGGAAGTGGGTACACAGTGAAGTGACGGAGATCTTGAGATTATCCGGTATGAGCGAGACCATGATTGATGCGTTGTTGTACCAAGGAGATATGAGGAAAGAGAAAAAGGAAATATTTGCCGATATTGAAAAATGTGGCATTTTCCTTCCCAAAAGGTATGTTGGCGGATTGTTGTTTGGACAACTTTTGCCGCGATTTGACAATAGAATAATCTCGCGTTGCCCGATCACATGGGCTGAGATATACGAATCGGCGTTGAATGATCTGGGGGAAGGTGAATCTT
>CAZUZK010000073.1:0-4866 GCA_964624745.1 uncultured Bacteroides sp. | reverse complement strand
GGCCTGCATATCAGTATCATAGAGCCAGACATCTCCGCTGATATCGCTGCAGGAGGCCAAATCGCTCATAAAATGCCATGCCCAGCCGCGGGAGCCTCCGCCCAGGTAGGCAATCTTGATCCCACTGACGGTATTTCCTTCATATTTCATTATTGTCTTCCTCTCGTTTTTGTACTTCTGATTACATTATAAGCGTAATAAAATTTATAAAAATAGTGTCATTTGCGAAAAAGCATTGCGAATCTTGCGGTAAGGTCAGCTGCACACAGCAGCATAACACATGCTGCGCCTTACTCCTTAAAATCATCACTGCATGCCTCCTCTGCTGTGACGGCTTACCCTGCAATAATGTGCCATGGTGCGCTACGGCCTTACATCATGAAAAACGAGCAGACTTCTGCACTGCGGCAGATATTGCCTCTTGGCGAATGGCGAAAGCTGTGCTATAATGAAGAAAAAGGAGTGATACCGTGTCGCGAAACAGAAAAGAACAGATTATCGGCATCACTGCACTGGTGGTGCTGGCCATCGTGCTGGCGCTGGTGACGTGGGTCGTTGTCAAAAGTGCCCTGTGGCCGAAAGAACCATCCACATCGGCCACGGCCGGGTCGCCACTGCTGCCGTCCATTTCCGAACCCACGGGGCCAACTGCAGTGCTTAACCCCTATGGGCCGGAAGATCTTGTAACGGAAGACGGTTTTATAAATCTGGTGGATGGCGAGACGATTACAGGAATCGATGTCTCTTATTACCAGAAAGAGATCGACTGGCAGCAGGTGGCGGATTTCGGCATAGAGTTTGTGATCGTCCGTCTTGGCTGCCGGGGCTATGAGACCGGTTCGCTGATTGAGGATAAAATGGTACATACCTATCTGCAGGGTGCCCGGCAGGCGGGGCTGAAGGTCGGTGCGTACTTTTATTCGCAGGCCATCTCCGTCGAAGAGGCGCAGGAAGAGGCCCTTTTTGCGCTGGATATCCTCAACGGTTTTGGTCTGGAGCTTCCCATCGCCTACGATTGGGAGTATGTGTCGGATACAGCCCGCACAGCCGGCATGACGGGGCAGTTGCTGATGGACTGCACCGTTGCATTCTGTGAAACTGTACGCGCCGGCGGATATGATGCTATGGTCTATTTCAATCCGGCCATGACGCAGGTGTATCTGGATCTGGCGCAGCTGCAGCAGTATGGCTATCCGTTCTGGCTGGCGCATTATTCCGATGTAATGACTTTTCCATACCGGGTGGAGCTGTGGCAGTATTCCTACACCGGGCAGGTTCCTGGAATAACCGGCAACGTGGATTTGAATGTGCTCCTGCCCCATAAAGAATAAAGCTTATGACCCGCAAAACAGATTTCCCCCCCGTCTCTTTTCGCCGTTCTCCGGTGACGCCTTCGATATAATAGGACTAAATCGAAATCCGATACACGCGGATGTCACGTTAGTCCTATTTACCTTATTTATGGGCATTTTCGAGGCTTTTCGCCAGGCATTTATTGTTCTCAGCAAATCAATGAACACCTTTTGCACCGTACCCGCATCGATAACACTTCAGTATATCCCGGGAAATTATTCTTATGACTGCGGATGAGTTGAACGACAAGCCTTGAAAGAAACTCTGTTATTTCATACTCCAGGGGAACTGTTTGAGGCATTCCTTGATTCAATTTCTGCAGACTGAACGGCTGCGGCAACCTCGCTTAAATTCGAGGCCTTCCGCTCCAACTTCGGCCAGGGGTTTCTATTCATTCTACAAAGTGTTCAATTTACTCTTGAAATTTGCGGGTAAATTTTATATAATACTTAAAAAGGTTCCATTATGCTGCTCCCTGTGAAAGCCACATAATTTCCGTCAGAGAAACCTCATCCGAAAAGAGAGAAACAACAATGAAACTGATGCAGTTAAAATACTTCAAAACAGTTGCTGAGTTGGGAAGGATCACCCAAGCAGCCAAGGTTCTTTACATCTCACCACCTGCGCTGAGTGCCACCATTACAAGTCTGGAAAAAGAACTGGGTGTGACACTGTTCAGCCGTTCCAGCAATCGTATCGTATTGAATGAGCAAGGCAGGATTTTTCTTCGTTACGTAAATCAGATTTTCAACAATCTGGACTGTGCCAAGCTTGAGCTTCAGAAGTCCCTCCAGGAAAATGATAACAGCATTCAAATAGCTGTCACCACCTCCAACATTTGGATTTCCCTCATCTCCGCCTTCGCAATGGAGTATCCCCAGATCATGCTTTCCTGCACCACTTTGAAAATTCCTCATCTGCTCAACAGCAATCTGTCACTGCTTTACTCCTTTGTCCTGGCTGAGCGGAGCGACTTCTTCCCCTCTGAAATGGATAGTGTCTGTCTGTATGAAGAGTCGCCCATTGCCCTTCTCCCCACAAATCATCCTCTGGCTGGGAAAGAAGAGATCCTTCTAACGGATTTGACGGATGAAATTCTCTTCCTTCCCCCAGCAGAACAGTCTCTGAACAAGCGGATCAAAAAACTGTTCTTCGATAATCATCTTTCTTTGAAGCATGCGCACGAATGCTCGGACACTACCTGTAAAAGCATGGCCGCGGAAGGACGGGGCATTGCTTTCGCAACCTCCCGAAGCATTCGCTCCCGTGCCTATCCACTGTCCTATGTGCCCATCAAGGCACAGGACTGCTGTTGGGAGCAGCGGCTTTACTGGGATCCAAATCGAAAATTCACTCCCGAAGAACTGACCTTCAAAGAATTCGTGCTGGACATGTACCACGTGCCTGCCCAGCAGGACTGAGTTACAATCAATGGTAAGACCTCCGGCAAAAGCCGGAGGTCTTTAGACTGTCAAAAAAGGAAAGAGAACATGTCATTGCGAACCAGTGACAGACATCACTACTCGCGCTACTCCTGATCTTCCAAGGCGCAAATACCCTGTCGCTCTTTTTCCGCAGCAGGCAGAATAAACTGGTATGCGATCAAAACAATCAGCATAATACCGCTGAGGACATACAGCATGGGGGCATAGCTTCCCAATAAATCATAACACAGATTTGCGGCAGGGACACCGGCGGCATATCCGGCAGTATTGATGGAAACATATATCCCCAAAAGCTTTGCGTAGGACTTCTTTCCGAACAGATCCGAGGTGATCAACGGCAGCATAATGGTTTCCAGCGGCAAAGCAGCAGAGGATAACACACCATATGCCAGTGCAATGACTGTTCCCGCAGTTCCCACTTTAACGATTGCCAGCAGAAAAGTCATGATCACTGCTGACAGATTGCACAGAAGCATGGTCTTCTTCAAGCCCAGATGGTCATAACTGACACCACCCAGGAACTTGAATGCTGCCAGAGATAGCGAATGGACGCTGACCACAATCGCTACAAAGCTCCCATCAAAGCCTACATCCTTGAGATGTGCTGCGGAAATGCCGGAAACGCTCTGAAGCGAAAATCCGGTAAAGAAAATACAGGCTGCAGCCAACCAGAAATAAGGCTTGCGGATGGCATAACCGAATTCAATTCCGCTCCAGCTTGCGCCGCGGGCCTTCTTTTTGTGGCCGGCAGCAGGTCTTTCATTGGCAGGCTTATCTCGCAACACTGCAACTACAATGATACCTACCACCAGCAAAATCACAGCGGTAAGCCGATAGGCATCCCGATAGGCAAAGGGATCTGCCTCATTGTAGATATATGGCTCAATCACCTGGGCGGCCAGTGCGCCGCCCAGACCGTTTCCGGCAAGGATCGCACCCATAATGGTACCTCTGTGCTCCTTGCACCAACAATCCACAATATAACCCACCATGGTAGTGGATGTCCAGGAAATGCCCAGGCCAAGCAGTATTCCTCCGATGTAGAAAACATAAATTGTTTCTGCGACTGAGTATACCAGCATAGAGCCGATCAGGGTTGCAAAACCTGTGGCAACCATTTTTCTGGTGCCAAACCGCTGTACAAGCTTACCAAAAAAGAGATTAATGATAGCCGTTGTGATAAAGCGCAGACTGTCGTTGAAGGAGAACAGCGTTCGCCGAATTTGAAGCGCCTCTGTTATTTGAGACAGATACATGCTTTTGGTGCTGCTACAAAAACCGAGGCATGTAAAAACCATAATAAAGCTGGCTGCAACAATCGCCCATTTATAATTCTTGTTTTCTTCGATTTTGAGGGATGACTTCATCCAACGATTCTCCCTTTCCGGGCAGCAGACATTTTCTGCCGCTGTTTCAATTTAATACCCGTTTGCGCAGTGCATATCGCATCCGTTTTCGCACTGTGCGCACACCGCCTATCGCTTATCAGCCACAGTAATGGCAGTAAGCAATATGGCCGTTACCCAGTTCAACCTTAGGCGGCTCCTGCTTACACTTTTCTGTTGCATAGGGGCAACGGGTATGGAACCGGCATCCCGCAGGTGGATTCACGGGACTGGGAATATCACCTTCCAGGCGGATTCTCTCTCGCTTCAGGCCTTCATCCTGAACCAGGGGGATAGCAGAAAGCAGAGCCTTGGTATAGGGATGAGCGGGATTGTTGAAAATGTCATCCTTGTTGCCCACTTCGACGATCTTACCCAGATACATAATAATGACGCGGTCACAGATATGCTCTATAACAGACAGGTCATGTGAAACGAAAGCATAAGTCAGCTTCAGTTCCTTCTGCAGATCATCCAGCAAATTCAGGATCTGGGCACGAACCGAAACGTCCAGTGCAGAAACTGCCTCATCCAGCATCACCAGCTTGGGATTAGTCGCCAGCGCCCGGGCAATGGCGACCCTTTGCCGCTGACCACCGGAGAACTCGTGGGGATAGCGGTCCACATAGGATGCGTCCAGGCCAACCAGCTCCATCAAATGCGCAACATGAGAGCGTTCTTCC
>CAZUZK010000072.1:0-4898 GCA_964624745.1 uncultured Bacteroides sp. | reverse complement strand
TTTAAGACGGGTACGGCGCGTTTTGCAATAAAGACAAAGGTGCCTATCGTGCCGATGATTTATTATCGCAGCCCCAAGGCTTTTAGAAAAACCTGGCTGTACGTCGGCGAGCCTTTCACTCTCGAGGAGTTTTACAATGCTCGCACGCCCGAAGAAAACCATTTGGCAACAGAAGTAATCCGCCGCAAAATGGACGAAACTCGCGATTTGTGCAATAAATACGTCGAAGAGCATACGAAGAGAAAGAAAAAATAAAAGTCATAAACAAATATGGTTAGAGTTGCCGAACACGCCGGCTTTTGCGCAGGCGTGAAAAGAGCCGTCGATATGGCGTTGAAGCTTGTTGACGAATACGGAAAGATTTATACGCTAGGCGAGCTTGTGCATAACGAGCTTGTCACGGATTATTTGCGCGAAAAAGGCGCGATATGCTTGGCAATAGACGACGCGAATTCTCTTAAAAAGGGCGACGTCGCGCTTATACGCGCACACGGCATAACAAAGGAGCTTGAACAAAGACTGATCGAACGCGGCGTGATTCTGTTCGACGCCACGTGCGTAGTCGTAAAGCGCAATCAGAAAATTGCAGCCGAAAGAGCGGAAGTCGGGGACGATATTATCGTTGTCGGCGATTGCAAACACGACGAGGTTGTATCCGTTGCTTCTTATGCAGGCAATAAGGTTAGGGTGATTTCGGACGAGGAAGAGCTGCCGATAGGCAAAAATCCGACCTCGATTTTGTTTCAAACAACGATTTTGCCCGAAAAATATAAAAAAATCGAAGAAAAAGCAAAGAAAATTGAAAAAAATAACGGCAATTTAGTTGGCATTTTTAATACTATTTGCTATACTACAAAAGTGAAACAAGACGAAGCGCGCGCACTTGCGCAGGATTCGGACGCGGTTTTGGTTCTCGGAAGCCATACGAGCGCAAACACAAGACGCTTGTACGAGGTGGCAAAGGAGGTCAATCCGAATACGTACTTCGCAACGGACGTAAACGACGTCTTGGCTCAACAAAAACTATTCAAGGATATTCAATTTGTATCAATTGTCGCAGGAGCATCAACTCCGCCGTGGTTGATACGGGAGGTAACAAAACTTATGAGTGAAACTCAAAAGAACACTGTTGAAACAGTAGAAACTGAAGTGAAAGAAGAGGCAACACTTCAAGAGCAAACAATCGCTGAAGAAAAAGAACCCACCACGATGGCAGACCTTATGAAGTCCGCAAATTCCGTGGGATACACCAACTACAAAGTCGGCAAACGCATTAAGGGCAAAGTTATCAGCGCGGGTGAAAACGGCATTTATGTAGCTATCGGCGGTAAGAAAGACGGTTTCATTGATAAGAGTGAAGCGACTCTTGACGGCAATTACAATCCTGCCGATTTCAAAGAGGGCGACGAGGTTTATACCACTATCTTGGCTGTGAACAAAGAATACGTTTCTCTTTCCAAAAAGGAAGTTGACGCGATTCGTCAAGAAGAAGCGGAAGCAGAAAAGGCTCTTTCTCAAGGCGAATTCTCTCTCACTATGACAGAAGTCGTAAAGGGCGGTTTGAGAGGAAGACTCGGACAATATACGATTTTCGTTCCGGCAAGCCAAATCAGAATGGGTTACGTAAGCAACCTCGAGGATTACAAGGGTAAAACGCTTCGTTTGACGCTTATGCCTCCGAAGGATACTAAAGAAAACACTGAAGCAGAGGGTGAAGAAGCCGTTGCAACGGAAGATAAGCCCCAAAAGAGATCCAGATACCTCTTTGCTTCTCAACGTATTATTCTTGAAAGAGAAAAGAAAGAAAAAGAAGATTTGTTCTGGAACAATATCCACGTTCACGACATCGTTACCGGCAAGGTGAAGAGATTTACTCAATTCGGCGCATTCGTAAACGTACGCGGTTTCGATTGCTTGGCACACATCTCCGAGCTTTCTTGGAACAAGATTACCGATCCCGCAACCGTACTTACCATCGGCGAAAGTTACGATTTCGTAGTCCTCAAGATGGACAGAGAGACCGGCAAGATTTCTCTCGGTTACAAACAACTCCAAAAGAAGCCTTACGAAGTAGCGGCAGAGAAGTTCCCCGTCGGTACGGTTATCAAGGGTAAAGTGGAAAGAATCTTCCCCTACGGCGCATTTATCTCTATCGATGACGGCGTAGACGGACTCGTACATGTTTCTCAAATCTCCCACAGCTGGATTAAGGACGCAAACGAAGCTTTGACGGTCGGTCAAGAAGTCGAAGCAAAGATAATCGGTTTCGATGACAACCGCATCACTCTTTCTATCAAGGAATTGCTCCCCGCACCCGAAGAAACTGCTAGCGCGCTCGTTGAAGGTCAAGAGGAAGCAACCGAGGAAGAAAAGGCTGCAAAGAGAAGCTCCAGAGTTAAGAAATTCGAGCAAAAGGTTGCAGACGGCGAGAATAAACGCGAACGTCGCAGTGCGAAGAAGGAAACCTCCAACGAACCTAAAGAATGGGTATCCGGCAATTCCTCCGCAACTCTCGGCGACTTGTTCAAAAACCTCAATCTTCAACTCGAAGACGAAGTAAAGGAAGAAGCTCCCGTAAAGAAAACGACTCGCAAGAAAAAAGTCGAAGAGCCTGCCGAATAATCTTTGAATAATCCTAAAAATAATGCGCGCTACGGCAAATGTCGTAGCGCGTGTACTTTTCGGAACAACGTATATATATAACGATAATATTTGTTTATATATAATATATATACAGAATTATCAATACGTATTGCAATATGTGCGGTTGCGCTTATAGTATGTGGCAAGCGTTGCATATCGCAATATGACCTCGGAGTAACAAGCATTTATGAAAAAAATAATTTTGACAGGTGACAGACCTACCGGAAGATTGCATATCGGGCATTACGTCGGCTCCTTGCGCGAACGCGTTAAACAGCAAAATTCGGGCATATACGACGACGTTTTTGTGATGATTGCCGACGCCCAAGCATTGACGGATAATGCCGAGCACCCCGAAAAAGTGCGTGAAAACATAATCGAAGTCGCTCTCGATTATATTGCTTGCGGTATAGATCCGCAAAAATCGCATATTTTCGTTCAATCCGCAATCCCAGAGCTTACCGAACTTACGTTCTATTATCTAAATTTGGTTACGCTTTCGAGATTGCAACGCAATCCGACTGTAAAAGCCGAAATCAAATTACGCGATTTCGAGAACAGTATTCCCGTGGGCTTTTTGACGTATCCGATAAGTCAGGCGGCAGATATTACTGCTTTTGACACTACAATCGTGCCTGCCGGCGAGGATCAATCCCCGATGATAGAGCAGTGCAAGGAAATTGTGCGCAAGTTCAATTCGATATACGGCGATACGCTTGTCGAGCCTGAAATAATGCTTCCCAAGAACAAGAGCTGTTTGCGCTTGCCCGGACTTGACGGCAAGGCTAAAATGAGCAAATCTTTGGGAAATTGCATTTATTTGTCCGATACGCCCGACGTTATCCGCACAAAGGTTATGTCGATGTTTACCGATCCGAATCATTTGCGCATCGAAGACCCCGGCACGGTTGAGGGTAATACGGTATTCACATACCTTGACGCGTTCTGTACCGACGAGCATTTCTCGGAATTTTTGCCCGATTATCAAAATTTGGACGAGCTGAAAGCGCATTACAGAAGGGGCGGTCTCGGCGACGTAAAAATCAAAAAATTCCTTTGCAAGATTTTGCAATCAGAATTGGAACCGATATACAACAAGCGTTTGGAACTTGAAAAGCACACCGACGAGATTTATGCGGTTTTGAGAGAGGGAAGCGAGGTCGCTCGCAATAAAGCCGCACAAACGCTTTCAAGAGTTCGCCATGCAATGCAGATCGACTATTTCGATTGATTTAAGCAATCTAACCAGATGAAATGATGATTTTGATAAAACAAAGACCGCAAGTTGCGGTCTTTGTTTTATCAAAATTTGTACGTTTTTCAAATGTTGTCCGGGATTGGGGTAATCTCAAGCGGAAGCGATTTTTGCAATTCCTTTATCGCCGTGCGCGCCAAATAGTCGCATCGATTGTTCAATTCGTTATCTGCGTGCCCCTTTACCTTAACGTATGAAACCTCATGGATTTGCATTAAGGAGAGAAGTTCCTTCCATAAATCGACGTTTTTAACCTCGTCCTTGCTTGCGGTGCGCCAGCCTCGCATAATCCAGCCGTTTATCCAGCCTTGCAGGAAGGGCTCGACCGAATACGCACTGTCACTATATACTGTGACGGCACACGGTTCCTTTAGCATTTTAAGCCCTTGTATGATTGCGGTAAGCTCCATACGATTGTTCGTGGTGGATTGTTCCGCTCCGCTTGCTTCCTTTTTGTGTTGCTTGTATAGCATTACACAGCCCCAGCCGCCTATGCCGGGATTTCCGGAGCAAGCTCCGTCCGTATATATTTCAACCTGTTTTTTTACGCTGCTCATATTTTAATATTACACTATTTTGGTGCGATTTGACAATGGTTTGTTCAATTTATGTGCATAAGAATGAAAACCTTTACGACTAAGTGCCGAAATTTTGCAAATAATCGCTATTTATTTGACTATTTTATTATATGTTGTTATAATAATCAAGCTTGATAAAAGCATAGGGGAGTGGCTCAATGGTAGAGCAACGGTCTCCAAAACCGTCGGTTGCGTGTTCGAGTCGCGTCTCCCCTGCCAAGAAGAAGTCCTTTCGGACTTCTTTTTTTGTTTTTTAATTTGAATTGCGCCGAATGATAATTGCGCCGATTGCTAAACACGTGATAAGTTAGGCAAGGAATAGGGGATAGGGTGCGTATGGAGATGCTTTGAATGGGAGATAGTACGGGTATATTAAAATAAAAAATCACCCCTTCCCTTCGGGCTTTCCCCTATTGCTCAAA
>CAZUZK010000071.1:0-4931 GCA_964624745.1 uncultured Bacteroides sp. | reverse complement strand
AGGGTTGATAATTATTTATTTTGCCTTAAGAGATAAAAGGATGACGAATTTTGAATCACAACCCATAACTATACGGCGGAAGAATAAGGATAAGGTACCTGCCAAGTTCTCCCTGTCACTAGCCGGGTATGATCCTCCCTTTTATTTGTGTTTTCCTTTTTATTTATGTAACATCTTAAGTTGCTGTATTGTCGGGAGCGGACTATTATTCATAGGAGTAAGCATCCTAGGAGAAACTGGATTTAATAAATTGGATATGATAGGGTGGGGGGTATTCATTTGTATATTTGCTATACCATCTCTATTTATAGCATATATGTTACGAATGTATATGATCGGACAAGAGAAGTGGAAAATAAATGTGTCTAAGGATTCTATACGGGTTACAGTTTTTCCAACATCTGAACAGGATGCTGTCAAATCATCTAGTTCTCTTGAGTCTAGTAATGCTTCAGAGGAAATAAAGAGAAATGAGCAAAATGCTAGATATTTGCAGGATGAGGCTTTAGCTTTATATAAAAAAGGATGTGACCATTGCACTGGTAAAAATGATTCAGAAATTGATTATTGTAAAGCTTTAGATTACTTTAAAAAAGCAGAAGAACTCGGTTATTCAGAAGCTACGGTTGCATTAAAACAATTAAAACAAATTTTAGGTCAATAGTATGAAACAGGTATTATTTGCATTATTGGCGGCAGCGATCAGCTTGTCCGCAGCGGAGAATTATCAGACAGGGAACTTCGAATCCTGCCGTCGGGCGGCGGAACGGGGTGATGCAGAGGCACAGAATATCCTTGGTCTGCTGTATGCCAACGGCAGGAAAAAGATTCCCGGTGACGTGATCACCCGGAAAGCGGCTCTTGAGCTGATTCTGCTCGGCAAGAAGACAGAGCAAGCCCGGCTTGATCCTGATTCCAAGGCGGCATTCCAGTGGTTTTCCAAAGCCGCCCAACAGGGAAATGTTGATGCGCAATACAATCTTGGCTACTGCCACTACAAAGCCATCGGTACCATCAAGAACCCCGGAGAAGCGTTCCGGTGGTTCAGCAAAGCAGCGGAGCAGGGACATGTGGAAGGACAGAAAAGCTTAGGCGTCATGTATTTCACAGGCCTCTACATTCCGCGCGACGACCGTCAGGCGATTGCATGGTATGAGAAGGCGGCTCAACAGGGCGACCCGTTTGCGCAGACCAGTCTTGGAATGATCCATGAATCCGGCTGGGGCGTGCCGAAGAATGACGCAGCGGCGCTGCAATGGTATCGGAAAGCCGCAGAACAGGATGATCCGTATGCACAATATAAGACGGGAATTCTGTATGTGACAGGTCGCGGCGACCGGAAGAACCTGAACGAGGGTCTCAAATGGCTGCGCAAGTCGGCGGCATGGGGATATGAACCCGCCCGGCGCGCAGTGGCGAATCTGGCTCAGAGTTCGTTGTGATGATATACTCCAGTCACGATAAAATGCAAGAATGACAAGGGAGAGGAACCGATGCACTATCGCAAGTATATGGTATTGCTGACCACAGTGTTATTGGTCTCAGTTTTATTGGTTCCTGTTTTATTAGTCGGATACGTTCTCTGGAATCTGGATTTTACGGACACAACCGAAGAAGAGAAACAGTCTGACGAACTTTATTTGAAAGAAATAGCTAGAGAAGAGAGCGCAGATTATGCAGCTGCCGTAAAGTCTCTGCTGGAAGCTCTGGACTTGCTAGAGAAACAGTCAGTTTCTGATCCTGATAAGGGTAAACTTGCAATAGCTTGCGAGGCTCTCTGTTCGGCATGTCTGCATCTGAAAAACGATAAGGAAGCGGAGCAATACGGACTGATGGCATTGGCGCTGAAAAAGGATGTGTATGGGGAGCGGCATCTTGAGTTATTCAATACGGAATGTCTGCTGGGAATCATCTATACCCGTTTGAACAAGAGGGGTGCCGCGTTACAGCACTATTCTCACGCACGTACCATCATTGAGCAGAATCCCGAAGTTGTTGAAGCTTCCCGCCGGATATGGCTGTACCGCCAGCTTGCCGAGCTCTATTTTTTTGCAAACCGGCAAACCGAGTTTGAGGAATCCCTGCGGAGGCTTGTCTCTCTTTGCAAGGCAAATCCAGCCCATGCGCATAATCTCAATAAACTGTATCTGAAACTCGCAGTAGTCATGTCAGAGACATATGGCAAGGATGTCATGTGTCCCTACCTGCCGAAAAAGAAGAAACAAGCAGATATGGGAAATCCTGATGCTCAGTTCGCAGTGGCACTTTGGTATTCCATTGGTGGAGTCTTCCGGAAGGAATCGGACACAAAAACTGCAATCAAATATTTTTTCAAAGCGGCGGAACAGGGAGACATACAGGCGCAATATCTTCTTGGAATAGCCTATTCTGAAAATAGAACAACAGCAAAGGATATGGCTAGATCGTTGAAGTGGAATCGTAAAATGGCAGAGCGGGGATATGCATGGGCTCAATATAGTTTTGGATGGCATTATGCTAATGGAGAAGGTATAGCAGTGGATAAAGCTGAAGCCGTGAAATGGTATCGCAAGGCGGCGGAACAGGGATTGGCACAGGCACAATTTTGGCTTGGCTGGTGTTATGTCAATGGAATCGGAGTCACAACGGATACGTCTGAAGCAATGAAATGGTATCGTAAAGCGGCAGAGCAAGAAAAAGCAGATATACAATTTTGGGGCTGGTGTTATGCCAATGTTTTAAGTGTAACAAAAAATACGTCTGAAGCCGTAAAATGGTATCGCAAGGCGGCGGAACAGGGGGTGGCACAGGCGCAGTATAGTCTTGGAGTCGCCTATCTAAATGGTTCAGGCGTAACAAAGGATAAGACAGAGGCCGTAAAGTGGTGGCGTAAAGCTGCGGAGCAGGGATATGCTATAGCACAACATAATCTTGGTATTGCTTATGCCAATGGGGAGGGGGTGGCAAAGGATATGAGTGAAGCTGTAAAATGGATGCGTAAGGCAGAGGCAGCAGAACAGGAACAGTATCATCTTAGCCTGACTTATGCTAATAGTAATGGCGTTTTCGTGTGTAATGCTGAAACTGTAAAACGGTTGCGTAAGGCGGCTGAACAAGGAGACGCAGAAGCGCAATATAATCTTGGAGTAGCTTATCTGGCGGGTGATGGTATTGCAAGAGATGTGTCCGAAGCTGTGAAATGGTATCGCAAAGCTGCTGAACAAGGATATGCTAAAGCACAATATAATCTTGGATGCTATTATGCCAATGGATTTGCAATAAATATATCCGAAGCCATGAAATGGTATTGCAAGGCGATGGAACAAGGACTAGTAGAATTACAATTCTGGCTTGGATATTGTTATGCCAATGGGGTGGGGGTTGCAAAGGATATGAGTGAAGCTGTGAAGTGGTATCGTAAGGCAGCGGAACAGGGACATGGGGATGCAAAAAGAGCTTTAAGCTACTTGGAGAAATAAACTGGAATCAGATTTGATTTCGTTGTGATGTGCAAATGGTGAACTGGAAAACAAGAATGACAAGGGAGAGGAACCGATGAACTATCGTGGATGTATGGTATTGCTGGCATCAGTGTTATTGTCCGGAGGCTGTGTCGGGAGCAGGCCTGCTGCAGAGGTCGCAACCGAAGCAAAGAATCCGGTCGATGAGCTTTATTTGAAAGGAATCGCAGCGGAGGAGAACGCAGATTATGCAACTGCCGTAAAGTCTCTGCTGGAAGCTCTGGACTTGCTGGAGAAACAGCCCGCCCCTGACAAGAATACGCTTGCAAGAGCTTATGAGGCTCTCAGCTCGGCATGTCTACAGCTGCAAAACGATACAGAGGCGGAGAAATACGGTCTGAAGGCATTGGCGCTGAAAAAAGAACTGCATGGGGAGCGGCATTTTAAGGTATCCTATACGGAATGTCTGCTGGGAATCATCTATACCCGTTTGAACAAAATGGATGCCGCGTTGCAGCACTATTCTCACGCACGTGCCATCATTGAGCAGAATCCCGAAGTTGTTGAAGCTTCCCGCCGGATATGGCTGTACCGCCAGCTTGCCGAGCTCTATTTTTTTGCAAACCGGCAAACCGAGTTTGAGGAATCCCTGCGGATGCTTGTCTCTCTCTGCAAGGCAAATCCCGCCCATGCGCATAATCTCAATGAACTGTATGCGAAACTTGCACTTACGTCAGAGATATACGGCAAGGCGGATCAAGCGGAAAAGTATTATCTTAAACTGGAAGGATTGTTGCTGGAGTGGCTGGAGGACGCCTCCGTAAAGAAAACGGGTAATCAGCTTGCTGAGAATCTGGTTTCCACAACTGGGATGATGACACTTTTTTATCAGTCGCAGAAGAACAGTGAAAAGGCACTTGAATATGCTCGGAAATTGGTGCTCCGGTGCGAGAAATATCTGAATGAAGGCGATGGGCGTGCAATCACTGCTTATGTAGATTATGCGAATATGATTCTTGCTGATGATGCCGCTGTTCCGGATGACGTCATGCGTTCTTTCCTGCCGAAAATCAAGAAACAGGCGGATAAGGGGAATCCTGATGCTCTGTTTGCAATGGGGCTGTGGTATTCCAGAGGCGGAGTTTTCCAAAAGGAACCGGATGAGAAAACTTCTAAAGAGTATCTTCTCAAGGCTGCGGAGCAGGGACATTCCGGAGCACAATGTGTTCTTGGCTGGTGTTATGCCAATGGTTATGGCGTAGCAAAGGATAAGGCTGAAGCCGTGAAGTGGTATCGGAAAGCCGCTGATCAGGGATTTGCTGAAGCGCAATGTAATCTTGGTTTGGCTTATCTAAATGGAGAGGGGGTGGCAAAGGATAAAGCTGAGGCTGTAAAATGGTATCGCAAAGCAGCAGAGCAGGGAGATGAGAATGCCCAAAAAGCATTGAACAGCTTGGAGAAATAATCTGAACCGGATTGCTTTGCTTGTGG
>CAZUZK010000070.1:0-5085 GCA_964624745.1 uncultured Bacteroides sp. | reverse complement strand
CGAACCGTGTCAGAGCTTGACCGCAGCAGCACTAAACAGGCGTTGGCGTGTGCCAAGGGGAAACTTTGGAGGAGCCACCTGCGTCGTTTCCGCTTCGGTATTCATTATCGAAGATGGCGCACAGTTTTTTTTGTAGATATTGCCTGCGTTCGCAGGCTTTTTTATATGCAAAACCACCGGATAGTCCGGTGGTTTTGTGTTATAAAAAGCCGTTTGCGCTTGCAAACGGCTTTTTGAAAATCGATTGAACGATTATTTCTTATTTGCTTCTTCTTCGCGTTTCTTCGCGTCTGCGATAATCTTGTCGTTGTTCATTGCAGGCACTTCCTCATAACGTACGATACGCATTTCAAACCTGCCGCGACCTTGCGTCATCGAGCGCAAATCCGTTGCGTAACGGAACATTTCAGCTTGCGGAACCTCTGCGGTGATAATTTGCTTTCCGTTGAGCATATCCGTGCCGAGAATACGGCCGCGACGCTTGTTCATATCGCCGAGAATGTCGCCGAGATAATCGTCGGGAACAGTAACCATTGCTTCTACGATAGGCTCGAGGAAGCAAGGACCTGCGGCTGCGATACCGTCTGCATACGAAAGCTTTGCGGCTGTAACGAATGCGATTTCCTTACTGTCAACGGGGTGATATTTTCCATCGTAAAGCGTAGCTTTAAGGTTGACGAGCGGATAGCCTGCCAATACGCCGTGCTTGATTGCTTCGCGCAAGCCTTTTTCAACGGCAGGAATGAATTGACGAGGAACAGCACCGCCAACAACTGCGTCGACAAATTCAAATTCGCCGTCTTCGGCACCCGGCTCGTACTTGATAAATACGTCGCCGAATTGTCCTGCGCCACCCGATTGCTTTTTGTGTTTACCTTCTGCTTGAGAGGTCTTGCGAATGGTCTCGCGATATGCAACGCGCGGCTCTTGCCACGTGACGTCGATACCGAGCTTCGCTTTGACGCGCTTGCACATAATGTCAAGCTGTGCTTCGCCCAAGCCGCTGATAAGCACGTCGCCTGTTTCGACGTTCTTTTCAACCTTGAACGTTGCGTCTTCTTCTTGCATCTTGATAAGACCTTGAATTGCTTTTTCTTCGTCCTTAACCGCTTTAACCGCATAGGAAATAACCGGCTTTGGGAACTCTATCTTTTCAAACTCAATCTTGCTGTCCGGAGTTGCCAACGTATCGTTTGTGTTGGTATACGCTAGCTTTGCCACTGCGCCGATATCGCCTGCGTTGAGGCAATCGACTGCTTCTTGCTTCTTGCCCTTGAGCACGTAAAGCGCGCCGAATTTTTCCATTTTTTCCGCGCTTACGTTGTAAACCTGGTCGCCGCTTGAAATTCTGCCGCCAAGCACCTTGAAGATAAGCAATTTGCCTGCATACTGGTCAACAACGGATTTGATAACCTGCGCGCACATCGGAGCGGACGGATCGACGCCGACTTCGATTTCGTTGCCGTCGGAAATCGCTTTGATTTTGTGAGCGCGTTGCGGATGCGGCATAAGGTCGACGAGCTTGTCCATAAGTCTCTTGACGCCCTTGGAATTTTGCGCGTTACCGGGAACGAGCGGAACGAATATATCTTGTGCGATTGCAACGTGCAAGCCCTTTTGAATCTCTTCGTCGGTGAATTGTTCGCCGTCAAAGAACTTCATCATAAGGTCTTCGTCGGTTTCGGCAATCATTTCCATAAGCTTGCCGTTGTACTCTTCGACGCGTGCGGAGAGGCTTGCGGGAGCGGAGATTTCCTTACCCTGCAAATCGAAAGCCTTGCCCGAAAGCACGTCGACGGTACCCGTCATCTTTCCGCCTTCCATAATGGGAAGCTCGATGGGGATAACGCTCTTATATTTTGCCATAATCGCTTCTGCGGTGCCGAAGAAATCACTGTTTTCTTTATCGACGGCGTTTACGAAAATAAGTGCCGCGACCTTCTTTTCTTGGCAAAGCTCCAAAGCCTTTTCCGTGCCGACGGTGATTGAACCGGACGCGCTGGTTACGACCACTGCGCTGTCTGCCGCGTGCAAGGCTGCGATCATTTCGCCTTCAAAATCGAAAAATCCCGGTGCGTCGAGAATGTTGATTTTGGTGTTGCGATAAAGTGCATAACCGAGAGACAACGAAATTGATATTTTTCTTTTGATTTCTTCGTCGTCATAGTCCATTGTGGAAGTACCGTCGTCAACCTTACCGAGACGATCGATGGTTTTCGCTTCAAACAGCATTGCTTCTGCGAGGGACGTTTTACCCTCGCCGGAGTGGCCGATGAGAGCTACATTGCGGATTGAGTCTGTATCAAAAATCTTCATAATTTACCTCTTTTGAAGTGGATATTGCAATTATATAATAAATTTAATATATTTTCAACTATATTTTTGCCACTAAAATCCGCTATATGCCGTTTTATGGCGTTTTACGCGAATAGATACACGAAAATTTTTTTCATATAGATTTTGAATAATTATATCTTAAAATATTTTTACCGCATTAGAATGCTTGTTTTTGACGAATAACAAAACTCTGCCGCAAAAAATCGAATTGCAAATTTTGTCAACGAGGACGCTTTTAACATATATAACGTTATGGCAACGATTGGCATTTACGACAGCGGAATAGGCGGACTTACCACCCTTAAAATCTTGTCGGAACGGTTTAAGGGAAACGATTTTTTCTATCTTGCGGACAACCTTCATCACCCGTTCGGCACTATGGACGTTAACGAGCTTCGCGACGCGGTAAACGACGGAATAACGCGTCTAAAATCACGTTGCGACGTTGCGGTTTTAGCCTGCAATACCGCCTCGACGATATACGACGGCAACGACGTAATACGTCTTCTTCCCCCTGTCGCCCTCTGCTCCGTAAACCCTGACGATACTCTGCTGATGGCAACGGACAATACCCGATTAAACACCGTGTGCGACTGCGTAAAACAAGCCGAAACCGCCGAGCTTGCAACGCTTATAGAAATACAGGCGTCTATCGGCTACACGAAAAAAACGTTGGATATGAGCGCGCTATACAAATATCTTGCCCCTAGGCTCTATCCTTTCAGAGGGGTAAAAAACGTGATTTTGGGCTGTTCGCATTATCCGTATTGCAAGAAAGAAATATCGCGCATACTCGGAAACGTCAGATATTTCGACGGAAACGGCGCGCTTGTAAAGGAGCTGGAAGCCCTCGTTACACCGCTTTCAAGCAGAGAAAGCAAAATCGACTTTGCGTTTACCGGCGGCAACGAAAAATCAAAGTATATCAAGCTACTCGAGATGCTGAAGGCAAGCAATATATAATCTTGAAAAATTCAAATTGCTCGCATTAGATTATCGATTAAGTTCTAAACGCAAGATTGATAGCCGACGACACGACGCGCGCGCATCTGGTTACTGAAAAATCGATGTCTTTAGGCACCACGATAAGGTTTGACAGGCTTGCGTCCGCAAGCCTTTGGCGCAAGGAAAACTCGTCCACGGGCAAATTTTTCTCCTTTTCGTAATCCTTAAAAAAGGCGTATATCCCCGTGCGCAAGGCAAGCATAAGCGGTACGCCGATCGATATGGTAGGAACACCCAAAACCGACTTGTCGATTCTCTCCTTGTCCTGCCCGACGCCGCTTCCGGGAGCAATGCCCGAGCTCGATAATTGAAAGGAGCGTCCCAGCCTAGAAATCGCCCCGGTTGCGAGCGAATCCACCAAAATCACGACGGACGGCTTGATTTTTGAAGCGATGCCGGCTACTATTTCGGCAGACTGCATACCGGTGGTTCCCAAAACCCCGGTTCCGAAGGCGCAAACGCTATGCGCACAGCTTGCCGTATGAAGCCGACGTGTTATCTTAACGCCCTCGATCACCCGCTCTCCCAGCGAATCTGCAACGATACGCCTATTGCCCAATCCCACGACAAGGACGGGCGAGCTTTTTTTCACAATGCCCACAAGCTCCCCAATCGTTTTTGCAAGGCATTTAGTCAAATATTCCGTCGCGCCCGATACATCGAAGACGTTTGGGGGGCAATCATAGGTTACGTACACCCCTCTTTCGCGTGCAAGCTCCTTTGCTTGCTCCGCATTTTTTATGTTGAGAGTGCGTTTTTGCACGTCGTACGAGAGATTTTTGACGTCGGATTTCAAACCGTAATTCACCGCTTGCGCGCTTTCCAACGCCATATCCGTGACTATATGACCGTTTTCCATATAGATTATTATGTTTATTAACAAAAAAACAATGTAAAACAGTTGCAAGTTTTCGCCGTTTATGATAAGATGTCAAAGATATTTAGTCAGTACAAAAGTACGAGGAGAAAAATATGCCAAATATTAAATCAGCAAAAAAGAGAGTTATCACTTCCGAGAAGAGAAACGAAATCAACACCGCAAAGAAAGCACGCGTCAAAACCGCTATTAAGAAATACAATGCAGCTATCGAAGCAAACGACGTAGCTCTTGCAGAGAAGCTTCTCCCTGAAACCATCTCGGTTATCGATTGCGCTTACAAAGACGGCATCTACAAAAAGAACACCGTTGCAAGAAAGAAATCCACTCTCTGCCGCGCTCTCGACACATTGAAAGCAAACAACTAATTTCGGAAAAACTTGTCTTTCAAAAGACTGTTCGACGGAACAGTCTTTTTTCTGTTGCTCAAAAAGCGTTAATTCGTTTATTTTATGATTTTCTACGTCTCTTCACCGCCGACGTTGTAAGCAACACTAAAACGATTGCAACCACCAAGCACGCAATCGTTATCGACGCAATTTCAAGCGCGGACAATCCGCACGCATTTTCGCTACGTATGACTATTGCCACGCCCTGCGCGTAGGTGCCGTTGATTTTGGCGTTTATCACGTACTCGCCGTCCTTTTCGGGACAAAATTCAAGCACGTCCCCCGTCTTTACGTACGCTCCTGCCACGTACCATTCGATTGTAGTATCAGGCGACAGATTTTCAAGGCTGATTCCGTCTAGCGTAAGTGTGTACGTTTCGCCGATTTTGCAGGCTTCCGCACCGATTTTTAAGCCGTTTTTATCAAATATGTAAAGCTCGGTTGCTCTGATTTGCGGAACGTCCAACACGAGATAAC
>CAZUZK010000069.1:0-5115 GCA_964624745.1 uncultured Bacteroides sp. | reverse complement strand
TATCAATTCGGCACTGCAGATGCAGATTCTTGCGGCCTGCATGGAGCCCGGGGATGTCTTCTTCCACACCCCGGAACTTTCCAGCTGCACGCAGCTGATGCAGGTAACGGGACTGAGCAATCAGGATGACAAGCTCTGGTGCGGACTGGAACTGAATTATGATCTGCTGACGCTGGTGGATGCCCGGGATTTCCCGGATCTGCTGGACTCCTGGAACAGATGGCAGCAGTTTCGCCAGCACACCGGCAGCTATGACGGCATCTATCGGGACGAACAGGGCAGACCCTATCTGGACAGAACAGGCAGCATCCCCTTTTACCGGGATGAGCAGGTACTGCCGCTGCAGGATCGGGTGGTGCTGGATCCCGAGTTTCTGAAGCCGCAGGCCATGCAGCGACTGGAGCATTACTATGACACTCTTGCAGACCGGGGCGTGCGGGTGTATGTTTCCTACGCCTGCGTCAATCTCGATGCGCTGCCGGTGAAGCAGCGGCAGAATGTGCAGCAGGTGGATGAAGTGATGCATGGCTATTTTGCCGGAATGGACAGTGCGGTGCTTATTTCTTCTCTGCAGGACTACTGCTACGGCAACGACGATTTTTTCGATACGAATTACCATCTGCTTTCTCAGCCGGCGCACGACAATACGGTACTGTGGCTGCGGGATCTGAAAGCGCAGATGCAGGCCGATGGAATCTGGCCGGAGCAGGACTGAAAAGCTGCACAAAAACAGAAGGCGGATATTGGCGCTTTTGCTGAGTGTTGACGGAAAGTGGCACAAAACTGACCAAATTTGCCAGCTTTTTCCATAAATACTTCCAATGCGCTATGATGTATTCGACAACCGCGCCGGACGGACCACGCAGGGTCTGCCGCGCAGTAGAAACTGACGGCGGGAGGGATGCCACCACAAAAAAACAGATCAAAGTACGGCGTTTTTCAAATTTTAAGGAGGGTGAGAAACCATGAAAAACAACGAAAATCCCAAAAAAGTTCCCCTGAAGACAAAAAATAAGGTCGGCTTCGGCTTTGTTGCGCTGCTGCTGGTCGCATGCCTTGTCTTCAACGTCGTGATGGCCGGCAGCTTTGAGGCCATTGCCGCGAAGAACGGCACCATCACCACCAAGAACATCGACCGTGCCTACACCCTGTCCGAAGGCACCGATGTGGCCACCCGGTTGGAAGAAGAGGGCGCAACCCTGCTGTACAACCACAACAACACCCTGCCCCTGAGCAGCAGCACCAAGGTCACCATCCTGGGCGCAAGCTCGTTCAACTATGTGCAGGGCGGCACCGGCTCCGCCGGCGGCCGTGACGACTCCAACACCGCCATGATGAACGTTGCCTTTGAAAATGCGGGCATCGACTACAATAAGACCGCATGGCAGTGGCTGAGCAATGCGCTGGGCGCCGGTGCCAACGTCCATAACGGCGGCAACAACGCCGCTTACATGGCAGACGGTGACCCCGCTTCCGGTTTCGACTGGACATCCTACCGTGACATTCACGAGTTCACCAGCGCCACCTATGAGAAGTTCGTCACCGCCGATGTAATCGGGGATTACGACGATGTGGCCATCGTTACCTTCGGCCGCTCCGGCGCAGAAGGCGCCTCCCCCTCGCTGGACTATGACGGCAATAAGGACACCACCACCGGCCGTGTCTATCTGGAGCTGGACGACAACGAGAAGGATCTGCTGGAGTTCTGCGCCAAGCACTTCGAAAAGACCATCGTGCTGGTCAACTCCGCCGAGCCCATCGAGTGCGGCTTTATCAACAACAGCAACTACAATGTGGAAGCCGTTCTGTGGATCGGCCATCCCGGTGAGGCCGGTATGTACGGTGTTGCCAACATCCTCAGCGGCATCACCAACCCCTCCGGTCATGTGGTGGACACCTGGACCTACGATATGACCACCAACCCCACCTTCTACTCCGCCAACGACCAGACTTATGCCAACGTGCAGACCAGCAGCAAGAGCACCAAGTACTATGAGTACAACGAAGGCATCTATGTTGGCTACCGTTACTATGAGACTGCCGATGCCATGGGCTATTTCGACAGCAGCGAGTTCAAGTCCATCAAATTCAAGGGTAACCTTTCCGACGGCAAGTACTTCTCCGACATCGATGTCAACGGCTCTTACGAGCAGCAGAAGCAGGCCGGCCCCAAGGCCACCTACTCCGGCTATGACGAAGTGGTGCAGTTCCCCTTCGGCTACGGTCTGAGCTATACCACTTTCTCTCAGGAGATCGTCTCCTCCGATGTGAAGCTGGCAGCCCACGGTGAGAACACCATCACCGTCAAGGTCACCAACACCGGCTCCGTGGCCGGCAAGGATGTGGTGCAGCTGTACATGGAAGCTCCCTACGCACAGGATCCCGCTCTGGGTATCAAGAATGTGGGTCTGGAAGTTCCCAAGGTTGTGCTGATCGGCTTTGACAAGACCAAGGTTCTGGAGCCCGGCGAGTCCGAGACTCTGACCATCTCCTTCTCCACCGACGATCTGACCACCTATGACGAGTTCGGTCAGGGCGCATATGTGCTGGAAAAGGGCGATTACATCTTCCACGTTTCCCCCAATGCCCACGGCTGGGCCAATGAAGAGGCTTACGGCGCGGACTACGGCACGGTCAAGGTCAATCTGGCCAACACCATGGTCTACAATGAGAACGGCCAGGGCGTGCGCGTGATCACCATCAACGGTGTGACCGTCCGCGAGGAAAGCATCGCCAGCAACAAGCTCAATGACGTTACCGCAGGCGACGGTGCCATGCTGATCAACGGCGGCGCTTCCGGCACCTACACGCTGGGCTATCTGTCCCGCAGCAATTTCCATGCCGGTATGATCGAGATTCTGTCGTACCAGTCTGACGATCTGGTGGGCAAATACAGCGGCAACGGCTATGTCTGGTCTGCCGACGGCTCCGGCACCACGCCGGTTGTCACCGGCTCTACCGCCGGTAAGCGTGACGCTGCCACCATCGTCAAGGAAGCAATGGAGACTGCGCCCATGAGTCTGGTCGGCTCCGACGGCTTCTCCGAAGGCATGAAGTATCTCTACCAGAGCATTCTGGCCGACGGTGTCAGCTTCGGTGACGGCGAAACCTTCGAAATCCTCTACGGCTACGGCAACAACAACTTCATCCTGGCCAAGTACACCAAAGAGGGCCTGCTGCAGACCGATGAAAGCTACCTGACCTCCGATCACGGCCTGATCATCGCCTGGAACGCCCTGTACTATGTGGCACTGGACGATGAGGGTGCCACCGTGAAGGATACCGACGGCTACGTCAAGATCTATGACAGCGAGTCCGCTGCTGCAGCCGAGGGCAAAGCCACCAAACTGCAGGTCGAGCACATGGCAGGCGTTCCCTCCGATGACGTTCGCTGGGACAAGCTGACCAACATGCTTTCGTTCAAGGAAGCCGATACGCTGGCCGGCGACAATGCATGGCATACCCAGAATGCCGACTCCATCGGCAAGAAGTTCTCTCTGGCCGTGGACGGCCCCGGCGAAGCCGGTAACGCCCAGAACGCGGACTGCACATGGTGGCCCTGCGCGGTCATTATCGCTGCCACCTGGAACACCGAACTGGCAGAAGAAGAAGGCGCAGCTTACGGCCATCAGGATCTGCTGAACAACACGCCTTACTGCTACGCTCCCGCCATGAACCTGCACCGCACCCCCTTCGGCGGCCGTGACTTTGAGTACTACTCCGAAGACGGTTTCATCTCCGGCATGATCGGCGGCCATGTGGTACAGGGTCTGCAGTCCACCGGTATGCATGTGTTCATCAAGCACTGCGCTCTGAACGACTCCGATACCAACCGTAACGGCGTTAACACCTGGGCTTCCGAGTCCGCCATCCGTTCCCTGTACCTGCGGCCCTATGAAATCGCCACCAAGTACTTCAATGCAGACGGCATCATGGGTGCCCTGAACTCCATCGGTATGGCATGGTCTCATTATGGCTTCCATGTTGGCATCATGCGCGATGAGTGGGGCTGGGACGGCATGCTGATCACCGACGGTGACGGCTCCTCCAGCGATGTGTACAACAACTACTCCTTCTGGTATATGGCAGAAGGCGGCCTGCTGGGCACCGGCCCGCTGAGCAATGGCAACACCTATGTTACCATTGATGCAGAAGGCAATGGCGCAACCAACTATGTCAAGCACATGATCCATGAACTGGCCCGCAATGCGGTCTACCAGTACAGCCACAACATCGATGCGCTGAACGCGCTGACCATCACCACTCCCAATAACACCCTGCCCACGCTGATCATTATCATCGGCAATGTGGTGCTGCTGGGCGCTGCTGCCATCGTGCTGTTTGCCGTGGCACTGCCCAAAAAGCGCAAAGTCAGAGTGGTGAAGAAGTAATTTTCAACCCGGGGCTGCCGCCCTGCGGCGGCAGCCTCCCAATCAATCAGGAGGTGTAGAACACAATGTCAAAATTGAATAAGCTCATCTGCGCCCTGGTCATCGCGTCCATGTGTCTGGCTCTGTTTGCCGGCTGCGCAGACGAAAAAAGTGTCTCCCCCGCAAATCTGACCTATGACAAGACCACCGGCGAGTTCTCTTTCGACGCCGTAGAGGGCATTGACACCTATATCGTCGGTGTTGGCAAGGTCATCAACGATACCACCGGACAGGCGCTGTCCTCCATTAACCAGTCCTCCATCATTACCCTGGGCGACGGTTCTCAGGTCTATCTGTGGTCTGAACAGACCGGCTCCGTTTCCGGCCTGGCCGACAGCGATGGAGACGGCAAGGTTTCCGGCAAGGTGGTTTACCGCGAGTATTCCTCCTCTGCCAGCACCGTTGGTGCGGTTATCAACGATCTGAGCAACCTGCCCGTCGGCCACTATGTGCTGCAGGCAATCCCGGCTGCCAACGACAAGGTTCCCAATCCGGAAGCTGCGCTGATCGAGTTCACCATGGGCGGCACGCTGGAAACTCCCTCCGGCTTTACCGCTGCCATCAATGAAAGCGGCAATATCCAGATCACCGCTCCCAGCAGCTACTATCACAACTGCATGACCGTCACCGGTCTGCCCACCAAAATGGTGTTTGAAGTCAGCGAAGGCGGCTCCGTGGTGGAGAC
>CAZUZK010000068.1:0-5136 GCA_964624745.1 uncultured Bacteroides sp. | reverse complement strand
ATTCTCGCTTCTTGCAGTTTTTGCTTTAAATTCTTCTTTTCTTCCATTATTTTTTCTCCTTAATAATATCTTCAACAAAGTTGATTAAGAGTGCAAGTGCGTCTTTCTCTTCCAGAGTTTCGCACCTTTTATCTCTAATCTTAATTGCCAACTCGATTGCTTTGGCTAACTCTTGCTTGTTATTCTCCATAACCCCTCCGTTCTTTCAATGTCGTATTTGTCATATCGCTTGTTGATTACTTTCTTGATTTCGGCATAAGTGTATTTGCCTTTAAAATGTTTCATAATATCGCTATACGAATACATTTTGTCAAAATACAAGTCTAAAATCTTTTGTTCGTGTTCAGCTATCATTAAAAACTCCTTTTCCCAAACAATGCTCTTTCGGTTTCTGCTAAAATATTAAAATCAGGATACCAAGCATCGTGGTCAGGGTCATATTTTCCAGTTTCTTTATTGATACCGTCAGCAGTCCATTCGCTTTCTTCATCGTCTAGTTCTTCTTCGTAATCTTCTTCCAACTCATCTAAATCAATAACTTCAATATCCATTAAACACCCTCCTTTTCAATTCGTTTAACTTCTTCTAGTGGTATTCGCCAAAACTTATCGACTTTAATTGCCTTGATTTTCTTTTCTTTCACAAGCCTTGCGATATACTGCCTTGAAAAGCCAAGCCTTTGCGAAAGGTCTGAAATGGTTAAAAAGTTTGGCTCGTAATTATTTGTTGTTTCCATTTTCTCCCCCTGTCATAGTTTTGTATAGATAATCAATGTAACAGTCAAAGTCGAACTTCAAGTCTTTATACAAGCAACCATAAACACTGCAAAGTTGTGCTTCGGTCAAGTGAGTAACTTCCTTGACTGCTTCAATAATGCAATCTCGCAAACCCATAGCAGTTTCGGTTGACCTATTGTATTTGCACATATAAAGAAAATTTGCTTTATCCATTACTTTTTCATCAATTTGTCTTTGTGTCATTTTATCCTCCTTTTATTTACCGATTTGTTTATCGGGGTAAATAAATTTTCCAACTCAATAAAGTTATTGATAACATCGGCAACATATTGCCACTCGCCTTCTTCGTTAAAGTCTTCGCAGTCCTTTTCGTTAAGGTTGTCGCTCACAATTTTCAGCGAATAGAACTCTCGGTGTGGGAGTTCCAGCAGTTTGTAAAGTTCCATATCATATATACTTTTAAAGTTTACAATAGGTTTCTCAACAAACTGGTCGCTCGTGTAACACCTAACTCTGTCGAAGAAAGCCATAAACGATGTTATCCGTTTTTTCTTCCTTGTTTTAGTGTCAAAACACAAGTGTGGTTCAATTATTGTTCCAACTGGTATGTCGTAGCCACCGCAATAACCAACATTGATTATAATGTCATTTTTGGTCGTATTTGGTAGATTTGTTACACCAATTCCAACAACTTCAATGTCGTGCTTGACATATTTTGCAAGTTTCTCTTTCTCTCGCTCCATTGCGACTAAAATTCTAATCATTTCTTTCCCCTCATATAAGCCCTTGCACATTGATTGATTTTTACTCTATCTTCGTGGCTAATGCAACACTCGCACCTTATTTTGTCGCTTACAGCACAATTCATACAATACTGCATTTTTCCGCTCATATCTCTGCCTTGCTTTATGCTTTCAAAATACTTTTGTTCGTCAAGTTGCTTTTGCAAATCAGCATACTTCATTTTCTTCACCCCCTTTTTTCTTTTCTATCGCATTTTTAAGTTCCATATCCAAACATTTTATCGGACACAAATAACAATTAAATGCTTTCGACTTTCGGTTAAAGTAAAGTCTTGCGAAGTCGCACTCTCGTTTTTGCTTGTTTTTACAAACGCAACCTTTAAAGACTTTTCTAATTTCGCTTAATGTTTTGGTTTTAATTTCGGTCGTTTTCATTTCTTTTCTCCTTTAATAAGTATAAACATACATTTTGGTTTTTACAAGTCTGACAGATTTTAAAAAGTCCATTTTAAGTTCAATGTTCTTCAATAGCCAAATCAAATCAACATAACTCGCTTTAATTCCATTGATAAATGTTTCTCGTTTAAACAAATTTTCTAATAATTTTTTCTTACTCATAATCGACTTCTCCTTTTGCAATGGTTTACATTACACCTATGATTATAGTGATGTGTGTTATTCTTGTCAACTAAATTTCAAACATTTTTTAAAATTTTTTCAACAAAAAAACAGGCTCGCAAAAGCCTGCCTTACATCAGCACCGAGTAATAACCCAGTCGATATGCCTTGAAGAGTTAGCCAACTTCAATAAAGTCGATTATTAAAATAAGGAGAAAACTGTCAGAATTCTATCCTAATTTGCTAACTTTTAATTGTCAAGTGTATAGGACTTGCACCTAGCGACATTACATCGCTCTCTCATTTTACACTCGATGTGCCGAGATTTACTCGGCTATTCAATTTTGAAACCCAATTTGCCTGTGATAAATCCATAGTAATTTTCCAATTCTATGCTCTGCACCAGTATCCTTTTTAAATCAGGTTACTTATTTTATAACATTTATTTTTCCAAATGTCAACATTTTTATTGATATTTTTAATAAAACATTTTTCTTGCATAATAAAAGAGTGGAAACTAGTCCACTCTCCACGAATCTGTTATAAATTCTTCTCGACAGTCCCACACATCGTAAATATTTTTGTCTATAAGTGTCGTGATATGCCCGTCAATTCTTAACAAATAAGTTCCATAGGGGTGCTTGTTAGCAAACTCATTTACCGTAAGTCCATAACAAGGAACTTGCTCATACTCAAACACATCATCTAAAAGATGTCTGTAACAAGCAACACACAATTTTTCACAATTAAGCAACTGTGCTGTATAATACAGTTTTTTTCTTATTGTTGGATAAGGTAGTCCACTTGCTAGTGAAATTGCACGAGTTACACAGTCATTTCTTGTTTCTCCTTTGGGGTTTGCGTTATAATAAACAAACTTTGCCATTATTCACCGATAACTATTGCGTCATAATAAGCACATAATTTGTCGCCATATTTCACAGTTGCGTCTTCATCACAAAGAAATTCTTTTGCCATAGCGACATTTCTGTTAATGTCTGCTTGACCGACACTCTTTGCGTAATCGGTTGCCATAATTAAAGTTGAAGCAAGTAATTCCATTGGGTCAAATTTATCAAACTCGATTTTCATTTGTTTTGCAACACTCTCAATGTTTTCAAGTGTGTAAAGGTGTTTATATTGTGGTTCAACTTGCATAAGCATATCATCTATCCACTCTTTCAATTCATCTCTACCCATTTTGCCAGAATGAGAACTTGCATAATCATAACCCATATAAGGCATTGGATAATGACCATCTCTCATATACTGACCCCTTGCATTTCGTCTACGAGCATAATCACGCATATCTACATTGCCATATAATTCAAATGGAATATTACTGCCGTCATATCTTCTTGGTTCTTCATAGCGATAATCATACTCTGGCATACTACGATAACCTTCGTGCATTGGTTCTTCTCTACGACCAAAATACTTGTTCATAGCCATATCTCTACGCATTGCCCTTCTTCTCATTGCCATATCTCTATTCATTGCTTACAACCTCCTTTTTGGTAGTAGTTGTCTTTGTTACCTTGCTTGGAGAACTTTGAACAACAACATTTGTTACTGCTGGGGTGGTTGTAGTAGTCGTTACTGGCAAACTGGTTAAGTTATTTGTTGGGCAACAAGAAAGTCCTCCCAAAGATTTAAACACACCACCAGTTGTGTTTGTTGAAACAATAGATGAATATCTTGTGCGAGTTCTAATTCCACAAGCCGTTACCTGACTGCAGTCACATCTAACAAATGGATAAACAGTTGTTGTATCTCCACCAATAGAAAATGCTACTGGCATAGAAATTGTTGCAGTCGTTGGAATTGTTTGTGCCAACACAATACAGTATTTCTCCCCATTATTATACGCTTGACTTGGCAAATCAACCACCAAAGTGTCAACATCATCAACGGCTACGACCGTAATTGATTGAGAAATGATAAGTCGTTTGCAAAGTTTGCAACTTGGTTTACAAGCCATTTTTATTTCCTCCTTTTAAAATATCTAAAATTTCTTCGAGTAAATTATTTTGATAATATAATAGTTTGTTTTGCTTTTCAAACTGCTCGTGAATGTCGGACAAAATATGTTTCTCTTGTATATTGTTGTGCTTTTCAACATCGTTGGCTTTCGATTGTTGCCTATTTTCTTCAAGGTTTTGCAAACCAATCATTATGCTAATAAAGTTTAATAAATCACCGAATACAACATCGCCATTTAAACCATCATTATTTTCCATAATCTACTCCTAACCTAAAAAAGGGTGCAGAGAAAATTCTACACCCAATTAAAGTATTTAATTTTCTCACTACATTTCAGTAGGAATTACTAATTTGTTATTAGTTAAAGTCCACAGCCACAAGAGCCATTTGTTCCATAAGCACTTGCATAAGGTGAACAGGTCAAGTATGCTGGACGAGCAACAGGCAATAGACTGTCAATTATAGTTCTTGTTTGAGCATTTTGTGAAAGTTGAGCAGTAAGTGCTGAATTTTCTGCTTGTAAAGAACTAATCTTTTCGCCAGTTAAGAAGTTCAAGATTTCTCTTGTGTTATCTTGGTTTGCTCTGATAATATCGCAAGTGTTCTTTGCCATATTATAGTTTACACCATCAATAGCACGCTGTGTTGTGCAGCAACAGTCAGCAAGTTCTCTGCTTAAACTGTTGAAGCCTGCTTGGTTTTGATAACCTAGTGTGCAAATTGCATTGTTTACACCAGCAAAACCATTTGTTACAGTTTGGTTAATGCCTGCAAATCCTTGATTGATAAAGTTTTGCATTTGTGCTTGACCTAAAATAATGTCGTTAAGGTCTGACATAATTTCGCTTGTTGAAAAACCAGAAGCCACATCGTTAGTTGTAGCAAGTTTTCCTAGTTCATATCCTGCCATATTACCTCCGTTATTGCCAAAGCCGAAGCCGTTGCCGTTACCCCAACCGAAAATTAAGAACAAGATTATAATCCAAGCCCAATCTCCACCCCAGCCAAAGCCGTTGTTGTTATCGTTTGAGTCACGCCCAAGAGCATAGCCTGTA
>CAZUZK010000067.1:0-5159 GCA_964624745.1 uncultured Bacteroides sp. | reverse complement strand
GAATTGGATTGATACACCAGAAGTATGTATCCAAGCTATCTTTCCATTTGTTTTCGGCCACATACTTTTCCATGTCAATATAGCAACCTTTGGTAAGATTTACTACGAAGCAGTCTGCGTTTTCATTGCTGAGAACATACTCTGGGGTGTTTCTATCAATAGACTTTACATCAAGGTCATCCTCTGGGTCATTGCCCCACACAGAATTATAAATTTTCTGAAATTCTGTCTTTTGGGTGATAAAACCGTCTCCAAAGTTGCAGCTATCATCGACCACGCCATCTGCATAGTCTCCCAACCATGCCAAGCGTTGCGGTTTTCCGTCAATATTCTGGATCACTGCATTGACGAAGTTGTTGCCAATCCAGGAATGCTCCATCAACTTCAGCCCGTTATCATAATCGTGAGAATAGGCAGTCTGCATAGTGCCGTCATCGGCAATTAAAAGTGGCTTGTAATACTGACCCATAGTGAACCCTACCTTTCTTCCTCGCTTTTGAATTTTTTGTTTTTGGTACGGATAGTGGGACTTGAACCCACACATCATTACTGACATTAGCACCTGAAGCTAACGCGTCTGCCAATTCCGCCATATTAAGCTCACTGACGAACTGATTTCTGCAATTACAGCAGAGTTCGTCGAAACTGTCAAAAAGGCAAAGATGTCTGATGGCAAGGTCAACTCCGCATATTTCTTTGGTCGGCTTCCCGCTTAGATTGTCACACACCTGTGTCGCTTCACCAGCGCTACTGGCAGCCGTGTCACATCCAAATGCAGTTTTCAGCGGGCGTTGTCATTCTCTGTGTGGTAAGCCGATAATCGCACACATCATCTGGGAGCTACCCAGCCACTGGCGGAGCAGATAGGACTTGAACCTACACACCCTTTCGGGCTACTCACGGTTTAGCAAACCGCTGCCTTACCAATTAGGCTTACTGCTCCATATTGGAGCTGGTGGACGGACTCGAACCGACGACCTGCTGATTACAAATCAGCTGCTCTACCAACTGAGCTACACCAGCATATCTTTTGTGTGGCAATAGACTGGCTCGAACGACGACCCGCTGGGGTCATACAGCCCCAAGGCTCTACCGCTGAGCTATATTACCATTTATCTATGTAGGATTTCTCGCGCTTCTGCAGATTTCCACGCCTTGTCCTTACCGTCTATCCCTGATGCCACATGGGATCACAGACCCTAAACACTTCTGCTCTATGCCGGTTGTGTTCTGATACCGGAAAACATTCTGGGGACTTTGTTTTACCTTGTTGCTCCAGCCCTCAAGGGTAGCTCGGCAAGTGGCTTGCCTACTTGAAGTGCCAAACTCCAGTCATACACTCCGGCCTAAACCTAAGTTTGCCGGAACCTCACCGTGTTTCTTGTATACCATCCTCGCCTCTGACTGAACATCTGTGCTGTGGCACCTCTATTTGGGAGATGTAAAGGAGAACAACTGCGGTAAGCACATACCGCCCAAACCTCTGCTTAGTCCCGCCGGTTCTGGTTTACGACATGGTTTGGTGCTCATGGCCTTGAGCGATTAGCCACATTAACTATCTCTTACCGGCTCGATTTGCTTTTGTTGAGGCGGTGCCAGAGCACGCTGCTCATATCACATTATCTTCCGCCCATTGTAGTCAATGCCCCAGCCACTATGTATCATTTCAAGTGGACTTAGTGGTGAGAGGGGATGGATTCGAACCATCGAAGCTCAGACAACCACACCTGCAGTCAAGTTGAAGAGCGGAGATTTACAGTCCCATGCTTTGGCCGCTTGCATACCCTACTCATTTAATCAATTCCTTTGCTCATACATCTGGAGCATATGACGAACCATTTGACCACCGAGGTTCGTGCGGCTCGGAAGTGACATTGCCGGAGCTTTATCTGCTGTACGAACACTTCCGTTTACAATGCTGTCGAGAACATACTTCGCAACGAACTCACATCCGCAATCACAGCAGACAAACTTTCTGAAAAGAACATCGTTGTATCGGTCTAACTTCATTTCATCAAGATGAGTCCCACCACATGACGGACATTTCAAATCCATAGTGTCACCTCCAAGATTTTCAAAATTGGTGGAGATAAGCGGGATCGAACCGCTGGCCTTCTACTTGCAAGGCAGACGCTCTCCCAACTGAGCTATATCCCCGTATGAAATGATTGTTTTATTGGGATCATAATACGAATACTGCAAACCATGCCATAAAGCCCTTGATTACGGGCTTTACTGACATAGTTAAAACGAAAGATTTTTGGGGTTCCTGCCGTTCAGCGCTTGGATACCCGCTTATCCTGCACCAGACGCTTAAACTTGACATTGCTTGTTTCCATGTATTTGTCGATCAGCCTGCTCTGACTTTTGGTTTCAGCGTAGGCTGTGATGGTAAGAGTCTTGCACTCCCAATCCATTGTGTAGCTATCACTCGCTACATTGGTGATCTTGTTCTCTGCCAGGAAATCTCGGAGCTTCATCATTTCCTCTTTGTCATCAGACATAATGACATTCACATAGGTCTTCTCTTTGGAAAACTTATTATTAAACGCAACTGCAAAACAGCACCCTACGCCGCTTGCAATGGAAACCACTACAAGAGCAAGGGTGCTGTCGGTAGTTACGATATCTTTCGTGATGCTGAGGTAGATGAAGTTTGACAATCCAAGAGCTAAGCCGGCGAGAACGCATTGGTTCCTTTGAACCAGAATGGTCTTTGCTGTCCCCAGCGCGTTATCGAATACTTTTGCGACAAACAATGCCGCCATATATATCCATATCATGTTTTATTCTCCCTTCCAAGAACTCTCGGGTAGTAAACCCTGTTCTCCATCTTCTCTTCCGCTTTTCTCGTCTTTCCAAGAGCCTCTTTGAGAAGATTAACTAACTGCCGACCCTTATCTGTATCGAGATACTGAACCAATGGTTCAAGTATCATGGTCGTATCTTTATGCTCTCGGCGCTCCTGCCGGCATCTTGCAAGTTGAGTGGCGATTTTTGCCCGCTCTTCATATTTCAAACCATCAAGTTCTAAGCTGTGCAGATAATCCTGTGTAAGCCTGTCCATTTCAACGATTTTATCACTATTCCATTGATAGTCCTTGATGGCATTATCAAACATTCTGCACACTGCACTGATGCTTTCGGAAGAAAAGCCAGGTGATTCCTTTTTCTTTTTCATCTCAGCACCTCCACTTTTTGATACAACGCCGTGTGCTGTTCATCTACAGACACATCTACATGGTAGTGACCAAAATACCAGTGCTTGTATTTTGTGTTCTCATCAATAAACTGCAAAAAACTTGTTACAGAGTCATTTTCATACCATGAGGCAAGCCTTTGTTGCACGCCCTTTGGAGCACAATGGGTTATTATGTAATCGACTGACCAGTTTGCCTTTTCCAGACTATCGATAGCATGATTAAACTCTGCCTTACTTGGGATTTCTTCTTCCCACCAGGAAACATCTTGCTTTCTGCACCACTTATCATGCGACGATGCTCCACCAAGGCAGAATATTTTAGACTCGTTGATATCGTATATTTCTCCACGCATCAGGTGAAACACACTCGGTTTAATTTGATGTACTTTCCCACCAAACCGTTCGACAACAGGAAACATAGCGAGTAACTTATGGTTCTCGTGGTTTCCATCCACAAACAGAGTGGTAAACAGCTTGTCGTTAAACCATTTTTGCCAGTAGAGATCGTTTTTTGAGTTGTCCCAAACACAACCAAAATCGCCACAGACGATAAGAAAATCATCTTTTGTCATTGACTTTTGCTGCGGAAATTCTTTTGTGGTTAACTTCTTAATGTCAATTGACCCATGGGTATCACCAGTAACATAAACCATTTGCCCACTCCTTTCTTTTTGGCTTCATCTGTAATCTACAATTAGTACCCGTCTTCTCTGGTTCTCCGGAGGAACTCTTCGTCGCAGTTCTTATTACTAAGTTGCTGGTGCGAATCTTCGATTTCGTTTCGCCTAGTTCTCGGAATTCTTAGCGTATGCGGGTTTTCCTTTGTTAGCTTTGCTTGATAGCCGACTTTTATTTGGGTCAGGTTTGATTCTGGGTGAGGAGGATCTCAACCTGCTCGGCGCTGCGGCGTGCAGCCCAGTATTTCCTCCCAGCCATTTGAAACTCTGATTTACAATACAGAGCATTAACTGCGGACAGTTAATAATGCATTACAGATGTTTGGGTTTATCTCCAATGAATCAGGTACAAGCTGTATTCCTCTGACTCAATATCTTCGGCAAGGCGGAAGCCGATAGCCTCGTACTGGCTCCAAATAGCAGACCAGTCGATGTAATCGGTGATTTCGTCTTTTTTCAGAAACGCAAGAATTTCCTTCGTGATACCATCATCGAATGGAACTTCCAGTTCTGTGGCAATGTAGCAGGCAGCAATCTCCTCATTTCCCATTCTCCATCTGAGATCGGACAGATCTTCAAACATAAAGTCGTTTTCCTTGATGCGGCGAACAAACTCTTTGTTGTCCAGGTCTCCGTTGACGGCATTCATAATCAGAGAGAGAAGCTGTGCTGTCATTCCAGGGTTCTCGCTATTGATATCATCGAGAACCTCGTTGAGTTCCCAAATATCCATTGAGTGAACACCGGGAATAGACGGAGTGCTGTCGATAATGACATACTCATTCTGGCGACTTAACTCTGAACGCAGAGAAGTTGAGGGGACTGTGATAACCTTTTCTGCGCAACATTCATCCCAATCTTGCAGTTCAATTTTGAGTTTAATCATCTCATCACTCCTTAATTTTCGATTTCATTTCTTTGTAATCATACAATAAGATACGCTTCCCTTCAGTGATCTGAAGATGCGATGATGGGACTCGGTTGAGGCTCTTGAGCCTGTAGTAGAATGTTCTTGCTGGCAAATACGGTGAAAGATGTGCCGATTCTGTGGGTAAGTCCCAGGGGATTCGGGATATTCTGCCTGAATGGTTGGTGGGCAGTTTCATGTTATTTCTTCTGCGAGCTGCAACGACGCTATGAATAGCTCCGCCCGGATGCGGGCTGCCGTCGTGGCACCGGTTATTTTCTCCCAGCCATTCGTTACTTTGATTTACAATACAAAGTGCCACTTGCCAAAGGCAAAATAGCTATGCATTACAAAGAAAGTTTAGTTAAAAGGT
>CAZUZK010000066.1:0-5176 GCA_964624745.1 uncultured Bacteroides sp. | reverse complement strand
TTACCGAGCAAGACGTGGACGATTGCATTTCGGATATAGAAGAATTGAAGTCGCAAGGCAAGCTTTTTTCGGAGGATACCTTTAAGCCCGACGTTGATATTTTGGCAAAGCGCAACACCGTGTTGAAGGCGATGTGCCTGCATGTTGCGCACACCTGCAATCTTAATTGCGAATATTGTTTTGCGTCGCAGGGCAAATACCACGGAGAAAGGGCTTTGATGTCGTACGAGGTGGGCAAGCGCGCTTTGGATTTTCTTATCGAAAACAGTGGAGACAGGCACAATCTTGAGGTGGACTTCTTCGGCGGCGAGCCGTTGATGAATTGGCAGGTCGTCAAGGATTTGGTCGCTTATGCGCGTAGTGTGGAAAAAGAGCATAACAAAAATTTCCGTTTTACGTTGACGACAAACGGTATGCTTGTTGACGACGACGTTATCGATTTTGCGAACAAAGAGATGGACAACGTTGTTTTAAGCCTTGACGGCAGAAAGGAAATAAACGATTATTTCCGTAAAACCGCAGGAAACGTCGGAAGCTACGACACTATCGTGCCGAAGTTTCAGAGGCTTGTGAAGGCGCGCGAGGGAAAGAACTACTATATGCGCGGTACCTTTACGCACCGCAACCCCGATTTCACCAACGACATACAAACAATGCTCGACCTGGGCTTTGACGAATTGAGCATGGAGCCTGTGGTGTGTCCGCCGACGGACAAGTACGCGTTGACGCAAGACGACAAGCAAATCATATTTAAGGAATACGAGAAGCTTGCGGATATGATGATTGAGCGCAGAAAGGCAGGCAAGCCCTTTACGTTCTATCACTATATGCTCAACCTCGAGGGCGGTCCGTGCATCTATAAGCGTATTTCCGGTTGCGGAAGCGGTACGGAATATCTTGCCGTAACGCCGACCGGAGAGCTGTATCCGTGTCATCAATTTGTCGGAAACAAGGATTATTTGATGGGCGATATATGGAAGGGCGTGACAAATCTTGCAATGCGAGATAAGTTTAAGAGATGCAACGCGTATTCTCGCAAGGAGTGCGACGATTGCTGGGCAAGATTGTATTGCTCCGGAGGCTGTGCCGCCAATGCCTATAACGCTACGGGCGATATAAACGGAGTTTACGAATACGGTTGCGAGCTTTTCAAAAAGCGTATAGAGTGCGCAATTATGCTCAAGGTGGACGAGCAATTATCCGAATAAACCGAGCTTCGACAATCGTCGGGATTGGAGGCGAAAAATATCCATAAGTTGCGATAACGAGCGATATATCGATAAAAACTTGACATAAAGCCGAAAAAAGAGGTATATTTTTATCGATAAACAAGCGCATAAGAGGGATATATCGCTATGATAAAGGATACTAATGAAATTTCAAAAGCCACTTTGAATAGGCTTCCGTCCTATCTCAAATATTTGTATCAGCTTGACAAGCTCAACGTGGTTACGGTGTCAAGCACGACTATTGCCAACGGACTGAATCTCAATCCCGTGCAGGTGCGAAAAGACATCGCGTTGATTTCTTCGGTTGCAGGCAAGCCCAAAATGGGATACGTAACAAAGGAAATCATTGCCGACCTCGAGAGCTTTTTGGGATACAACAACACGCACGACGCGGTTTTGGTGGGCGCAGGCGGTTTGGGAAGAGCTTTTCTCGGCTACGGCGGTTTTGAAAATTACGGGTTGAATATCGTCGCGGCGTTCGACAACAACGAGAAGCTGGTCAATACGAAAATCAACGGAAAGCCCGTTTACGACATAAGCAAGCTACAAAGCGTCGTCGAGCGTTTCAATATTCAAATAGGCATTATCACGGTGCCGGCGTATGCCGCTCAAGAGGTTGCGGACAGAATGGTGGGCGCAGGCATAAAGGCTATATGGAATTTTGCCTCCGTACACCTCAATATTCCGTCCGATATTGCGCTTAAAAACGAGGATTTGGCGTCGTCGCTTGCGCTTTTGAGTTTGCAGATTCAAACAAATCGCAACGAGTAACGCGTAGCTGTCTCAGCTGAAACGGCGATATAAATCGATCGCTTAAAACGCGAACGATAGACGCTAACGGCGAATACTTGCGAAAGATGTAAAATAAAGTTGACAAGAGATTTCAATAATGCTAGAATCTCGATGTAAATAAGGAGAACGACAATGAAGCAATTCACATCGGTCAGCGCAATGATGATGTACATGTGCATGCGTGGCATGCGCAGGTTTAATATTGCTTAAAATCGGCTCTTATCGTAAACTTAACAATGAAAAACCGAAAGAAGTCGAGCAAGACTTCTTTTTGTTTTGTAAAACACTATAAACAAACGATATAACATCAAAAGGAGATATGTTATGAAAAAGATAATCGTAATTTTGCTCACTCTCGTTTTAGCCGTGCTTGCCGTAGGGCTTGTGGCTTGCGACAACAACAACGGAATCGTAATCGCCGTTCCGAACGACGCGACAAACGAAGCGAGAGCGCTCATGTTGCTTGAACAGCTCGATTTGATAGAATTGAAAGAGGGCGCGGGAATAACCGCAACCGTAAGAGATATTGTTTCCAATCCGTACAACATCAAGTTTAAGGAGGTCGAAGCGGCACAACTTCCGAATTTCTTGCAGGACGTCGATTATGCCATCATCAATTCAAACTACGCAATATCCGCAAGCCTTAATCCCGCAACGGATTCTCTTGCCGTCGAGGGCGCGTATTCGGCGTACGGCAATATCGTGGCGGTGAAGGACGGCAATCAAAACAGTGCCAAAATAAAAGCTTTGGTTTGCGCTTTGCAATCGACAAGAGTAAAGGATTATATAGCAACAACATACGGCGGCGCGGTGTTGAGCGTGGTTACTGACGCAGGTAACGGTTTCGATTCGTCGATTGATTATGCTTCCTTGTCTGGCGCGACAATCAAGGTCGGCGCGTCACCCGTTCCGCACGCCGAGATTCTCGAGGTTGCAAAACAAATCCTTGCGGAGAAAAACATTAAGCTCGATATTATCGAGTATTCGGATTACGTCCAACCAAACCTCGCGCTTCAAGACGGAAGCTTGGACGCAAACTACTTCCAGCATCTTCCGTATTTGGAGGATTTCAACGCAAGCAATAACACCACGCTTGTGTCGGCGGCGACAATCCACGTCGAGCCGATGGGAATTTACAGCAAAAATCATACGTCCTTGGACGATATAAAGAAATAATACCGTTGTTTGGGAGAAAACGATGATAGAACTGAAAAATCTGTCAAAAACGTTTACGTCGGATAGCGGCGACGTCGAAGCGTTAAAATCCGTCAATATTACCGTCAATGACGGCGAGATATACGGCATTATCGGCATGAGCGGCGCAGGCAAAAGCACGCTTGTGAGATGTATCAATCTTTTGGAAAAGCCAAACGACGGAGAAGTGCTGTTCGACGGCTTGGACGTGACTAAACAAAGCGGAAAGGAGCTTCGCCAAACCAGAAGGAAAATCGCGATGATTTTTCAGAGCTTCAATTTGCTTATGCAAAGAAATTGCTTGAAAAACGTGAGCTTTCCTCTCCGTCTTGCAGGCGTAAAAAAGCTTGAGGCGGAAGCGGAGGCGTACAGACTGTTGAACCTAGTCGGGCTTCGCGACAAGGAAAGAGCTTTTCCTGCAGAGTTGTCCGGCGGACAAAGACAAAGAGTCGCGATAGCGCGCGCGCTTGCCACAAATCCCAAGGTTCTGCTTTGTGACGAGGCAACGAGCGCATTGGACCCGAAAACCACTCGTCAGATTCTGTCTCTTATAAAGAACATCAATCAGAAGCTCGGGATAACCGTTATCGTCATTACGCATCAAATGAGCGTTGTAGAGGATATATGCGACAGGGTTGCGATTCTCGACGGCGGTGAGGTTGTTGAAGAAGGCGCGGTTGCGGAGGTGTTCCAAAATCCGCAGTCGTCGGTTGCCAAAAAATTGGTGTTCCCGGATACGGAGACGACGGAAATTCTGCCCGACGTGGGCGGTTGCTTCGTGCGAGTCGTGTTTAACGGCGCAATGGCGACGACAACTCCGCTTATTGCAAAGCTTGCAATGGAAAAGGGCATAGCAGCGTCGATTATTTCTGCAAGCACGAAGAATATCGGCGATAAAATTTACGGGCATATTTTGCTCGGCATTCAAGACGAGCAGCAGGCGCAAGAAGCGATACGTTATCTTGAAGGCACGCCCGATATAGTCGCAACGGAGGTGAGTGCCGATGTTCGCTAATATCTTTTCAAAGGAAGCTTGGATTGGCGCGTGGGAAATTGTCAAAAGCGATTTCCTTTACGCAACGTGGGAGACGCTTTACGTGACGGTCGTCGCGACTTTCTTTGCCGTGCTTATAGGGCTTCCGATTGGCATTTTGCTTGTCGCAGGCGACAAAAACGGGGTTTTACCTATACCGAAATGGCTGTTAAAGACAATAGATGTGATAATCAACGTCTTGCGCTCGGTTCCGTTTTTGATTTTAATGATGCTTGCGATTCCGCTCACGAGGGCGCTTGTCGGGACGTCTGTAGGCACTCCTGCAAGTATCGTTCCGCTTGTGGTTGCGTCTTTCCCGTTTGTCGCAAGACTTGTCGAAAGCAGCTTGCGCGAGGTGGATAAAAACGTTATCGAAGCAGCGCAAAGCATGGGCGCGTCGCCTATGCAAATTATTTTTAAGGTGATGATCCCCGAGAGCGTTCCGTCGCTTATAAACAATCTCACCGTTGCCGCAACGACTATTTTAGGTTACTCGGCAATGGGCGGCGCAATGGGCGGCGGCGGACTCGGAAACGTGGCGATTATGCAAGGCTATTATCGTTATCAATATCCCGTAATGATTTTGGCAGTCATAGTGCTTGTCGTGATTGTCCAAATCATTCAAACCGTAGGAACGCGTATTGCAACTCGTTGCGACAAACGCCTTAAAAGCAAATAATTATCTTTGTAACTTGAAATTTAATTGGAAAACGCCCGAGCAATTTCTCGAGCGTTTTTTGTTCCGCAAACACAAGATGCTTTGAAAACTAGCCCTTTCGATATAATACAAAAGGCAACCGACGTTGCCTTTTAGTGTGTGCCATTACCTTTTTCACCAATGCCGACATAATTATGTGTTTTCGATTGGCTTACCTTTGGTCACCTCATCAATCCTGCTATTTCAGAAAACGTTTTTTCCTTCACTGAT
>CAZUZK010000065.1:0-5278 GCA_964624745.1 uncultured Bacteroides sp. | reverse complement strand
AGCATGGAGCTCGGAAGAGGCATGTTTAGCATTATCGGAACTTATGGAAAGAAGCTGGAGTTATTTGATGCAGATTTATACAAATGAAAATGTTCTGAATGCAGCAAGGCGCCGTATTCATTTTCTTTTTGATGAATTTGAAAATATTATTGTATCAATCAGCGGCGGGAAAGATTCAACGGTTTGTTGTCATCTTGCATTGCAGGAAGCGCATAGACGCGGTCGGAAAATAGGAATCTTTTTTCTGGATGAAGAAGTAGTATATCAGGCGACGGTAGAGCAGGTTCGTTATTTAATGACTCTGTATCCGGAAAATACCGTAAAATACTGGTTTCAGTTTGAATTTAATCTGACGAACTCAAACAGTATCGAAGAACCGCAACTGAAATGCTGGGAAGCGTCAAAACGTAAAATTTGGATGCGTCCGAAAGAAAAAGATGCGATTTGCCGAAAACCGTGGGATATTGCGAAAGAGACAATCCGTAATAAAAATAAGGGCTTCGGATATTATGATGTGCTTGAAAACTTTGTGAACTCACGAATTCGGACAGCTTTTATTCTCGGTATTCGTGCGATTGAGTCACCGACACGCTGGCAGGCTGTTACGAAAAATAAGTGTTACAAGAATATTTATTGGGGGACGAAACGAAAAAATGATAATTACAGTTTTTATCCTATTTACGACTGGGGTTTTGCTGATGTGTGGAAGTACTTGGCAGAAAATAACGTGCGTTATTCACGAATTTATGATTATCAGTTTTTGAAGCGTTTGCCATCAAATGAAATGCGTGTAAGCGGACTGATTACAGAAAAAAGTTTTGGAGCAATTACTGAACTGCCGGCATTTGAACCGGAAACTTATGAAAGACTTTGCCGACGTCTCAAGGGAGCCAGATTTGCATTTGATTACGGCAAGAATAAGAAGGTTATGAAATGTCAAGTTCTGCCGGATCGCTTTCAGAACTGGAGCGAATATCGTGATTTTCTGCTTGAAACTTATCCTTATCCGGATAAAAAAGCAATTTTTGAAAAGCGATTTGCACATCAATTGAATAATAATTATGTGGCACGCCAGCAATGCCGCCAGCTTGTTTTGAATGATTATGAAAATAATATACCGGTAGTTAACAAGGACGATCCGGCAGTAAAAAGAATTGACTATTGGAGGTCAATATTATGAAAAGTATCACAAGTCCCTATGGAAAAATCAGATTGACATGCTTTGACGTTCAGCTTGTTCCGCTGGACAAGGTGCGCCCGAACAATTATAATCCGAATCATGTTCCGGAACATTATATGGAATATCTGCTGGAATCAGTGATTAATAACGGATTCTGTTTTCCGGTGGTCGTTATTTATGACAAGGACGATGAGGTTTATACGATTATTGACGGAGAACACCGTTATATTCTGTTCAAAGATTATTTCAAAGCAGATGTTCTGCCAGTCGTTGTGCTGGATCATGATGTGTCACGGCGCATGATGGCAACAATGCAGTTTAACAAGGCACGCGGAGTTCATTCGGTCGAAAAGGAAGCAGATATGGTAAAGCGTCTTATGGATCAGGGGAAAGATGATGCGGAAATTGCCGAGGGACTCGGTATGGAGCTTGAAACGGTCCAGAGGCTGAAGCAGGTGATCGGAGTCGCAGCGCATTTTGTAAATCAGAATTACAGCAAAGCATGGGAGATTGTAGAAAATGGATGAAAAGAAAAGAGAGAGACGGTACAGAATCAAACGTCTGAAAACGCTCGTTAAAGAATCCGGCTTGACCGCACAGATGTATTCCAGTTTACTGGATGTAAAAGTAAACACGATGAGGAATTATATGTGTGGGGCAAATGCCATTCCGGAAAAATACCTGGAACGGGCGCAGAAAATCAATGAGACAATCAAAAAAGCAATTGAATCCTTACGAAATGACGGAGAAGATAAATGAAAAAAGCAGACGCCATGATTTTTGCGACATATCATACCGGGCATGTTGTAAACGTAAAGAAAAGCAGTGATATGGACCAATGGACGGATGAGATCATTCCGGAAATCAAAGCTGGACACGGAGAACTTACGGTTCAGGGAACCCGTTATTCTTTTGATATTACGAATTATGACGATTATGCCATGTTCCGGACTTATGTCGGAACCGAGCTCTATACCATTTGTTTTGTGAGCTGGTCTGACCATCCCGAAGCGGTATGGAAAAACGTCCAAAAGCAATCAGAATTATTTGGATTGCTGCATAATGAAACTCCGTTAGTTATGCTTGAGGGAGTTTATCTGGTATCAATCCTGATGAGGTCGGTTATTACGAGTAAGGAAAACCTGTCGCTCCAGTCTCAACAGGACGTGTTGAAACATCTGTTTTTTCTTGCCGAATACGAAAAGATAATCGGATTCGGCAAGTTGAGACTGGAGGGCATGATATAGGCTTACTCCTTGATTTTATAACCGTGGCGCAGGGCATAGTCCAGTATTTCAAGATGCGACTGGCAATGCCTGCTCCATTTGACTTCTCCGGATCGGAAACGGGATATCTGGCTTTCCGTCCAGCCGGTTATTTTTGCCAGACGATATGCTGACATCTTATGTATTTTTAAAAATTCGTCAATTGTCATTCCAGTTTATCTCCTTCCGGTAATTTACTGTCCGAATCCGGTTTTATCAAGTACGGTTTGACGGCAATCCGGATTCCGGACAATATCACTGCCGCAGGTTTGCAGTCATTTTTTACATCGGAAAAGTCAACCATGACAGTGCATCCGGTATGATCCCGCAAATAAATTTTGCTTCCGATAATTTTTATTTCTACTCGTTCCATAAATACTCCTTGTGTCGTTTTTTATTGATTCGCCGGCGCTGACGACTGTTCCAGGTTCGTCACATAACCAAGCCGGCACAGGATTTCAAGAAAAGCCTTTGACGCCTCTTCCGGTTCCTGCGGCAGCGCCGTATCCGCATCAAGCCTTTTGAGAACCGAATGAGCATATTCAATTGGTGTTTTGTCGATATTGAACGGATCTTTTTTCATCTGTTCAATAATTGATACCGCGGTGGCGCCGGAAATAATTTCTCCGGACGGTGAAATGTGATTGCCGCAGAAGTTCGTTTCGTGAATGAGAAATTTCATGGTTTTGTTTCCTTTCTTTTTATTTATTTTTTTGACCACCTTATTCAGCGGTCGGTTCCCCGACCGCTTCTTTTTATTTTCAGGCTATCCGTCGTCCGTTTTTCCAAGCGGAAGATCCCGGCAGAAACTTGAGGAGATGATCTCTCGTATTTTTGAACTCATCTCCGATCAGACCGAGATGGAGAAGAAAAACCCGCGTGTCATATTTCGCACTTTCATCCGAATAAACCCGCTGATTCTTCGAGCTTGCCGATTTTGCTTTCAAGGCTTTCGCGGCAATCGCAAGGCAGAGTATTATATTTGCCTTGACTTCTCCGGCATGAGTGGTTCCGTTGAAACACCGGAATTCAACCGTTCCCGTTCTCCATACGTTATTGAGATTCAGAGCATGATAACGGCTGGAATCATAATGTGATGGATTCGGGATATTACGCCCGAACCATGCGCGATTCAAATCGGTGCGGGTTTTCGGTTTGATTGTCTCCAATCGTTCGATAAAACTATGCTCGGTGCGCTGTGTATAGCGTTCAAGACGATGTTCCCAAGTGCCGACAGCCTTGAGAATCAGCTCTTCCTGCTTGTAGAAGATGCGAACGATATTGGCGATCTGCTCGGCAGAAAAGCTGTCAACTCCGATATGGACATGCTGACTGGTTGCACGGGTGGCTTTCGCTCCGGCTTTACGAAGATTACGCACTACAATCTGGAGATTGTTGATATCGCGATAAGTCAAGACCGGAGTTACGATTTCCGAACCGAGGTAGCCGATACTGGCATCGCTGATTGCTTTCCAGACTTTTCCGTCCGGAGCAGTCACTGTCCATGCATCGTAACCGCCGCCTGCATGATTGATTGTTCCGCCGATAGCCTGCTGAATCGCTTTTGCCGCTTTTTCTCTCGTGATGCCGGTATATTCCAACTCGGTTCCGAATGTGATGTTCTGGATTGCTTCGAATGCATTCATTTTTCACCTCTCTGTTAGTTGATTACTGGTTCCTCTTAACAATGCTTAATATAATCTAATACTTGCTAATAGCAAGTATAATTCATAAAAAAATCAAACAAAATCAATTTTTTTATGATCAGGTGAAAATCTGTGATGTGAACGGCATAAAAACTCTATCGAAACAACTTGAGGATACCTTTATGCCGGATACAAAACAGGATTTATCAGAAGAGATCAGAGATGCCGCCTCAATGCCGAAGTCTTATGAGAACGACGGTGAAAAGATTACGAATCACAGTATGAGCGATCTGATCGAAGCGGATAAATATCTTGCTAAAAAACGTATTGCCAGAAATCCGTTTGCCGCAGTCCGGATCGCTAAAATCATTAAGGAAGGAGCCGGAAGATGAAAAAAGGCGGCGGACGTGTTTTTCTGCCGGTCAAGGTGAAATTATCCTATGATGCGGCAAGCAGATCGCAGGAAGCGCAGCGCCATTGGCGCGGAGCGGACATGTTGTCCGCGGATGCCGCTCTGTCGCCGGATATCCGCAAAACAATCATATCCAGATGCCGCCTTGAAGTCGCCAACAGCCCGTATGCGGCCGGTATTGTCGGCACGCTTGCTGATGACACTATCGGAACCGGTCCGCGCCTTCTCTATCATATCGATGATTATGATGATGAAAAGAACACTGACCAGCACAAGCTGCAGCGCCGCGAACGCCGTTGGAGAAAATGGTCAAAAGAAATTCTTTTGAGCGACAAGCTGAAAATCTGCCGTGTGGCAAAGGCGCGGGATGGAGAATTGTTCATTCAAATGGTCAATAATCCAAAGCTGAAATCACATGTCAAAATCAATATTTCTCTCTTTGAATCGGAACAGTGCGCATCGGAACTGCTTGCAAATACCGTTGATTACTATTCCAACGGCGTCCCGAAAGAAGTGGACGGAATTCTCTATGACCGTTACGGCAATCCGCAGAAATACCGTTTCTGGCGCATTCATCCCGGTTCAAACGGTTTTACAAGCACGCTGAAATCAGATACTTATCTGGTTCCGGCGTCCAGCGTGATTCATTATGCAAATATTGTCCGGCCGGGACAACATCGCGGGCTTCCGGAAATGGCTTCCTCACTTTGTATTTTCAACGACATCCGGCGCTATGCGAATGCTGTAATCCGGGCGGCGGAATCTGCGGCGGATA
>CAZUZK010000064.1:0-5312 GCA_964624745.1 uncultured Bacteroides sp. | reverse complement strand
GTGCTTTGATTAATCATTTTAATTTCCTCCATAATGATTTTATATTATTTGAGTATAAACCAACTCATTTTTTATAGTATCAATAATATATGCTTCGTCTTTTGCCATATGGCTAATCTCCTCTGGCCTAACAATGTATTCCCTTTTCAAATTCACATTTATAGAATCTGTATGCATCTGCCCGGGAATAACAGAAAATAATGACTGATAATTTCGTCCACTTGTATATGTATTCGTTACTTCCTGTTTTTCGTAATACCCGATTGCCTCTGCCCATTTTCCACAAGACAAACCTGATGTATGATGAAATATAACACTCTTTATGGATTTCCCTATAATTGAAGCAAACAGGTTTTCATCCGCGTTTAACGAGGAATATACATCATCCGATGAAATGAAAAGATAGAACGCAGCTCCGCTGTTTTTTACGATTCGTTCCAACTGTTCGCTCGCAGATATTGACAATCCATCAATAACTAAAACGACCTTGCGTCCACTATTTAATGCACTGGTTAGATCGCAAAGAGTCAAGTTAAGCAATAAATCATTAGTGTTTGCGCCAATGTCCAATACCGCAAATCCATTGTTATTAATGACCGACCGCAAGCTTGATGCTTTGTTGAGATTTGTTTGTGTAACCAATAACCCCTGTGCTTGATGTCTTAACAGATTAAAGTAGTTTTCGACATCACTTCGTTGAGCTTGTCCTTGTACAAGCATTGCTTTTATTCTTTGTGCTAAAGAACCGCTTATGTATCCCTTTGTTTCTGCATCATCAACCTTATCAAAAAGCTCTAAATGTGGGCAAGTGATATACATTTCACAATATGGAGGAATATTCTTGCTCCGAATAAAATCTGTCATCCCTTCTAAATAGTATTGCCCGCCGCTATGTATTTCACAAAGTTTTGTTGCAGAACTCTGAATCATGCGACATATCTCAGAATTCGACAGACCAATAAATGGCTCATATGTGGCGTTGCGTCTATTAAAAACGCTAATATTTTGATAGTGCTGTAAAAGCATATTTTCAAGCAGGCGATTCCCTGCATGTAATACAACAACGCTTGTCCCTTTATTTACTACGCTGTCCAATGCACCAATAATTGCTCGGCCGCGTAACACATTGTTGTCGCCCGATACCAAGACATTTCCAAGAGGATCCGTTGAAGAAAAAAAAGATTCGATTTGACATGGCCTATAACGAGTTATGTGCTTGTTGTTCTCGTTTTGAATAGAAATATTCTTGAGCAAACGTTTTTTGTTGCGTCGTTCTTGAATATTCCGTATTAATCCCCAAATAAAAGATTCATTCTCAACCATACTATTTTCCCCTATAAAGCTCGCTCTTGAATTTAAAAGGATGAATAAAAGGCAAACCGATAATCGCTTCTCCAACTTCAAGATTACAAATATCCCAGTCCTCCACAGTATTCCCTTCTCTTTTTTCTTGTTTTATCATGTTGTCAATGGTTTTATACTGTTCAATAACAACGTTACTTCCATAAAGCCCCATTGTAAATTCTCTTGTTGCTATATCGTTTGCCTTAAAAGAAAACACTGATGAAAAACCGGCAGCTATGTTTCTACCTCTAGCCTCTCCATAGTTTTCATATAATTGTTCAATACTTTGCAAACCGGCACACACTTTAACCCCTAAACTACGGCCGAAATTAACCGCATCATCAATATGTCTCAAATGTGGCAACAACTTAAACTCATCACAGATCAGATAAACATTTCCCTCACTCCTTGTACGCCCTAATGCCTCTTTAAGTGCCAAATCAAAAATCAACTGATAAATGGGCGTCAACACACTTCCATACGATAAATCATATTCGATGAAAAGCGTACGTCCTTGTTTTTCTCTAACAAAATTTCTAACTGAAAATCTGCCATCTTTGGCAAACGTTCCAATAAATAGTTTGCGAACTACAGCCTGCAATTCAGCAAAAACTCCTAGAGCTTGACCACTGGTCCCATCCCCAATATAACTCAATACTGATGCTAAATCTGCCTCAGTTTCTAACATGTTTTTGATAGATTGCGCATCCATCATATCGAGATATTTCTTTAATGCCTTGTTGTTGAAATAATCTTTCTTGAATCCGAGATCGTCTTTGCCAATTCTAACAATATAGGACAAAATCGCCGAGAATAAATCTCTTGCCGCATTAGGAAAAAATGGTTGGCTCTTATTACTCTCTATGGCTTCTTGAAAAATCGCCCAAGACAATTCATTAATATTTCCTTCTAAAGCATCTTGCTCCCATCCGTCCGCAACTATTTCTTTATATATATTCCAAATGGAAGCTATTTGATCGTACTGTTTGGAATTTGCAATAACGCAATCTTTATCTTTGTTGTAAAACTTATTAAAGAAGTCTCCTTTCGTGTCAAAAATAATCATAACATCGTTCGGAGTCATCTTCATTTTTAGCTGATCTATTATATGATAAAACACATTTGTTTTCCCACACCCGGTACCACCAATTAATAATAAATGTTTACTCAAAATATCTTCATTCATAGAAAAGTAACCGAGTCCATCAACACAACTTCCATTGATTGTGATTAGTGGATTTTGTGCGTGGTATGGCTTTCCCATTTCAATAATATTTCCGAATACAGCACTTGATTTATTCATGTTTATTGTTTCCTATGGGCTTTGATGTAAGACTATTCTCAAGAACAAAACTATCGCATTCATTTGTTGAAAAATAGTAAAAAGTTGCAAATTGCAATCTTATTGTATTCAACAAATCAATAAGATTTGTTAAATCGTCCTCGTTTATATTTAAAGCAGATTGATTAGTTTTATTATTATCAATAACTTCTAGGCTGTACGCTTCATAAACACGATTAAGCAATGAGTATATATTGTTATAATCTTCGATTTGACATTTTCCTGTCGCTTCAATCTCATCAAGAAACCGCCTCATTTCTGTTTGTTCTTTCAAAGGGAAAAGCGGCGCTATTTTATAATAGCACCTTCTCAATTCCTCTAACTTGTTCGAACCAACATACAAAAACACGCCTAACTCCTCTCGTTATTAATCTCTGTTCCTTTAGGTTGTGGATTTTCGTATAACGTATTAGAAACACCGTTCATTGTATCTGAAAAAGAAGCTCTTTGTTCATCTGTATTGTTTGCAGGCACATCCCCTTTCATGGTTTCTCGGAATCGAACTCGTTTCTCATCCTCCGATAATCCTTGCTGTTCGGTATCGACCGCTTTTCTATAAACATCTATTCTTTGTGCTTTACTGTCTGCGCCGTTTATTCCTTGCTCATTCCATTTATATCTAGAAAACTTATATTCCTTTCTATCGCTATCTTGGACCTTTAATTCTCCGTATATTTCTGACTGATAAAAATCATTATAGTCCTCATTGTTATCGAAATGTTGACGAAGTTGATCCTCTGTAAGTTGACCTCTATAATCTTGTTCTAAAACACTCCTTGCAACTTCGTAATCCTTATTCCGCGCATATTCGATTACCTTTTTTCTATCTTCTTCTGATACTTTTTGAGTAGAAATATGACTTAGTTCTTCTTTTGCCATATTTTCACGAGAATGCATCCCGAGTTTATGAAGCATTTCACGATTTTCCATCAACTCATTAGATTTTGAATAATCTAAATAGTCCTCTATGTATTCATCTTGAATTCCTTGTTTTTCGTTACTCGATTGCAATTCTTCTACGGCTTTTAATCCCGCCGCCCTTGCGTCAGCTTCACACGCTTGCGCACGATATAATTGAAAGTCTGTTTCGCTATCAAATCTAACCGTTCTATAATTGCCATCTCGTGTTTTTATTATCCTATCGCCACTAGCAGAATAATAATGCTCATCATTCAACCTTTGCTCTAACGTAGCCGTATCGCTATTATCTATACTCCTATTTGCAGCGTGTTCATATTGATCTGCGTGTTCCAATTCGTGATTGATGGTGCTATATACCGAATAAGACGCTATCGGCTGTTGCGTTGATAGCATATCCTTATTTAATACCATTTGATGTCCTTCAAAATGGTTGAAGAAGTTGTATTTTTGAGAGCAACTGCCACGACTACCGGGGCTCATTTCTTTAAAAGAAACATCTACCCGCTTCAAACCTTTTTCTTGTCGAATCTGTTCAACAGTAAACTTTATCAAATCGCATCTATCTTCTTCGGATAATACTTGAAATCGATTAGACACAAAATATGTTTTATAGTTATTTGCATTAAATTTCATATTATTTCAACGGGCTTTTACTCAATTATTTTTGGAGTATAAATAAAACAGCCATCTGACGGAAAAGCTTCTATATTATGTAAAATTATCAACGATTCAATATACGAACACTCCATTCCATGTTTTATAATGCTTGTAGAATACTCATTAAAAACAAGTTCCGTTTCTTCCCCCGTGTCCAAATAATTGTCACAAGCATCATAATATTTATCCTCGAACTCATACAATATAGGTGCAAACAGAGACACCTCTTTGCGTGATAGTTGCGAAGAGTTCGCTAATTTATTTCTAAACTTTAAAAATCTAATTCTACCCATATAAACCCTCCTTGTTTTATAATTTTTTAACTAGCTCTAGTGCGACTTTGATTAATTGTTTCACTCCCATAAACTCCAGCTCGACATAGGCGCATCTATTATGGCGATTGATTCGCTTTATTACAGCTTCTTTGCCGACCAATGGTCCTGAAGTGATAACTATATTTTCGCCCTCAACATATCCTTCCGAGTGAGTAATGCATCTATGCCCCAAGCACCAGTATTCCAGTCTTGTTTTTTCCTTGTCCGAGATTGCCAACTTATTTTTGTTGTTTGTAAGCAGAATTTTGATAATGGACTCCGATTTATAAATATAGCTGGAAAACAACTCCAAAAATCGTTCATCGGATATATCTGTTTCGATAAAGACATACCCCGGGAACAACGGTCTTTTCTGATATTTATTACCAAGTTTTTGATATTTCTTATTTCTATAATATTGCTCTGACTCCAAAATGAAAGGTTCTACCTTGTTTTGTATAGACAGAGCGTTTGCAAATTGATTTATCTCGCAAATTACGCGTCTTTCGGTATTAGCTTTTACGAATAAAACATACCACCAACATTTAAAACCATCATCTTCCGCAATCATTGCATACCTCGCCCTTAACCGTAATATTACGGTCCCTTATCCTTTCATATGTCCACGATTACAATCACCGAGAAACCATCCTGCGAGTAATTAATAATCGTTTTATGTTTGACAATACTCGTCTATGAGAGTTCAAATTGTTCTTCTAATATGTTATTAGATG
>CAZUZK010000063.1:1295-5549 GCA_964624745.1 uncultured Bacteroides sp. | reverse complement strand
TCGGTGATGGCATTGCAAATGCTGTCAGCTCCGTTGTCAAGAAAGCGAAAGAGGCTGCTCAGAAAGTCCTTAATTCCGTAAAGAGCTTCTTCGGTATTAACTCGCCGTCGAAGGTTTTCAAGGAAATGATCGGCGAAAACCTGATGTTCGGTCTGGCAGAAGGTATTTCTGCTGAAGCTGAAACCGCAGTAGGGGCCATGGAAGAAGCGGCAAAGAGCATTGCCGATGTTGATATTGAGGCACCGGAAATTCGGATGGATGAGCCGGATTATGATGCCATTGTAGAGAAAGTCAATGGAACAATACAGGTTGAAACAGTGAAAACCGGCACTGCCGTAAGTGCTGGAACTACCAGCGAAATTTATCGACACAGCGACGATACACCTGATGAAAAGGATGAAAATAATGACCCGGACGACAAACCCGAGTACATCCAGAATGACATCTATATCGACGGCAAAAAGGCCGCTCGTGTTATTACGCCCTATGTGGCAAAAGAATTGGATTGGGAGGGAAAGTAAATGGTAATTGAGCCTAAAATCAACGGCTATCGCCTTGCGGAGTTTGGTGTCAATATGGTCAGTTATACCATCGGTGCTTGTGACCTCGACGACACCTACGTTCTTCCTTCCTCCGGGATAATCCCGGTCATTCTCGCCAGCAGGGTCAAGCTCCGGCAAATCACCATGACACTGGATTTTGAAGGTGAGTCAGCACACGATGTTGCGCTGGCCATCTCAAAAATGACAGCCATGTTTACGGGCGAGGTTCACCTTCTCCTGCCGGATGGGTTCTATTACTGGTGTGCATACGAAAAAGCATCCACCCCCACAGAAAAAGCTCCGTGGATCTGGCAAGTAAAATTCACATTCTCCGGTTTTAGGCATGGGCGCAAGCAGACATTTACTCTGGCTGAAAATTCCACTGTCTTTATCGATGGAAATGTAGAAACCCCTCTGATCGTTAAGATTTCGCCTGCGGATGGCACGACAGAGGCGGTATTTAATGGCATCAAGGTCACTGGGCTTTCCGGCCCGGTGACTATTGATGGTGTCTATACCACCATTCTCGATGCGGACGGCATGAACAAATTCAAGGATTCGGATATGACGGAATGGCCAAAGCTCAAGCCGGGATTTGCAGAAATTACAGTAGAGGGTACAGCGACATTTGAGGTCAGCTACTATCCGATCTGGCTCTGAGGAGGTACTGTATGATTCGATATATAGATGCTTCCGGGGAGCAACATCCCATCTCCGGGTACACGGATTTCAGTATCAAGCATAAACTTGACGGCTGTGACAAAATGACCTTCTGCATAGACACCCGACACGACCAATACCGGCTCTTGCAGGAGGAATGTACCGTAATCACTGACGGCAATGAATGGCTGATCAAGAAAATCGACGATGATAAAATCGATTGTGAACTAAACTTTGATTTTCTGAAAACCCGTGTCTACTTCAACTATGAGAGCCGGACACGCAGTTTGACAGAGGTTCTGGAAGATCATCTTCCGGCCGGATGGACCATTGAGGGAGCGAGTGTATCGACTATTCGCCGCACGATTGAACTCGATGCAGCGACAGATTACGATATTATCTATACCTGCATGAATAAATACTCCGTGTATTTTGTCTGGAAAATTCGTGAAAAGCGATTGGTGGTATATAAGCCCAGCCTTATGCAGCCCACCGGCGAATACCTCACTTCGGAGTTGAACCTCAAAAGCCTCTCCTTCAAAGGATCGTCCACGGATTTTGCCACCCGGCTATACTGCTATGGTTCCGAGGGCATGACTCTGGAAGCGGCACAGGTTGATGATGGCAATGGTGGGAAAAAAGACTATGGCCTGACCTATGTTTCCAACCACAATTATGCAGAAAAAATTGTCTGTGCCTATTGGGTGGACGAGCGATACAGTGACCCGACAAGTATGTATGAAGATGCCATTGATAAGCTCTCGACCCTTAGTATGCCAGTCCGCTCCTATGAGTGTTCCGTCCGGGATCTTGCAAAAAAAGACTCCCGGTACAGCTTCCTGGCATTTGCCATGCACAAGAAAGTGACGCTGGTGGATATTGACCGGCACATCTCTGTTGAACACCAAATTGTGGAGTATGTGGAGTACCCGGATGAACCGGATGAAAACACCGTCACCCTTTCCTGCGTTCCGGACACAATCCAAACGACAATCCAATCCATAAAGAATGATGCCGCTTCCGAAACGGACAAACTGGAAACCACGCTGGATGAACGCATCATGATGGCCACCGCAATGCTCACCGGTGCCTTTGGAGGACACGCTGTTTCTCGCAATGGTGAGATATTCATCATGGACAGTGCGGATCCCGCAACGGCCATGGTGGTCTGGCGGTGGAATGTAAATGGCTTTGGCAAATCTTCCACCGGCATTGACGGACCATATACCACCGCACTGACATTTGACGATACCTTTATCACAAATGTTATCAACGCCATGGTTATCCGGGGCTCACTCATTGAGGCTGACAGTGTTACAGGCACATCCATATCGCAGTCCTACACGGACGAGGTGCTGGAACAGTCTTACACAGCAGCCAAGGGCATGGTTGAGTACATGGCGAAGCAGATCAACGACTACCTCACCAATGACGACGGCACTGGGCAGCTCGATGTGCTGCAGGAAACCATTACGCAGATCCAGCAGACGGTCGATGGCTTAAAGCTGAATTTCTCCGACTCCTACCGAGGCGGCATCAACTATGTGGCCAATTCCAGCGGTCTGAATGGAGTGTCTGAGGATTGGGACTACACCGGCACAGTTGTGGCATTGCAGGACAGCGACACAAAGAATGTCACTGTTTCGAATTCGTGCTTTAGACTGTCGGAAAGTGCGAGCTTGTCACAAACCATCGACAGCATCGTTGTGGGAAGCAGCTATGCGATAAGCATGAAGGTCAAGAAAACATCCTCTCTGCTGGCTGAAATCAAGCTGATTTACAACGGCGACACAGAAGCCGTGATATTCAGTTCTTCGGACAAGGTTGGATGGACCGAATACACCGCCGTCATCGAAAGCATTCAGTCGCCAGTTATCACCATTGAAATGACTACCCGGGAGAGCTACCTATATGTTGCGGATATTATGATCTGCGAGGGTAGCGTACCAAAAGCATGGACTCCGGCACCAAACGAGATCTACACCAGTGGTGCGATCATCGACAAAAATGGTATTGAGGTATTCCGCTCCGGCTCGTCTGAAAAGACGGTCATTACCAACCATGAGTTTGCCGGTTACTACAATGATGAAAAGATCTTCACTGTCAACAAGGACGAAACCCGAATGAAAAAGACCATTGTTGACGGCGAATTCACTGTTGGCGACTGCAAATTCATTCCATATAGCACCAGTTCTGACGAAGGGCTCAATATAGCCCTCATCGACTGAGAAAGGGGGACTTGTATGGCACTTAGCGGCTCCGTTGAAACAAGTAGTTATACTTTTGACAATGGCACAACCAGAACTGTTGTGCTGAGCTGGACGGCAACGCAGAATATCATTGCTAATACATCCACTATATCGTGGACACTAAAGGGCGGCGGCACATCAAATGCCTATAAGTGGGTAATGGTCAGCGAGCTTCGGGTCAAAATCGATGGCAAAGAGGTCTACTATCGGGATACATCCAATCACACGGATTGCTATATTGATACTCTGCTGGCAAGCGGCACTGTAACAATCTCCCATGGTAGCGACGGCAAAAAAGATGTAGCCATGTCGGTTGAGGCCGGTATCTATAACTGGGCGATCAACAAGAGCGGCAGCGGCACATTCACCCTGAACCAAATTGACCGAGCTGCACCGACCGTCACCTGCGATACCTCCAACATCACTTCGGCAGGATTCAAAATCACCGCTACATCCAATGTCACTGCTGATATTTGGCAGTATAGCCTGGATGATGGTTCTACATGGACACAATTTTCCACTACTGCCGGCACAACAGCCAGCAAGACACTTTCCAACCTCAATCCTAATACGACCTACAATGTCAAGGTTCGAGCCCGCAAAAAATCCAATCAGGTATACGGCACATCGGCCCGAAAAGCCACCAAGACCCTCGGTGCAAGCGTGATCAATTCGACAACCTCTTTTGCCGGAGATGTTGACTCGCCGGTACTGAAGTACAATCTGACCGTTTACGATGCAGGGTATTACCACAAGATCGAATTCAAAAACGGATCAACAGTGATTTTTTCTGCCAAGCTCGG
>CAZUZK010000063.1:0-1195 GCA_964624745.1 uncultured Bacteroides sp. | reverse complement strand
ACCATTTCCAAATACGGAAGCCTGACACTCACCGTCACCTGCACGGATAGCCGTGGTTATTCCACGACCGTGACAAAAACAGTAAAGGTGCTGAACTACTCAAACCCCAAGCTCAGCAGTTTCACCCTGCGCCGAAAGAATGAGATTGAGGGGCTGATCCAGCTTTCGTTCGGAGGAAGCCGGACGGCAATCAAGGCGGATGGCTCCACAGACACCAACAAGCTCACTTATGTGCGGTATCGCTATAAGAAAACCACGGACGACAGCTACAGCTCTTATGTAAGCATACTGAACGATGTGACCACCAGCGGCACATCGTTCTCGTTCTCGTCTTTGGAGCTGCTGGAACTGGATGCGGAAAGCTCTTACAATTTCCAACTGCAGATCAGAGATGCGTTTGGTTCGACCACCTCGCTGGATGTTGAAGCTGTCATTCCCCAAGGCACACCTGTGGTGTCGCTGCGTAAGCGAAACAGCTCCTACAACTATCCCCGGGTTGGTATCAATAACCCCACGCCGAAACACGCATTGGATGTCAATGGTTCCGTTGCTATGAATGGGTTCTTGGTGATGGGATATGTCCAGGACCTGACAACCGAAAATTTCAATACCCTCAAAGAGGGCATATACTACTATCCCGGCTCCGGGTGTTCCAATGCACCGATAAGTGCGGCGGGGTTTCTCGAAGCTATCACAAACGGCACAGCAATTTTGCACCGCTTTACAACACTTTCCGGTGCTGTCTACCACAGGGGCTATGACGGCTCTGCGTGGTCAGCATGGGTATAAGGGGGGATTCTTATGAAACAGCCTTTATCGATTATCCGTGGAACCACTCAGGTGGTCAATATCACAGTCAATGCCCCGGACGGCGGTGCATACCAATTGACCACCGGTGAAATTCTCCGGTTCGGAGTCAAACGCAGGCCGGAAGATCCGGACAGTGAATGTGTTATCAAAAAGGAGCTGACTGTAGAAAATCTGGACGGAGATGTGTATGTACTGACACTTCTCCCGGCTGATACCAGAGATTTGCCATTTGGCTCGTATTTCTATGATGTCGGCCTGCAGAACGGAAATAACTACTACAATGTGATTGAGTGCAGCGATTTCATCATCGGGTACAACATCACGGCTCCGGAGGTGACTTCCTGATGGCTTACTCTGGAAACGCAACTGCCCCTAAATCTGTTGC
>CAZUZK010000062.1:0-6136 GCA_964624745.1 uncultured Bacteroides sp. | reverse complement strand
AAGAGCAAAACGTCGTTCGCAAGAGGGGAAGTCGGCACTCGCATAGATAGGGGCAATACTCTAATTATGCCACTGCGCTTTGTGCGCCAGGCGTAGCCAACAGACGGCGCAGTCGCTTGTACAAAACGTCAAGCTCGGCGCTCAATGCGGTCGCCGCCTTGCGGCTCCAAGCTCCGAATAGACAGAGAGCGTGTATGAGTAAACAATGAACAAGTTTTAGCCAAAATTTTCCATATAAAAAGCGCACGATTTCGTACGCTTTTTATGGAATATTTAGAATTACACTCATTCGTTACGACGATTTTCAAGCCGTGTGATACTTCCTCGTCCTATAAAGAAGCCAGTAAATCAGCGAGCTTAAGGGCAGGTTGGTGAGAAGCACCATCGGAAGGACAATAGAGCAGATGATTAAATCAATATCGTTTACGTTTGCGCCAAGTCCGAAGAAGCCGATGAGAATGCAGACTACGGTCAGCTCTATAAACAGCATTGTGCGATTGAGTATCGACAGTTTGAAATTGAAATTCGCTCGCGTTCGTCTTGTCGGATTTGCAAGGTACATTACCGTCGGGATAAGGCAGAGTGTCGAGCCTACAAGCAAAATCGGCAAGAAATACACATAGTTTACTCTCGTTGCCAACGACGCCCACATTATTGCGATTTCCGTAACGAAGAACGCAAGAATGATAAGGAACGTATCGCGATTAAGACGGTTGGACTGAATGAAGTTGAAAGTGTAGTATTCAGACGTGTTTCCTCTGTCGTACGGGCGGATTTTGAAGCCCTTTGCGTATAGACGCGTTTTGATGTCGCTGTCAACATATTCGGGTTGCGGTTTTTCTTCGGGCTTTTCCTCTTTTGCGTTATTGTCGGACAACGATACGAAAAATTCGCGATAATTCACGTCGTCTTTTTCGTATTCAAAGCCGCCTTCTGCGCGGTTTACGACTGCCGACGTTACAAATTTACCCTTATCGCCGGGGGCAGAGTAGCTTTGATTTTTGGTTTCGATTTGCGCTGCCGCAAATTCGTCGTCGCGAGAGGGAATAACCTCTTGTTGTATTTGAGCTTGTTGAATTTCAACCGCTTGCTCTTTTGCGATTCTGTCGTCGATTTGCGCTTCGCGCTCGTCAAGCTGTTTGAAAATATCCTTTAGAGAGGATTGCGAACGACCTGCTTGTTCGACTTGATTTGTGTACGCGTTTATGTATGTGTGCTCTTGCGGTTCCGCTTTAACCTTGTTGAACTCGTCTTGGCTTACGGGTTGATTTGCGCGCTTGTATTCGCTTTCTGCGTCGAGCTTTGCAAACATCTCTTCAAGTGTTTGGGAGGGCTTTGCTTGCTCTATGCGTTTAAGTTCGGCTTCTTCCTCGAGACGTTTACGTTCCTCCTCTTGTAGACGAAGCTCCTCTTCCTTACGCTTGCGCTCTTCCTCTTGAACGAGCCTTTTTTCTTCTTCGGCGCGGAGCTTTTCTTCTTCCATCATGCGAAGCATGGATTTGACAAGCTGTCTGTCTTCCTCGCTCTTGCGCAGTTGTTCTTCTGTGTGGCGGAGCTGTTCTTCTTTGCGTTTTGCTTCTTCTTCGGTGATGCGTAATTGTTCCGCCTTTTGGCGAGCTTCTTCTTCGGTTTGCTTAAGCAATTCGTCTTTAAGCGAAACCTCTTCTTCACGCTTGCGTAATTGTTCTTCTGTCAAGCGCGCTTGCTCGTCGTAAAGCTCGGCTTGCTCGCGCATGGCGGAGGCTTCCTCTTCGTTAACCTCGTTTCCATAGCGGTCGAAAAAGACCTTTTTTTCGACTATTTTATCCTTGTATACGACCTTGGGCTTTTCCTCTTGGTCGCGTCTTGAGTAGGGGCGAAGCTCGCTTGCGTCGAAGGGAATCGGAGAGGTGAAATCATACTCGTCTGCCGAAACGAGCTTATCGAGAATCGTACGCGAATATTCGTATTCGCTTTTCTCCTTGCTCAAATACGCTTTTCCTTCTTTTGTGAGGGAGTAGTAGCGACGTTTAGCACCGCCGGTATCGTCGGGAGCACCGTCGTAGGACGAAACAAGCCCTTGCTTTTCAAGTCGTTTGAGCTGATTGTACAAGGTGGCTTGCTTAAGCGTATATTGCGAATTGCTCTTGTCGTCGATCTCTTTTAAGATCTCGTAGCCGTATTTATCCTCGTTCCGTAAGCAACCGAGAATGATGGTTGTAACGTTACCGCGGATAAGGTCGCTGTTGACTGAAGAAATATCCATTATCTTCGCTCCGAAAATTGATATTATAAGTTTATCAAACTATTATAAAATAGTCAATATTATATAATAGTTTAAGTGCGATATTTTGACGAAAAACAGTTTACTCGTCGTCGTTTTTGCGCAGTTTCACAACCTGCGCTGCGATTTTGCGGTGATCCTCTTCTATTGCGGCGTAATGTTTTTTTGTGGTGTTTACGTCTCTGTGTCCCAAAACGTCTGCAACCAGATATATATCGCCGGTTGCTCTATATAGGTTGGTGCCGAAGGTGCTACGCAATTTATGCGGAGATATTTTTTTGAGCGGCGCGGCAGTTTGCGCGTATTTTTTAATTACGTTTTCCACTGCTCGAACGGACATTCGCTTTATTTGCAGTGACAAAAACAACGCGTCGCTGTCATTTATATTCAGTTTTTCCGTGCGTCCTATCAACGCTTTTCTTTCGGTTTCTATGTATAGCTTCAGCGCGTCTGCAACCTCGTTTCCGAAGTAAAGAATCGCTTGATTTCCGCCTTTTCTTGTTATCGTAAACGCATTTGTTTCAAAATCGATGTCAGATAAGTTCAATCCCACGCATTCGCTTACGCGGATTCCCGTGCCGAGAAGCAGGGTGACAAGCGCATAATCGCGCGCACGCGTGTTGCGTTGGATTTTGCGTTGATGCTCGCTCATGCCGCAACCGCTTTCGGCAGCGTCCAAAATGCGGTCAACCTCGTTGTTTTCAAGACGAATTATATCCTTGTCGTGAAGCTTGGGCATTGTGAGCTTTGCAGAAACGTTGGAGTCGATTCTGTCATGATTGAAGTAGTATTTGAAAAAAGTGCGCACAGTCGAGATTTTTCGAGCCTTGCCTTTCTCTGAATTTGAAGATTCCTTTCCGTCAAATTCGTAGAAGGAAAGATATTCGAGATATGCTTCGAGATTGCCGAGCGTGATTTTGTTCAAATCCTCGACGGTGAAATCGTAGACGTCGACATATCCTCTGAACGCGCGCACGTTTTTGAGCAAATAATCAAAAAATATACGCAAATCGTATGCGTAATTCAGCCTTGTAAGGGTGGTTGTTTGCGGTTCGATACCCACAAAAAACTCTTCACAAAACTCGGGTAATTGATTTCTCAAATCGAATAACCGCTTTGTCATATGCTTGTCGCGTTCGTTGAAATAATTTGCCATCGGTAACTCTTTTTATATGTAATATAAAAATTTTAGCAAACTATGCGTAAAATGTCAATAATTTATTCCTTATGTAAGGCATATTGGCTTGCGCAATATTTTACCTCGTGTTAAAATATGCGATGAAAGGAGAGTCGTCGATAAACGGCGACAAAATGAAATGTATTCTTTATTGCTGGCAATAATATATCTGTCATTTATAAGTCTCGGATTGCCCGATTCTCTTATCGGTTCAGCATGGCCGGTTATGCACGTCGATTTGGGGGTGTCCGTTTCTTCGGCAGGCATAATAACCATAATTATATCGCTCGGGACTATAATCTCCAGCTTCTTCTCGAATGCGCTTATCAACAAACTCGGTACGGGCTTGTTGACGGCTATAAGTGTTTTGCTGACGGCAATCGGGCTTATCGGCTTTTCGTTTGCGCAGGCGTTTTGGATGTTAATCGTATTCGCCGTTCCGTACGGTTTGGGAGCCGGCGCGGTCGATGCCGCGCTCAACAACTACGTTGCGCTCAATTATCCTGCAAGACATTTTAACTGGTTGCATTGTATGTGGGGAGTGGGCGCGTCCGTAAGTCCGTATATCATGAGCTTCGCGCTTACAGGCAATCTCGGTTGGGGAAACGGTTTTAGAATTGTATTTTATATACAAATAGCACTTGCCGTAATACTTTTCGTCACGCTTCCCGTATGGAAAAAGGTTGAGAAAGCAAGGTTGTTGGATTTGCCAACGCCCGAGAGCGATGCTCAGACAAAGAAAATATCCACACTGTCAGTTCTTAAAATCGATGGCGTTATACTTGCTTTCATCGCGTTTTTTGCATACTGCGCAATGGAGCAAACCGCAGGGCTTTGGGCGACGACCTATCTTGTGCAACACAAGGGTATCGACGCCACTACAGCCGCAAAGTTTGCATCGTTCTTTTATATCGGCATAACGGCAGGGCGAGCCTTGGCAGGATTTTTTGCCGATAAAACAGGGGATAAGCTGCTTGTGCGCTGGGGCACGGTGATTATTTTGATAGGTATTACGCTTGTTGCGATTCCTACGGACGGCAATGCGCCTGCGCTGTCTGGATTGGTGATAATCGGACTCGGTTGCGCGCCGATTTATCCTGCAATACTTCATTCTATGCCGATCAACTTCGGCAAGGAAAATTCGCAGGGAATAATAGGTGTTCAAATGGCTTTCGGGTATATCGGCATAGTCGCAATGCCGCCGCTTTTCGGATTACTTGCCGAAAAGATAAATGTTGGCATCTATTGGGCTTATTTGCTTGTTTTCACGCTGTTGATGCTAGTCTCAAGCGAGATTTTGAACGTAAAAATGAAGCGCAAATATTACATCAAGACGAACGAGTATGTCAAACTGTAAAATCGCAATCAACTTATTTGGGTAATCAAAAATCGGCGTATCTCGCCGATTTTTGAATTATGTTTATCTATTATTTTGATAATGAGTTTATTTGCTTTTTATGCAAAATACGATACTTGTCCGCCAATGACTTCTACTGAAAAATACTCCATATTCCAGCTTACGCTTAACCCTAAATCAGTTATCGACACAGAAAAACTAATTGGATTTCCTTCTGTAACATTTCCAATATATTTTTCCATAGTAGTAAGCACTTTTTTGTTTTTGTCATAAAATGTTAATTTTATCGAAAGGGACGATATATCTTTTTGCGGGATTATTGATATTTTTTCACCAAGGCTTGAAACGTCGAGAGATGAATCAACAACTATGTCGCCATTGTTTGCCTTTCTATAAAAAAGTTTCGGTGTAGAGTCGCCAATACTACTCGAACCGCTAGAATTTCCGTTATTATTGTTTGATGACGAGCCTAGATTTTGCTTTGAGACAACTATAATTATCGTTACTATTATTGCAATAATTACAAGTATAACAATAATAACCGATAAACAGCCGGATTTATGTTTTGCAGGTTCGGTTTGGGACGTTTTTTTGTTATTTTGTTGATTATTATCATTCATTGTATTTCTTCTCCTTAACCATAATTATTTGCAAAAGCGGTTTATGCCCATTCTTTTGTCTTTTTTCTTCTTCAACAGGTGGAATCTTTCTTTTCTAACTCACTTGTCGATTTGCGCGTTTAGATGTGCTGTTTTTTGTTGTAACAATTATTTTGTTTGCGCATGGTAATGCGTTTCGTTTCAGTATTTTGGACATCTCATTATGTTAACCTCCCATATTGATAATTAAAAAGCGTGCCTCATTAAGAGACACGCCCAAAACGCACCTCTCAATGTTGCGACACATTTCCCAATACCAAGGCGAGAGTGTACATTTTGCCTATTACACTCCTTGGAATGGGTTATTCAAATGTGTCGCACAAATAAAATAGCACATTTTTGTATTTTGTACAATACGTTTTGCAAAAGATTTAATTTTGCTAGCTGGACAGTATGTGAAAATATATTTTAATGTTTGAAAATTTGATAATACTTTTGATAATAAAATTTTGCATTTGGTAATAAAAAAGTAATAGAAAGGTAAAAAAACAAGTAAAAATTAACCGCTAAATAGAATTTTTAAGTATGGGCAAAAACGGTGGTTCGGCACGCAAAAAGCGTGCTTGTTATTTATTATATAAATAACAAAAATCCACCCCTCAGGGCATGAAAAAAGCACATCATACGATGTGCAATTTTCTTGGTGGAGAGGGGTGGATTCGAACCACCGAAGTCACTGA
>CAZUZK010000061.1:0-6674 GCA_964624745.1 uncultured Bacteroides sp. | reverse complement strand
GCTTGTTGCCCTTCAACGGAGTGTATGTCCGCTTCGCTCGAATGATTTTGCTGTGTGTATAGATATAACTATACATATAGATTGTAAACGATAAGGTGCGAGATGTCAATACCCAATCGAAAATCGATTAATTGCGCCGATTGCTAAACACGTGTCACCCATCTCGTAGAGATGGCTTGACACATATTTAGGCGCAAACGCCTGCGCAAAGGCAATCGGAGCATTGCTTTTGCGCGTAAGGTCTCGCAACCTAGAGGCGGCTCGTCGGTTGCTCGGAACGGAAAGTTTGATGCTCACAATGAGTGTCGGGATAAGTATAAACTACGGCTCCGCCTGTCTACGAGCGAGTAAAATTAAGCGCACGAAATCGTGCGCTTTTTATATGGAAGATTTGAACTAAACCCCATTCGTAGCTTACCTATACACGGTATCTGCTCATTCGTTGCTTGGAGCCGCAAGGCGGCGACCGCATTGAGCGCCGAGCTTGACGTTTTGTACAAGCGACTGCGCCGTCTGTTGGCTACGCCTGGCGCACAAAGCGCAGTGGCACGGCTTTCAGCCGTTTTATTACACTAGTTCGTAGCCCACTTATACACGGTATTTGCATTTTCGGAGTGTGAAAGCTCGCAGGGCGAGCGTATTTCCTGCCCGACTGATAGCTTCGTTGTACAAGTGAGCCGATGTGCTTTGTTCTTTTTCATCGGCGAACGAGTGGCATAATTAGTGAATTGTCCCACGGAAGGAGGCAGGCTGTCTCCCCCGCGAACGACGTTCGCTTATATAGGGGATTGTCCTCTATTTGAGTGGTGGGAGAAATACCGGCGTGTCCGGAAAGAGGGGGCATTTTATTTTAATATTCACGTACTATCCCCTATTCAAAGCCTACCTATACACGTGTTTAGCAATCGGCGCAAGTATTGTTCGGCGCAATTAATTCGCTTTGCGCAAATAAAAAACGGCTTGAGGAGCCGTTTTTTATCGTTTGATTTGTGTTGTGTTTACATACTACGTGCGTTGGATTTTACACGTTGTGCATATGGTTATTTACGATGCACGTGTGTTTAGCTTACATACTACGTGCGTTGAGTTTTACACATTGTATACAAGGTTACTTACGATGCACGTAGGATTACATACGTCGTACGCATGGTGTTTACGTTGTACGTATGGTTGTTTACGTTGTACGCAAGGTTAATTACGTTTCCGGCGTATTTAGCGTACCGCTTTATATTATGCGGCCGCCGGTTTGGAAACGCCTGCGAACGTGATGTTGATGGTGGAGCCAACGCCCTTTGCCGCTTCGCAGCAGTCAGCGTCGAAACCTGCGATGTAAATAACAAGGTGGAGTTGATAGATATCATTTCTCGAAATGACAGCATTATCAGTAAGTTCTTCCATGGGAATTTCTAATGTCAATGCGCCCGGATTTAGGTTAGTCTTTGGATCACCGCCAAGACATGCCATACCTGTTGATGTCTGACCTTTCACTTTGTCATATACATCTTTTGCATCGTTGTAAACCTTGTTTGTGATTTGGTCAACGGTTGTTGCGTAGTTTGTCTCGCCGTAAACGTCAACGTCGGTGAGGGTGCCTACGGTTGAGGTTGTGGATTTAGGCGTAACGACTTCGTATGCAACGTGGATTGCGGCGTTCATACCGATAATCTGACTTACAGTCGTCGGGTTGATTGTGACGTAGCAGGTCATGGATTGCAAATCGTTTTTGGTGGCTTGCACGCCGAATACGACGTCGAGATAATCGTATTGCTTCCATGCGCTATCGATTGTATCTGCGTTAACATTATCAGCAATTCCTTCTGCCTTAATCATACCGGTTTTGTAATTGGTATTATTGAAGGACGTATCTGCGGTTCCGCCGAGATTTGTGCCGTCCTTGTAGACAGGATTCTCACCCGTAGACCAAGAACCAGCCTCGCCCGTAAACGTACCCGTACCGACAGCCTTTGTGATATTTTGAAGATTCAAGCCGTTAAGGTCTACGTTGCTGCCAAGAGCATTTGTCGAACCCGTCCATGTGCCGGGAAGGTCAAACGTTGCTCCTTTCGTATAATTCGTAGCTCCGCTGTAGAACATAGTTGTGGTAGCTGTCGTGCCGCTTGAGCCGACGCCGCCGAACGTGTTGTCCTTATGCACACCTATAATCATATCAACACCGGCATTAACCGCGAAATCGATTGTGTCAACCGTAACGATACTCGTCGGCTGAATCCAGGCGTATGTAGCGGTGGTTAAGGAAGCGAGCAAGACGACAACCATAACGACGGTTGAAATAATCAAGCCTTTCTTTTTCATCATTTTCTCCTTATCGAAGCAAAGCCCCTTTCTAAAAAACCTTGCTTCAGTTTATTTTTATATAGATACCGTACTGTCGGAGCGAGTGCGAAGCTTGCTTCTCGTCGCAATTAGGTTTTGCGACCGACGACGCTCCCTGTACGAATGTCTACCCTATTTATTATCCTTTCATTGTTCGAGTCGGCGCTTCGCTCGCGTGCGTGCGGAGAGGTGCCAATTTATACACAAATTATAAATCCGCAATGTATAAATGTCAATACGCAAATTAAGATTTTCTTTATATTTCGACTTTTTTACCCTTATTTACACGCATTTTATCATTATCATTTGTATGATTTCAATACAGATTGTGCAATTTGTCGATTATTTTATTTTGCATATTTATACACTTTTATTCACGCTTTATACACCGATACTTAATTTTATGCGCTTTCTTAAACAAATATGCTTTTTTTATAAACAAAACGTACATATCCGCGTGTATGCACACGCACATAAGCATATGCACGCACAAAAAAAATTATTTTCTCGTTAAATATAAAGAAACGTAAAGAAAAAACGCTCAACGGCGCAATATACCGTGAGCGTTTACACACAATTCGGTCGTCGATTTTAGGAAGCGGTAAAGGTTATGCCAAGCTTGCACCAACCGCCGAGTCGCTCGTTGTTGCAATCAAAATCGCTTCCCTCAAGCCATATGCAAACGTAGCAATACATGATGTCGCCCTCTTCGAGAATCGAGCTTCTTTGGAAGACGTAATTGTCCGAATAAAACGGCGTGGTTGCAAAATAGCCGTCCTTGATTGCCTGTTCTTTCTTTTGATAATCGTCTGCAAGATAATCGACTTCAAAATCCTTCATCGTGGGATAAACGAGTTGCGCGCCGTTGTCCACTCTTGCCGTTTCGGTGGGATAAGCAACGTATTCGATAAAGCCGTCCTCGACGGTGCGCGGCGTGCCGTCCGCACGATAGTTTATGTCCGTACCGTACAATTTTTCGTTTTTGCTCAGTTGCGCATACACGCTCACGTTGTCGTGCGAATTGCCGTCGGCTTTTTTGAAGCTCTCGCCCCACATAACGCGAATCGCACTCGGCAATTCATATTGGTCAAACTCCAACGACATCTGATAGTTGAGATTGACGTCGCTATCGCAGGTGTTTTTGAGCATAAACGTAAAGCATATATAATGCTCGCCGTTAAGCACGCCCAGTTTAACGTCTTCACCGCTCAACATCGCCATAGCTTCCTCAACGGTCATCAGCTCCTCTCTGCCGTAGCCCTTGTCGTAGCTTACGTCCCACATACGGTCGGGTCCCTTGGTGTTGAGATAGGGCGTCCAATGCTCGTTGTCAACGGACAGCGAAATGGACTTGTCACTGCTAGAGCTGCTTGCATAAATGCGGACGTTGTTCTCTTGCACGAACAACAGCATAACGTATACGAGGGACGTGACGATAAGCGCAAACACGAGCATAATGAGCATAGCGCGCTTCAGTTTGCGGCGCATTTCCTCTCTCTTTACGCGCTTTGACGCAACGAGAGAATCTTCCCATTCCTTTTTCAAACGGGATTGCTCCTTTTGAGCTTCACGCTCCTTCGCCTTGCCTTTCTTGTCGGATTTTGCCTTTTTAGGCGATTCCGTTAAATCCTCCGAAACTTCCGTCAAAGGCGTGTTTTCGACTTTTTCTTGCTCACTCATACTCTATAATATCCGTTCGGCAACGTCTACTCGACAATGCCGATTTTGTCAAAATCTGTGATACGTGCCGTCCCCTGCAAAATAGCCGAAGGGAACCCATTTGCCTATTTCGTCGTCAAAATAGCCGTTGTCCACTATCTCGCCGTTAACGTCGGTGTAGGTATAATCTATCCAACGCCCTTCTTCATCGAAATAGCCGTCGTATACCGTGCCGTCCTTATCAACCCACTGCGCGTTTTCGTTGTAGCTGCCCTCCTTGGACGCGTCGAAACGTTCATATTCCACCCAGTTGCCCTCAACGTCGAAATAGCCGTCGAAAACGTTTCCGTCCTCGTCTACCCATTGCCCCTTATCGTTATATTTTCCGACAAGGTCGGGTTCGCCCTCTTCCTTGCTTTCAACGTGCATCGTAACGCCAAAGCCCTTCATTGCGGAATCCATGCTCAAATCTCCGAACATACTTCCGCTCTTGTATTCGTTGAAAAGCTTTTCCTCGCGTGCAAAATCCGCTTTAATCTTTTTGTGCTTTTTAGGTGCGGAGGGCTTGGGTACACTCGGACGAACGGGGGCGTCAATACTGTTTTCGGATTGCGAAACGACGGCTTCCTTTTTGTCGGTTTGGCTTTCTTCTTTCGTCGATTTGTCGCCGTGAGCCTGTTCAAACGTGCGATCTACGCCAAGTTCGCTCTTCTTTTGGGACGCAAACGACAACGCCAGCGCGCTTTGCACGTCGCCCTCATAGCGCATACGCGCCATTTCGTCGGCAAGCTTTAAGTTTTGCGCATTCGATTCGGGAGCTTGCGATATAAGCTTCGCTTGCGCCTCGATACGCACCTCCGTCGCCTTTTTCGCGTTGATACGTTGTTGCTCCAATCTCACCTGATACGGAGATTTTGCAAGCTCGGGACGCGGCGCGGCAGGCATAATCCTTGCGCCGTCCTCGTTGCGTTGCTTCTCAAGTGCGACGCGCTGAAGTTCTTTGAGCTGTGCGTCTTCGGCTTTGCGCTTGGCTTCCAAATCCTTTTGAAGCTTTTTAAGATACGCTTCCTTGTCTTTTCCTTTGGGATTTTTCAAACCCAAAAAGTCGTTGGTAACCCATCTTGAAAGCTTGGATACGCCTCTACCCGTCATAAGCTTTACGCCGTCGCGCTTGAATCGCGAATACTGACCGGGCGTGTCAACGCCCTCCATGATAAAGCCTATTTTGTTGCTTGCACAATAGGCAAGCAACATTTGCAAAACCTTTTTCTTGTTCTGCTCCGCAGTGAAATATTGGGCTTCACATCTGAAATAATCAAAATCGAAATCGGCAAATACGTCAAGCGAATTGTAGTCCTCGCCAAACGCCGACACACAGACCTTATATCCCGATTTGCGCAAACGCGCATACCTTTCTCTGCCCTTGTCGTCAAGGCGCATAAGCGTGCTTACGAAAAAGGAAATTATCAGATTGCTTTTCTTGTAGCCGCAATCCTTGAGCGTTGACATAAGCACGTCGAAATCCTTGTCGCTTTCCAAAAAACGAACGGAAATCGGGAGACTGTAAATAAGATTGTCGGGAATAAAATAATTCTCGCGCATAACGAGGTCGTAATTGCGCAACTCTTCGAGCGCAATGATATTCAACTCGTTGATACGCACCGAGCCTTCGGCAATATAAAAATAATTGCATACGCTCATTCTGCCTAAATAGCGGTCGTTCAAAATTTGAAACGCATCGACAAAAACAACCTTCTTATTCTTCGTGGAAGAGTCCGCAACTCCCCTGAAGAAGAAATCGATAGGCTTGTACAACGTTCTTTTTGCGTATGCGGTCGTGTTCATTTCGCCCCTTTCCCTCGCATAATGCGCGCCTTCGCACGCTATTTGTCTATTATACCAGTTAATTATAGCATTAGAAACCGCGCATTGCAATAGCTTTTTCTTTTTGTTAACGCTACGGCTGTACGGTTATTTCGCCTATTAAAATCATTACGGACATAATTCGTTTCAACGATTTACAAATTTATCACCTTGTGCTAGAATAATTCGCAGATAAAACGCACCCGTATTTGCCGGAATGGCGGAATAGGCAGACGAATGAACGATGTTCATCCCCGCGCCTGCGCAAAACCTCCTCCGATTCGGTTATCACAAAAAAAATACACCCGTGCCGGAATGGCGGAATAGGCAGACGCAAGGGACTTAAAATCCCTCGATGGAAACATCGTATCGGTTCGACCCCGATTTTCGGCACCAAAAAGCACTTCGATTCCCGAAGTGCTTTTTAATTTGCTTTTCTCTACCGACAAGCGAAATCAACAATGAAATCCAAGCATTGTGGTGAAATCTTGCGATGCAAGGTGAAATCCAAGCAGAGCTTGGGTGAAATCTTCGGCTGTTGCCTCAGGTGAAATCAAATCCGCATTTATAACCTGCCGACAGGCAGATTTCACCGCAAAGCGATTTCATCTACGACAGCAGATTTATTCCGCTACAAGCGGATTTAGTTAAAAAAATGCTTGAGGTGTTTTCCTCAAGCATTTTTTTGGAGGCACCACCCAGACTTGAACTGGGGGTGAGGGTTTTGCAGACCCGTGCCTTACCACTTGGCTATGGTGCCGTTTGGAGCGGGAGACGGTGTGGTCGCATTCGCGACAACCTTCGGTGCGAACCCTTGC
>CAZUZK010000060.1:0-7681 GCA_964624745.1 uncultured Bacteroides sp. | reverse complement strand
GGATTTCACCTTGCATCGCAAGATTTCACCTCAAAATAACTCGATATCTACATTGCGTACAAGCTTTGCATAGGCAAAGCGGAGGAATTATTTATCGTTGGATTATAAAAGCGGACTATTAGTCCGCTTTTATAATTTTTTCGATAATCTAATTGGGTGAATTACAATTTATTAAATGTTCGTTTTCCTCTGTTTACGCGCATTGCGTTGAGTATGGCAACCATCGCAACGCCCACGTCGCCGACAACGGCTATCCACATGGATAAAGAGCCTAAAACGCCCGTCGCGGATAATGCCATTATGCCGATTTTAACAGCTAAAGAACCAACGATGTTTTCATAGACGATACGCATTGTCTTTTTGGCGATTTGCTTCGCTCTTGCGATACCTCGCAAATCGTCTTGCATAAGCACGACGTCCGACGCTTCGATTGCGGCGTCGCTTCCCACACCGCCCATCGCTATACCAATATCCGAGCGCATAAGCACAGGCGCGTCGTTGATGCCGTCGCCGACAAAGCAAAGCACGTCGCCCTTACCCTTCTCTTCTAAAAGCTTTTCTACGCATTCAACCTTATTTTGCGGAAGCAAAGACGCCTTATATTCCGAAAGCTTAAGCTCGCTTGCGACGTTTTCGGCGATTTTCTCATTATCGCCCGTAAGCATAACCGTCTTGCACCCCATTTGATTGAGCTGTGAAACAGTAGCTTTTGCTTCGCTCTTCAGCTCGTCGCGAATAACAAGCATACCTACATATCGTCCGTTGTGCGCCACATAAACAGTTGTGCCGATTTTGTCGATTTTTAGGCAATCTATTCCGCTGGATTGCATAAGTTTATAATTTCCGCAGTGAATAACGTCATCGCCCTTTTGCGCAATAATTCCCTGTCCTGCAACGTTTGTGAGAGTATAGCCGCAGTCGATTTCTTTGCCGTAGTATTCGATTATCGATTTTGCAATCGGGTGACTCGAACCGTTTTCGGCAATCGCAGCCAAGCTCAAGATTTCGTTTGCGTTTTCGCTAGGCAATACTTCGCTTACGGCAAAGTTACCCTTTGTAAGCGTACCCGTTTTGTCAAACACGAAAACGTTTGCTTTATCGAGCATTTCAAGATAGTTGGAGCCTTTGATAAGTATTCCGTCGCGAGAGGCGTTGCCGATGCCGGCAAAGAAGGAAAGAGGAACGGATACCACGAGCGCGCACGGACAAGATACCACCAAAAAGCTTAATCCCCTATATATCCAAGTATACCAATCTCTCGTAATTGCGCCGGGGATTATCGCAAGCAGAATTGCGCAAATAACGACGGAGGGAGTATAGTATTTTGAAAATTTCGTTATAAAGTTTTCGGCTTTGGATTTCTTGCTAGAAGCGTTCTCAACGAGGTCAAGTATTTTAGAAACAGTCGAATCATAGAATACTTTTGTCACTTTTATTTCAATTTGAGAGGTTAAATTGACACAACCGCTGATAACGTCGTCGCCCTCTGCAAGCTCTTTGGGGAGAGATTCTCCCGTGAGCGCCTTTGTATCGAGGGTGGTTGCACCCTTCAAAATAACGCCGTCAAGCGGAATCTTCTCGCCGGGATATACCACTATAACGTCTCCGACCTTTACGTCGCTCGGTTCTACCCTGTCGGTATCGCCGTTGTCAAGCAACAGGTTGGCATAATCCGGTCGAATATCCATAAGAGAAGAAATCGATTTTCGCGATTTGCCTGTGGCGTAATCCTGGAAAAATTCGCCGACCTGATAGAACAAGAGTACGGCACATCCTTCGTCAAAGCCCTCTTGTCCTAGATTCATCACCGACGTATATATGCCAAGCGCAAACGCTCCTAGCGAAGCAACGCACATAAGCAGGTTTTCGTCAAGCACCTGACCGTGAATAAGGTTGCGCATAGCTCTAAACAAAACGTCGTAGCCGATAACGAGATATATCGCAAAATATAGACCAAACGGCAACAACCAGCCGTATTTACCGCCTACACTCTCGACAAGTCCTAGCGTTTTGTCCACGATAAGCACTGCCAGAAAAGAAATTAGGGCAACGCAAATCCGTATCAAATTTTTCTTCTGCTTTTTTGAAAGAGTATTTTTTTTCATAGTCATCTCAAAATCGTACAATCAGGTTCGATTTTTCTACAAGTCTTAACAACCTTGTTCATTATTTCCTCGAAATTCTCATCGTCGGCGTCTATCGTCAGACGTTGAGACATAAAGCTCACGGACGCGTCGTTTACGCCGTTAAGCTTTTTAATCGCGCATTCCATTTTTGCCGCGCAGTTTGCACAATCTAAATCTTCAAGCTTGAATACCTTTTTCATATATCGCTCCTTCTCTGTTATCAAAATCGATATTACGATTCCGTTATCGTTTTATTATTTGAACATTTCTATTGTTGAACAATTATTCAACTATACTCCCTAAAAAATCGGGGCTTAACGCCCCTTTTAGGGTTTTGCTTATTTTTCGTTTACGTGCGTTAGACCGCACTGCATAATCAACGTCACGTGGTCGTCGTCAAGCGAATAGCGCACTTCCTTGCCTTCTTTTGTGCCTTTTACAAGCTTGATACCTCTCAAAACGCGAAGCTGATGCGACACAGCAGACGTTGACATATTCAACGCGTCGGCTATTTCACCGACGTACATATCTCTAGTCTGCAAGCAGCTTAATATCTTCACTCTCGTGGGATCGCCCAATGCCTTGAACAATTCCGCAAGCGAAAAGACTATCTCGTCCTCGGGCAATCCGTTTATGTTCTCTCTTTCGTCAACCATATTCTCACTCTCGTTTGAACGATTATTCAAGTGTTCACTTATATAATATGCGCATTACGGCAATTTGTCAACACCTTTTTTCAACCTTTCTTAAAAAAATATCTTTGATTTTCAACACGAGCTTCTAATAACGTATAGATTGTCCGATAAACCGAAAACTAACTCAAGGCATACACAATTTAATAAAACTTTATCGCGCACGATATTGATTTTTGATTTTTAATAATGTACAATTATTCTAAAGATTTATTTCGTGCGCATAAGCGCGCGTATAAGGAGGAACTATGAGCAATATGACGCAAAAACGTCTGCCGTTGATACTCATCGTCGTCTTGACGTTTATTCTTGTCGGCGCGATGAGTTTTTCGGTTGTAGGCGGCGTGGCGACGGCTGATTCCGCACCTATCCCCGAAAGCACCCTGAAAATCGGGCAATTCAGCGATATTCACTATTTCCCACTGGATTACTGCTATCAGGACGTAACCAACGACAACTACAAAACAAGCGAATTCTATAATTCCATGACGGGCGATACAAAGCTTGTTATAGAAAGCGGAATGATTCTCAAGCAACAAATCGAGCAATACATTGCCGACGCAAAAGCAGGCACTGCACCGCAATATTTGTTTGCCTCCGGCGACTTGTCCAAAAACGGCGAGGTCACCGCTCTTGTCGACGTTGCAAACGCTTTGAGATATTTGCAAAACGAAGTGAGAAAGGTTGACGGCTACGAGAATTTCCAAATATTCGCAACGGTTGGCAACCACGATTTGTACAACACCTCCGGCGCCTTGTATTCGCAAGTAGACGGAACGGGACGTCTGTCCGACGCTTTGACGGCGGCACAATTCGCACTTGTGTTTGCAGGTCTTGGTTTCCCCGACGCTAACCTTACCGGCGCGGAGGGCAAAATCAACCTCACCGAATATCTCCCCGAGGATTATTGGTACGGCACGTTTACGACGGATTATCAGGTTTCCTACAACACCTCCGCCGTTGAAATTCACTATTACAACGAGCATTTTGAAAAGGTAAACACCACCCTTAAAAAAGCCTCTACGCAAGAAAAGCTCAACGAGTATTATCAAATCGGCGACGGCAACAACGTCTTGTCCTACACCGTAGAGCTGCTTACGCCCTCTCAAAAATCCTATTCGCTTATGGTTATCGACGCAAGCGATAGAGAAAACAACGAAATAGGCGCGGTCGTACGCATAAATAAGGCGGAATTTGACGTTATCAAAAACAACAAACAAGCCAACGGCTTGGAATATTCCTATTTCCTTGAAAACGCAAAGGGCGAAATCGACCTCGAAAACCCCTTGGACAAGAATAGCGCAACGCTTTTGACCGCACTCGAAACAGACGGCGTAAAGGTGTATCGCTCCACGGGACTCGACCATCTCTGCGGCGGACGTCTTACAGAGGGCGTTCTCGATTGGATGGAAAAATTCTGCGACGAACAAAACGAGGATACCCCGACTCTCAACGAAGAGACGATAATCACCTGCTTCCATCAAAACGCGCTTCCGCACTGGGAAATGGAAGACGAAATACTCAAGGACTTCACCATTTACAACTGGGAAAACACCGCAAAACGCTTGCTTGCTATGGGTACTCGTTACGTATTCTCGGGACATATGCACGTTTGCGACGCTATGACGTACACGGACGTTGAAGGAAGAACGCTTTACGATTTCCAAACGGGTTCTTGCGTAAGCTATTCTTCTCCTCGCAGATACACGACGTTTGAAAGATACAATTTCGACGGCAAACTTGCAGAAACCTGCACGTCCGAAATCCACAGCCTCAACGATTTGGAAACCCCGTTCAAGGAGGTTCCGAGCAACAACGTGTTCAGCGCGCAGGCTTGGAATCAATCCGCCTTTGAAACGGCGTACGCCGCATACAAGGCAAACAAAAATCACGACACGTGGCAAGCGGTTGTAAACAGCAATCCCGATTATCTCGGATACATGATTCAATACGACGATTTGTCGGAATTGAGCTACAACGACTATATCAACAAGGATATTTACTCCCAGCTTCTCGACAGACTTGTCAGCCACTTCCTTAATCAAGGCACGATCGACGGCATCGTAGACAGCGTTATGGGCTTGATTGACAGCGACAACGAGCTTCTCGACATTCTTGCAGGTCAAGTTTTCCCGTATGTCGATTTCGATCTCGACGATCAAATCGACCCGAGACACGCGCTCAACGGTTTTGTTCAATACATTCTCGACACGGTGCTCGAAGATATGCCCTACAATCACAAGGGAACGGAATATAACAAAGCACTCGACCTCTTGAACGCGCTCGTAAACGAAATCCTCGACTGGGAATTTGGCGACGACAGCATCGTATCCTCCAAAAACCCCACGAATAAGGGCAAAATGAAGGTGCAAGATATTGCTCAATTCATAATAACCGCCCACACCGTAGGCACCGAAATCTCTCTCGACGAAACGTATGCGTCCATTGACCAAAACTACGAGGACTACGATCTTACGGGACACGCGGACGAATACTTCCGCTATCAGCACCCCAACGACAGAACCTATCGCAAGCGTATGCTCGCGGCGGTAAAGGATATGCACGAGCAGCTTTTGAGCGGAGAATTCGTAGAAAATCTCATCACAACGCTTTTGGATCCGATTTTCACCGAAGACGGTTCCCTTCTCAAGACCATTCTCAATTACAATTTCGATTTCAAGAAGGCGGTTGAAAAAGGCTATCTTACACAAGACGAATTCAACAGCCTTGAAGTCGGTCTTGCAGAAAACCTCCCCCGTCTTTTGAAAATGCCTCTTGTCAAAACGGCGCTTGAAAAGCTCGGACTCGAAATCAATCTTCCCGACGACTTCTCGCTCGACGCAAACGATTTCGTACTCGTAGACATAATCAACGATTTGCTCCCCGTTATCAAACCGCTTGTTGCGAAGCTCCTCGGCTTCTCGCTTGACGGCGACGACATCATCGGCATTATTCAAGGCTTCATGGACAGCTATCTCGTCGACAGCTTCTACGTGGGTATGGGCGGAATTGCGGACGATATTCTCATCGCGTTTGCAACCGACGTATATCCCGACCTTGCAGACTTCAACAGCCCGTCAACCCCGACGCGCTTCCAGCCCGAAAAGCAATACGAAAAGAACGGAATCAAGCTTTCCTACCTCTCCGCTCTCAACAAGATAAGCACGGTAGGCGCAAGCTTTAACGCCGCAACGCAAGACAACGGCAGAGTTCCTTCTCGCGTAACGGGCAATTTCGACACCGCAAACAGCACGACAAGCTACACGGTTAAATTCTTCACGGAAGAAAACGTATACGGCACGTTCCGTCTTCTCGACGAAAACGGCACGGTACTCGGCGAGGTATCCACAACGCAAGCGGCGGCTTTTGCGGCATATGCTTCAAACAAGACGGATTATCTCGACGTAACCGCGTCCAAGGCGATAAACGGCGTAAACGTCAGCGTTTTCACGCAAACCAAGCCTCAATATATTCCGCTTATCGACCTCGGTCTGTTGTGCCTTACACACGCCGAAATATCCGAAAAGGTCGATGACGTAGAGGTTCCCTATATTTACGGCGATCGCGATAACGTAGTCGCAAACAGCGTCATTTATTGGAACGTTACAACGGTTACCATAAGCGGACTCGAAGCAGGCAAAACCTATTATTACGACGTGCTCGGCAACTACCAGGCAGACGACAACAAGACGTATTACTTCTCCTTGCTCGATTTCATAAAGAACGACGGCTATCAGGGCAATGCGATTTCCTTCACTACTGCGGCAGACAGAAATACTGACAGCTTTGAATTCCTCACAATCGCCGACATTCAAGGCATGATTCAAAGCATGTATACAAACAGCCACAAAGCGGTAGACTCTCTCCTTGCAGACGAAAGAGTAAATTCCTTCGACTTCATTCTCAACGCCGGCGATATGTGCGACAACGGCAAGAACTTCTATCAATGGGGTATGGCGCTCAACACCTATCAGGATCTCAATCTCGACACGTCCGTATTCTTTACGTCTGGCAACCACGAGAACGGCTCCGGAGCAATGGGTAGATATTTCAACTACACGACGCTCGACGAAAACGGCAGCGCAACGAAGATTAGCGGAGAGTATTATTCCTTCGATTACGCAAACGCGCACTTCACCGTCCTTGACACAAACGACGCGGACGAAAACGGCTTGGGCGAGGAACAGCTTGCTTGGCTCAAAAAAGACCTTGCAAATACCGACGCAAAATGGAAATTCGTGCTTATGCACAAGAGCTTGTACAGCGCAGGCTCGCACGGCTTCGACACCGAGGTAATAGCAATGCGCTCGCAATTATCAAAGCTCTTTGCAGAAAACGGCGTCAATATCGTATTCGGCGGTCACGACCACACCTACACCGTTACGCACCTTGTTAACAACAACGGCGAAATCGTAGAAAACGTCAATGCAAACGGCGCAAGCTACATAGGCGACGGCGTGCTTTATATCACGCTCGGAACAATGGGCACAAAGTTCTACAACTACAGAACCAACGATAACGTAACGCCGAAATTCGACGACGACAACAGCGTTTTGCACACGCTCGACACTCAAACGTTCGGTAAGGTTGTAGTGGACGGCGATACAATCACCTACACCGGCTACACCTACAACGCAACCACGGGTGAAATCGAACAAATCGGAAGCTCTATCGCGCTTGACGCAACGGCTCCTGCCGAGGATAATCTCACCGTTATTCTCTTGGCAACCCTTATTCCTACAGGCGTAATCATTATCGTCTGCATCGTGCTTGCAATCTATTTCACAAAGAAAAAGAAAGCAACCGCAGTCGAAGTCGAAGTGGTAGACGAAACAACCGACAAAGATATTGCAGAATAAGCAA
>CAZUZK010000059.1:0-7873 GCA_964624745.1 uncultured Bacteroides sp. | reverse complement strand
CTCGGCAAATATCATCCGCACGGCGACAGCTCGGTATACGGCGCAATGGTGCGTATGGCGCAACCTTTCTCTATGAGAATGAAGCTTGTAGACGGACACGGCAACTTCGGTTCTGTGGACGGCGATTCGGCGGCGGCAATGCGTTACACCGAGGCGAGAATGAGTCCGCTTGCGTTGGAGCTTCTTCGCGATTTGGACAAGGACACGGTTACGTGGTCGCCGAACTTCGACGACAGCCTTGAGGAGCCGAACACGCTTCCCGGACGTTTTCCCAATCTTTTTGTCAACGGCGCAAACGGTATAGCTGTAGGTCTTGCGACAAACATTCCCACCCACAATATGGGCGAGTGTATCGACGCGACGATAATGAAGATTGACAATCCCAAGGCGACCGTACACGAGCTTTTCAAGGTATTCCACGGTCCCGATTTCCCGACGGGCGGATTTATAATTCCCGTCGATAATTTGGAGGATATATATTCAACCGGCAAGGGCAGAATAAAGATTCGTTCTCGTCTGCATATCGAAAACGACGACAACGGCAAGAAGAACATCGTCATCACCGAGATTCCGTATCAGGTTTCAAAGTCCGAATTGCTTTCTCGCATAGCGGATTTGAAGGAAGCAAACAAGGATACGCTTGCAGGCATATCCGAGATAGTGGACGAAAGCGACAAGGCAGGCACGCGCGCGGTTATCAAATGCAAGCGCGACGCGGACGTCAACAAGATAATATCTTTTCTTTTCAAGAAAAGCAATTTGGAGATGGGCTATTCCATAAACATGGTAGCCATCGCCAACGGCAAGCCCGAGCAATTAAGTCTTACGGCATATTTGGATTATTACGTCGAATATCAACGCAAGATAATAGTCAATCGCACCACCTACGACCTTAAGGCGGCAAAGGCTAGAGCGGAAATAGTAAGGGGCTTGCTCGTCGCCATTCGCAATATAGACGAGGTTATTCGTATCATCAAGGAGTCGGAGTCTACGCAAAAGGCAAAAGAAACCTTGCGCGCGCGCTTCGATTTGAGCGACGCACAGGCTCAAGCGATTCTCGATATGCGCTTAAAGAGTCTTGCAAAGCTAGAGGTGGGCAAGCTCGAGGAGGAGCTTGCGCATTTAGAGAAACAGATTGCGCTTTATGAATCGATTTTGGCGTCCAAGCACAAGCAGCTCGGCATAGTCAAGCAAGAGCTTTTGGCAATAAAAAAGGCGTTGGATTCCGAGCGTATGACGGTTATTTTGTCAAGCGACGAGGACGGCGACAATTATTCCGCGCCGAGCGAAGCGGAAGCGATAGCCTATCGCGACGGCATTATAGTGAGCAACAAGGACGGACAGCTCCGCTTTATGTCGCAAAAAGCGTTCACCACCGCCAAAAAGGATATGTCAACGTTTTCAGACGACGCTCTTCCCGTACAATGGCTCAACGTCAACAACAAAGGCACTCTGTACGCCGTCACCAATTACGGTAGTTTGGTGAAGCTCGACGTAACAAGCCTTCCCGAGAAGAAATTTAAGGAAAAGCCCTTTAAGCTCGGCGCGCTCAATCAAGACGTGCAGACAGGCGAAAGAGTTGTCAAGCTGTTGTTCTTCGAGGGCATACCGATAGGCGAGCTTGTGGTCTTCACAAGGCAGGGCGGCGCAAAGCGTATGGATTTGAGCGAGTTCTCGTCCGTAAGCAAGAGCTACGTCAAGGCAATCAATCTTCAAGAAAAGGACGAGGTTATCAACGCCGAGGTCGTCGACGACGACAAAAACGTTATGGAGGTCACCTCGCAAGGACAGGTACTTGTCTATCAAGCCACCGAAATTCCGCTACAAGGCAAAAGCGCGGCAGGCGTAAAGGGTATCAAGCTCAACGACGGCGACAGCGTAGCCTTTGCAGGACAGGTCGAGGAAGAGGGCGAGGTCATCGTCGTGACGGATACGGGCTATGCAAAGCGCGTCATAACGTCGCTGATAGAGCCGACCTCTAGATATTTGAAGGGCATCAAGATAATCGAGCTTGACAAATCGCGCGTCAAGTTTGTAGACACGGTGAAAATGCCATATGATTTGGCATTTGTCAGCGCAGGCGTAACGAGCGTTGTCAACACCGAAGACATACGCATAGACACGCGCACGACAAAGGGCAAGCAGATGTTCAAGCAAGGCGTCGAGTTTGTCGCGCCGATAAGCAGGGGCGAGGAGTAAGCCTGCTCGGAGAAGGGAAAAGGTAAGCATATGCAAAACATCGGATTTGACGGCAAAATGTACATGGAAAAGCAGTCGGAGCATATTCTCGAGAGAATAAGCATGTTCGACAAGCTGTATTTGGAGTTCGGCGGAAAGCTGTTCGACGATTTACACGCGTCGCGAGTTCTTCCGGGCTTTGACAAATCTGCCAAGATAAAGCTGTTGCAAAAGCTCCGCGACAAAGCCGAGCTTATCGTATGTATCAACGCAAACGCCATCGAGCGCAACAAAATGCGCGCCGATTACGGCATCACCTACGGTAGCGAGGTCGAACGCATGATTGACAATATTTCCGCAATGGGGATATACATCAACTGCGTAGTCATCACTATGTTCACCGACCAGCAGGGCGCGATAGCCTACAAGCAGAAGCTTGAAAACAGAGGGGTTAAGGTGTACGTCCACCGTCCCACAAAGGGCTATCCGCACGAGATAGACACTATTGTTTCCGACGATGGCTACGGCGCAAATCCGTACATCGAAACGACAAGACCTCTCGTGGTTCTCACCGCGCCGGGACCGGGAAGCGGAAAGCTTGCCACCTGTCTATCCCAGCTATATCACGAGAACAAGAGAGGAGTGAAGGCAGGCTATGCCAAGTTTGAAACCTTCCCGATATGGAATTTACCTCTCAATCACCCCGTCAACGTGGCGTACGAGGCGGCAACGGCGGATCTTAAGGACGTCAACAAGGTGGACAACTTCCATTTGGAAGCATACGGCAAGGTCACCGTCAACTACAATCGCGACATCGAGGTTTTCCCTGTCGTAAGCAGTATACTTGCAAAGATAACCGGCAAGGAATGTATATACAAATCTCCGACGGACATGGGCGTCAATATGGCGGGCTACTGCATAGTAGACGACGAGGCTTGTCGCGAAGCGTCCAAGACGGAGATAATCCGCAGATATTTCAAAGCTCTTTGCGACCTTAAAACGGGCACGGGAAGCGAAGACGTCGTAAGCCGCTTGGAGTTTTTGATGTCCAGACTGTCCATAAATCCGTCGGACAGAAAAATAATTGAAATCGCGCGTAAAAAGAGCGCGGACAACGGCGATTGCGGAGCGGTTGCGCTCGAATTGCCGGACGGCAGAATAGTCACGGGCAAGAACACCGAACGCATGAGCGCATCCGCAGCGTGCGTATTCAACGCCGTAAAAATGCTTGCAGGCATAAGCGATTCGCAAAAGCTCATATCGCCCTACGTTATCGGACCTATCATAGACCTTAAAACGAAGATGCTCAAAGAGCATAACGACACGCTCACCCTTGAAGAAGCGTTGCTCGCGCTGTCCATATGCGCGGCAAGCGACGCGACTGCGTGTAGCGCAATGGAGCAGCTTTGCAAGCTCGACGGCTGTGACGCGCACTCCACGCATATGCTTTTCAAGGCGGACGAAAACCCGTTCAGAAAGCTAGGGGTACGCCTTAGTTGCGAGCCTGAATTTTTAGACAACACGCTGTTTATCGAATAACGGCAAACATATTGAAAACAAACAAGGAGATTAAACCATGCTATACGAAAACAGAGATCAAATCCCCGCGCAATACAAGTGGAAGCTTGAAGATATAATCGCAAGCAACGAGCAATGGGAGGAGCTGTTCTTCAAGTGCGAAGAGCGTATCGGACACTTTTCAAAGTATGCCGACAAGCTTGCCGACGAGGATATGCTTTTCGATTGCCTCGAACTTGATTCTAGATTGTCGCACGACCTCGGTTGCCTCTATCAATACGCAAAAATGCGTCTCGACCAAGACACACGTCAAAACGAATATCAGGGTATGACGGACAGAGTGCAAATGCTTTTGGTCAAGTATTCGACGGCGACGTCCTTCGTGGTTCCCGAAATAAGCGAATTTAGCCACGAAAAGCTCGAAGCCCTGCGCGATAGCAAACGCTTTAAGGATTACGACGTATTTTTCAAGGACATCATTCGCAACAAGGACATCATACTTTCCAAAAAGGAAGAAAAGCTTTTGAAGGAGGTCGGCTTATTCTCCGGCACGTCCCGCGAGGTCTTTTCGATGTTCGACAACGCCGACGTCAAGTTCACTCCGGTTACGGACGAAAACGGCAAACTCGTAGAGATGAGCCACGGCGTATACGGCACGCTTTTGCAAAGCCCGAGTCAAGAGGTGAGAAAAAACGCGTTCGAGAGTATGTTTAACGCCTACAAGGACCATATCAACACTATTGCCTCCAACTATGCCGGCAACGTGAAAAAGGACTGGTTCTTCGCAAAGATAAGAGGCTTCAAGAGCGCTCTCGACTATTCGATGTACAACGAAAACGTCCCCTCGACTTGCTATGAGAAGCTTCTCGAAGCAGTCGGGAAAGGCACGAAACCCCTTCATCGTTATATTGCGTTGAGAAAGAGGGTTTTGGGCGTAGACGCTCTCAATATGTACGATTTGTACGTCTCGATGATTAAGGAGCAGGAACTTGCCATGCCGTACGAAAAGGCAGTTGAAACCGTCAAAAACGCACTTAAAGTCACTGGTAAGGAATATTCGGACATTTTGGCAACGTCCTTTACAGACGGCTGGATTGACGTTTTCGAGAACAAGGGCAAGCGTAGCGGAGCTTATTCATGGGGCGTATACGGCACGCACCCGTTCGTGCTTTTGAACTATCAGGAAACCGTACACGACGTATTCACGCTCGCACACGAACTTGGACACGCGATGCACTCTTATTTCAGCAATTCGGCGCTGCCCGAGCAAAAGGCAGGCTATGAAATTTTCGTAGCGGAGATTGCGTCCACCGTAAACGAAGTGCTTTTGCTCAAGCACCTTCTCAAATCGGCGACGGGCGAGTTCAGAAAGTACCTGCTTTCATATTATCTCGATATGTTCCGCACCACGCTTTTCAGACAAACCATGTTCAGCGAATTTGAGGTTATCGCGCACAATATGGTAGAAAGAGGGGAGCCGATGACGGCGCAAGCTCTGTGCGACGCATACTATGCGCTCAACAAAAAGTATTACGGCGAAGCGGTCGAGCATAACGACCTTATCCGTTACGAGTGGGCGAGAATACCGCATTTCTACAACAGCTATTACGTCTACAAGTATGCCACCGGCATTACGACGGCGGTATCCATTGCCAACAACATTCTCAAATACGGTGAGGAATATTTTGCAAAGTACAAGCAATTCCTTTCCGCAGGCGGAAGCATGGCGCCGTTGGACATCATACGTCTTGCGGACGTGGATCTTGAAAGCGACGCTCCGTACGAGCTTGCGATGAAAGAATTTGAGGATACTCTCAACGAGCTTGAAAGCTCTTTTGAGGGCTAAAAAACATGCGCAAATCGTCGGCTAAACGCATTATATCCGTTCTGCTCGTCGCGATAATTCTCGCGACGGCTTCGGGTATGCTTTTTGCCTGCGACGATAAGAGCGAGGATAACGCGCCTATCGAGCGAAGTATATACGTATATAAAATAGAGCTTCCCGAGCAATCGGACGTCGCAAACGTATACGTATCATTCTCCAAGGGCGAGTTGGGACAAAAAATCGAGGGCGTTAGCGCGAAATGGGAGAGCGAAAGCTACAAGATAAACGTATGGTACAACGGCTCGAATTCCTATTTCACGCTCAAGCCGGATTCTATATTTAGTGCCTTGCGCGAGCAGCTACCACAAGAGAGCTTGATTAAGGACGATGTTGTTTACAATCGCTTGAAAGTGATTTTTAGATATGATACAATCTACAAATCTATTAAAAGCGACGGAAACGTCAGCCGCAACGGGCGCACTTATACGCACACGTTCGAGCTTGACGAGGCTTCAAAAGAAGTCACCTACAAGCTATCCGTACGCTCTGCAAATTCGGCAAGCTGGTACAGCGTGTTGATTGCAAGCGCGCTTATGGTCGCGATAATAGGTACAATCGTTTATCTTTCGATAAAGAGCGAAGTATGGCAAAAGAAGAAAAGAAAAGAGTGACAAGGGGTATGCCCAACAACGTAGACGCGGAAGCGTCTGTTTTGGGTGCTATTCTCATCGACAACAAATCCGCGGACATCATCATTCCCACGTTAAAGCCGGAGGACTTTTATCTATCTCAAAATCGCATGATTTTCGAGGTGATGAAGCAGCTCCAGACCGAGAGTAAGCCCATCGACACCGTATCGGTATGCGACGCGCTCGAGGTTAAAGGACAGCTTGACGAGGTTGGCTCGGTCGCTTATGTCAGCGAGCTTGCAGAGGGCGTCGTATCGGCGGCAAACGGCGAGTATTACGCAGGCATCATAAAGCGCGACAGTCTTACGAGAAAGGTCATCGGCGCAGGCAACGACATTGCGAAATTCGGCTATGAATGCGAAAGCGGACAGCAAGCCCTTGACAATGCCGAAAAGCTTATTTACGCCATTGCGGAGCAGACGAGCGAAAAGGCGCTCGAAAAGGTTGACGACGCCGCCGCGCTTGCACTCAAAAACATACAAGACGTTCAATCGGGCAACGTTCCCAAAAATACGATATACACCGATTTTCCGAGCCTTGACAGAAAGACGCACGGCTTAAAACCGGGCGAAATGGTGCTCATTGCCGCTCGTCCGTCCGTCGGTAAAACGGCTTTTGCGCTCAACATTGCGGCAAACGTCGCGCTCGGACACGGCAAGAAAGTGGCAATATTCTCCCTTGAAATGCCTTCGGATTTGCTTGCAAAGCGTATGCTTGCATACATTTCAAAGGTGCAAATCACCAAGATGGACACAAGGGGCGGCTTGACGCAAACCGATTACAGAAAGCTGTACAACGGCTATCGCGCCTTGCTTGCGTCGGGCATATACATAGACGATTATTCGATGAACGGACCCACCGACGTCCTTTCAAAGTGCCGTAGACTCAAAAGAGAACAGGGGCTTGATTTAGTCATCATCGACTATTTGCAGCTCATGACGGAGCAAAAGAGCGGAAGATCGTCGGAGAGCCGTCAGGTAGAAGTCAGCGATATGTCGAGAAAGATGAAGATTTACGCCAAGGAGCTTGGCTGTCCTATTATTCTTCTTTCGCAAATGTCTCGTGATATAGAAAAGCGTGACGACCACTCGCCCTTGCTTTCGGACTTGCGCGAATCGGGTTCAATAGAGCAGGACGCCGACGTCGTTATGTTCTTAAACAATCCCAGCAGATACAATCCGGCGTTGCCTGCAAACGAGGTTATTCTTGACGTCAAGAAAAACAGAAACGGCACGATAGGCGAGATTAGACTTGATTGGGACGGCGACACAACCTCCTTTAAGGAAATTGTGGATCAAAACGCAAACGAGACGGAATACGTCTACGACGCAAAACGCAATGCGGACGAGGGCGGAATGGACATCAAGGCAATATCCGAGGTCGCGGAGGATTTGCACGAGGTTGCCGCAAGCACGGAGGATATGCCGTTTGACGACGGCGCAAAGGAAGGGACCTTTGATTCGCCGCTTCCGAGTGACGACGACGTGCCGCCCCTTGAAGACGACGCCGCACCGCCGCTCGAGGACGACGAATACGTCGATGACGACGGCTACTACGAGCCGTCCGACGACGATATTCCGTTTTAATTAGCTTAATACAAAAACTTCTCTATATGTCTGCAACGGGAAAAGGCTCATTTTATGACCTTTTCCCGTTGCCTTTT
>CAZUZK010000058.1:1758-7962 GCA_964624745.1 uncultured Bacteroides sp. | reverse complement strand
GCAGGCATAATCCAGTTGCCGTTCGGCAAGCCCTCAACCTTGCTTATTTGCGTGATAACGTCCTCTCTGAAGCCGTCCACACCCATATCCAGCCAAAAGCGCATAACGTCCTTTACCGCCTCTCTGACCTTCGGGTTGTCGTGATTGAGATCTGGCTGTTCTTTTGCATACAGGTGCAAATAATATTCGCCGCGCTGCTCGTTATACTCCCACGCCGAACCGGGGAAGGTGGACATCCAGTTGTTCGGAGCCTTCTTTCCGTCTTTACCCTTGCCCTTGCGCCAGATATAAAAATCGGTATACGGTTCAATTCTCGCACAACTCTTCTTAAACCACTCGTGTTGATCGGAAGTGTGATTGATAACCAAATCCATAATCACGCGCATACCCAATTCGTGCGCTCTGTTCAACACCGCCTTGAAATCGTCCAGCGTGCCGTACTCGGGATTGATGTCGCGATAATCCGCTATATCGTAGCCGTAATCGGCTTGCGGCGAAACGTACAACGGTGAAAACCATATAGCGTCGCTACCAAGACTTTTTATGTATTCGAGCTTTGAATACACGCCCTTCAAATCGCCTATTCCGTCGTTGTTGCCGTCGCAAAACGAACGCGGCCAGATTTGATATACGGACATCTCCTTAAACCATTTTCTTTCTTCCATAATTCTCTCCGTTTATACAAAAACGAGGTTTTATGCCTCGTTTTTGTAATTATAAAGCTTAATTTTCGCTGTTTTCGGACTCGGTTGCGTTTTCGACGACGTTTCCTTCCAGCGTCTCGACGTTAATCGGATTGCCGTCCTCGTCGTATTCGACCTCTTCCTCGTCCTCGTGCGGTGTGAGTGCGATTGCCATAACCTTGAACTTGTCGTCCTTAAGCTTCATGATTCGCACGCCTTGCGTCGCTCTGCCTATCTTGCTGATTTCGTCGGCTTGAACTCTTATGATGACGCCGCTGTCCGTAATCATCATTACGTCCGTATCTTTCGGGATAACCTTCAAGCACACGAGCGAACCGGTCTTGTCGTTGAATACGCCGGCTTTTACGCCCTTGCCTGCCCTGTTCTGAATCGGATAGTCGGTTGACGAGCTACGCTTGCCGTAGCCGTTTGTAGTGACCGTAAGAATCTCGTCGTCTTCGCGTACCACCGTCATTGCCACAAGCGTTGTGCCTTCGCTCATATTCATCGCCTTGACGCCCATTGCGGTTCTACCGACAGGGCGCACGTCGTTTTCGTTGAAGTGAATGCTCATGCCTGCGCTTGACGCAACGATAAGCTCGTCGTTGCCAGACGTGATAACCGCGTCGATAAGTTCGTCGTCTTCGTTGAATTTGATTGCAATCTTACCGTTGCGCTTAATCGATTCGTATTCTTCAAGCGGCGTCTTCTTGATAAGTCCCTGCTTTGTGGCGAGCATAAGGAATTTACCCTCCTTATCCTCGGGCATTTGCAAGAACGCCTGTATCTTTTCGCCCTGCTCGAGCTGGAGAAGATTTACCGCCGCCCTTCCGCGCGCGTTACGTGTTGCTTCGGGAATCTCGTACGCCTTAAGCGTAAACACCTTGCCCTTGTTGGTGAAGAACATAAGTCTTTCGTGGGTGTTCGACGTAAATATTTTTTCTACAAAATCCTCGTCCTTTGCCTTGTGCGCCGTGATGCCCATACCTCCGCGATGCTGTGCCTTGTATTCGGACACCGGCATACGCTTGATGTATCCGCCGTGCGTCATAGAAATAACCACGTCTTCCTTTTCAATAAGGTCTTCGATGTCTATATCGCCGTAATCGTACGTAAGCTCGGACATTCTCGGAGTGGAATACTGCGCCTTGATGTCGGTCATCTCTTTGATGATGATGTTCTTGATTTCCTCGTCGCTTGAAAGCACCATATTGTAATATGCGATTTGCTTGTCAAGCTCGTCAAGCTCCGCGTTGATTTTCTCAACCTCGAGTCCCGTCAAGCGTTGCAAACGCATATCGAGAATTGCGCCCGCTTGTTTTTCGCTCAAGCCGTAGTTTTCAATAAGCTTTGAGATTGCGTCTTGTCTGTCGCGCGATTTCTTGAGAAGCTCTACTATTGCGTCGATATTTTCGAGCGCGATGTGCAAGCCGAGCAATATGTGTTGTCTTTCCTGCGCCTTTTCGAGGTCGAAACGCGTACGACGTACGATAACGTCCTTTTGGTGTGCGATATAGCATTCCAAAATCTCTTTGAGATTAAGCACGCGAGGAACACCGTCCACAAGCGCAAGCATAATCATGCTGAAATTGGTTTGCATTTGCGTTTGCTTGTAAAGCTGATTAAGCAAGACCTGTGCATTGACGTCCTTTTTAAGCTCGATAACGATACGCATACCATGTCTGTCGGTTTCTTCTCTAAGGTTGCTTATGCCCTCAAGACGTTTGTCTTTGACCTGATCCGCTATGTTTTCGATAAGCTTTGCCTTGTTGACCTGATAGGGAATCTCGGTTACGACAATGCAGCTCTTTCCGTTCGGCATTTCCTCGATTTCGGCTTTTGCGCGAAGTATCGCCATGCCGCGCCCCGTACGATAAGCCTGCTTAATTGTATGTCTGCCCAAAATAAGCGCACCCGTCGGGAAATCCGGAGCCGGGATATATTCCATAAGATCGTCAACCGTGGCGTCGGGGTTTTGCAAAAGCGCGACGGACGCGTCTATAACTTCTCCGAGGTTGTGCGGAGGAATCGACGTTGCCATACCGACGGCTATACCGTCCGAGCCGTTTACGAGAAGGTTGGGAAATCTTGACGGCAATACAACGGGTTGTTCGCGCGTATCGTCGAAGTTGGGATAAAAATCAACCGTCTTTTTGTCTATGTCGCGTATCATTTCAAGCGCGATTTTGGAAAGACGCGCTTCGGTATAACGATATGCGGCGGCAGGGTCTCCGTCAATAGAGCCGAAGTTGCCGTGTCCGTCGATCAGCGGACAACGAATGGAGAAGTCCTGTGCAAGACGAACCATTGCGTCATACACCGAGCTGTCGCCGTGCGGGTGATATTTACCAAGCACTTCACCAACGACCATAGCGCACTTACGATACGGCTTTTCGGGAGTGAGTCCAAGCTCGCTCATTGCGTACAAAATACGTCTGTGAACAGGCTTCAAGCCGTCACGAACGTCAGGAATAGCACGCGATACGTTGACCGCCATCGCATATGCGATAAAGGACTTTTTAAGCTCTCCGTTTATTTCCACGTCTTTGACTGTGGAGTTTGCTATATGTTGAATATACTCGTTATTTTTATCGTCTCTTATGTTCGCCATAATTCACTCCTTATACGTCAAGATCCTTTACGAGCGTCGCATTTTGTTCGATAAACTCACGACGAAGCTCGGGTTGTTCGCCCATAAGAATGGAAAAGAGTCTGTCCGCTTCGATTGCGTCCTCCATGGTAACCTTCAAAAGCGTGCGCTTTTGCGGATCCATTGTCGTTTCCCAAAGCTGTTCGGGGTTCATCTCGCCAAGGCCCTTGTAGCGTTGCAATTCGCCGCTCTTTCTGCCGTTTTCCTCATAATACGCATTGAGGCTCTCGTCGTCGTAGAAATACTGCTCTTGTTTGCCCTTTGCGATTTTATAAAGAGGAGGAAGCGCGATATATACGTGACCGTTTTCGATAAGCGGACGCATAAAGCGGAACAAGAACGTGAGCATAAGTATACGAATGTGGCTTCCGTCGACGTCGGCATCGGTCATGCAGATGATACGGTTGTAACGGAGTTTGCTCTCGTCGTATTCTGCGTTGATACCGCAACCGAACGCGGTTATCATCGCTTTGATTTCCTCGTTTTCAAGAACTCTGTGAAGCGTTGCTTTTTCGACGTTGAGAATTTTTCCTCTCAACGGAAGGATTGCCTGGAATCTTCTGTCTCTGCCTTGCTTTGCGCTTCCGCCTGCCGAATCGCCCTCGACGAGATAAATCTCGCAGTTTGCAGGATCTCTGTCCGTGCAGTCCGCAAGCTTACCGGGAAGAGTCGTGCTTTCAAGAGCGCTCTTTCTTCTTGCGCTCTCTCTTGCAAGTCTTGCCGCCTCTCTTGCGCGTTGAGCGGTTATCGTCTTAAGCACAAGCTCTTTTGCCTCGCGCGGATGTTCCTCGAGATAAGTGCCGAAGCCTTCCGCAACGCCTTTTGCCACTGCCGAGCGCATACTGCTGTTGCCAAGCTTGGTTTTTGTTTGTCCTTCAAATTGCGGCTCTGCAAGCTTTACGGAAATAACCGCCGTAAGCCCCTCTCTGACGTCCTCACCGCTCAATTTTTCCGTCCCCTTCAAGATTCCTGCCTTGGAGCCGTAATCGTTGATAATCTTCGTTAAAGCCGATTTGAAGCCGTCAAGGTGCGTGCCGCCCTCTTCCGTGTTTATGTTGTTTGCAAACGCCAAAATCGTGTCCGAATAGCTGTCGTTGTATTGCATTGCGACTTCGATTTCGCTATCCACATACTTCTCGTCGAAATAGATAACCTCGGGGAAAATCGTTTCTTTTGTCTTGTTCATTTCTTCCACGAACGAAACGATTCCGCCCTCATAGCAGAAAATCTCTCTGCGCTCGGGATTGACTCTTTGATCCGCAAATTCGATGCTCAAGCCCTTGTTGAGATATGCAAGCTCGCGCAAGCGCGTCTTCATTACGTCGTAATTGAAATCCAAAGTTTCAAAGATTTCCGAATCGGGATAGAACGTAATCGTAGTGCCCGTATCCGTAGCGTCGCCGACAACCGCAAGCGGTCTTTCAGCCACACCGCGGTTAAAACGTATACGATGGAGCTTTCCGTTTTGTCTGACCTCGGCAACAAGCCATTCGCTCAAAGCGTTGACGCACGATACGCCGACGCCATGCAAGCCGCCCGAAATTTTGTAGCCGCCGTTACCGAATTTTCCGCCGGCATGAAGCTTTGTGAGAACAACCTCTACCGCAGATTTGCCCTCTTTTTCGATTATACCGGTCGGAATACCTCTTCCGTTGTCCTGTACGCGAATTGCGCCGTCAGACAAAATCTCAACCGTTATGTGCGTGCAGTAGCCTGCCAACGCTTCGTCGATGGAGTTGTCGACGACTTCCGTAACCAAATGATGCAAGCCTCTCGTATCCGTCGAGCCTATGTACATACCGGGGCGCTTTCTAACAGGATCCAAGCCTTCGAGAACCTGTATGTCGCCCGCATTATAGCTATGTTTGACTTCTTCTGCCATTTTTCCTCCTATATAAATATGTTTTAGTAATAATATATTATTATAACAATAATAATAAGTGATTTTATTATATCAAGATATTATCCAAATAGCAAGGATTTTTCCACACTTTTCGTTTTTATGCGCGCAAACCGCGATTTAACAACAATCAAAAGTTGCTCGAGGATTTTATCGACAAACCATTCTCTTCTTGTTTTTCGGGCATTTCAGAGGCTTTAATGCTTGCATTGCGCGCGATTTTGCATTACTATGAAAAGCATGAAAACAAATCTCGCCTTAAAACTAAAGACTCCCGAAAACACGGAGGAATTAAAACAAATTTATAAGGACGGCGGACTTGTATACTACACGCCGCTCGAGGAGCTTATAAACACACTAACCCACGCGCTCGGTGCAGTCGCGGCGTTGATTTTCATGGTGTTTATGCTCATAAAAGCAACCGCGCCGACCGCATATCTCACATCCGCGATCGCGTGCGCGCTGATTGCCGTCGAATTTGCAGTGTCCGCAACGTATCACGGCATAACAAAGGACTTGAAAAAGAAACTGGTTTGGAGAAAAATCGATTTCCCGGCAGTCAATCTCAACGTGATAGCCTGCGCCTCGGCAATATGCCTTCTTTACAACAACACGTACGGCTACGTCGCTCTCGGTGTTTCAATTGCGATAGCCATAGCCATTTTTGTTCTTTGCCAATGGAGATTCGATATATTCCGCAAGGTATCCGTCGCCTCGACATTCGTTATAGGCGCGCTTATGTTCGTTGCGTTTTTCACGGCGTACGATTCGGCGCAGGGCATAGCCCCGACCGTTGCGTTTATCTATCTTTCAGGGCTGATTTCCTGTCTTTTGGGCGCGCTTCTATTCGGCGTGCATAAGCGTTACGTGCATTGCATATTCCACGTATTCGTGCTTATCGGTCCGATTCTTTTCTTGGTTGCAACCTATCTCCAATTAAGTTAAGAAAATTGCAAAACAATGATTTTATA
>CAZUZK010000058.1:0-1658 GCA_964624745.1 uncultured Bacteroides sp. | reverse complement strand
GCGTCCGTCGTCCAAGTCTTTCCCGAAACATATTCGACGTTTAATTCGTCAAGAATGCGCTCGACGACATCGGCGTTTTTAATTCTTATAAAATCCTCGGGCTTCTTATAGTGATAGCTAACCCCTTCGTCGCGATACGCTTCATTAGGCACGATGATTTTTCCTTGAGCCACTTCATCTAAAACCCCACACGAACCAAATACAACAAATTTCGTAGCACCCGTCACATAGCTTGCCTCTTGTAAAATCGCCCCGGCATTTGCCGCCCCGATAGGAGAAAGATAAAACAGCACGTTTAGGTCTTCAAGATAATAAATGGGAATTTTACCGTTTGCGGAGCCAAGACGCGCAACCTCACGATGAGAATATCTTTCAAGCACCGCGTCGCGGACGCTATCCTTGAAAGAAAACACGCAAACGTCACAAAGCTTTTCAATCTTCGTGTATAAATCAGCAGGGGAGCACAACGGTTTACTATCGTCAAAAGCGTCAATTATGCTCATTTTTCACCTCAATGTAGCAAGCAACACAAGCTATTGCATAAAGTATATCACAAAAGATATAGGCAATCAACCATGAGCATATCAGCCTGCCTTGCAAAAACAAATAGATTTTTAACAAGATAATTATGACAAATTATATAATATCGATGTATTGTAAAAATAAGGCAAAACGAACTCACTATAGCATAGTTAAAATCAATAATAGTTAACTTATAAACCATTATACAGGCAAATTTTCTACAAGATGAAAATATCAACCAAAATTACACGTGTGGATATGTAGAAATGTGAAAATTTTGTTTGACGTGGAACGCAAAACAATTTACCGCAAACACACTTAACACTAGCCCATACTGCGCATAAACCGCAATATTAAACCCAAAACCCCATCAAAACGTTGTGCGACACCAGTTTTTATAGATATTCCACTAGAAAAACACATTGAATTTGTCTATAAGCAGGCAAAAAAAGCACTATAAAACGCCGCAAATACAAAATAGATAGAAACTCCGTGAAACCAATAAAAAATTACTAGAAAAATCGCGAAACAAATTGCTCGGAAAAATTCGGGTGAAAGCCCTAAAATTTTTCTATAATTTTTTACAAGGGGAAAGGCAATAAATTCCCGTTTTTACGCAAATTATCACCCAAAACCCCACTATTTGGTGGGTTTTTGGCGGTTTCAGTTTCACGTGAAACCGCGCCTCAAAATCAAATTGTTTCACGTGAAACATAGGCTTTTTAGACACTTTCACCATCAAATCCACTCGGTTTTCTCTTATTGCTTGTTGCAAAACACATTTTGCGACCGTTGTGCTCTTTGGTGTGATTTTATCAAAACTTGCTCCTATATTCTATGATGTTTTACGTGAAACATTTATAGAAATATTGCGTATCTTATCTTCTCTACGTTTGAATTTAATATCAGATGCGGATCGCAAATCCGTCTGCTTTAAGTCATGTTTTGCAAATAACAACGGGAATTGGTTGATGTCCTCTTAAACCATACTCGCTGTACCGGCTTTGCTGCGTGGATTTCAAAAAATAATAAGCATAGATAGATAGATAGATAGATAGATAGATAGATAGATAGATAGATAGATAGATAGATAGATAGATAGATAGATAGATAGATAGATAGATAGATAGATAGAT
>CAZUZK010000057.1:0-8475 GCA_964624745.1 uncultured Bacteroides sp. | reverse complement strand
GCCAGCGTTCGTCCTGAGCCAGGATCAAACTCTTGAGTTCAATCTTGACTGTCTTTTAACTTTTTGTTCAAAGGTCTTTAGACGTTATTTAATGATTTAATTCACATTAAAAATCGCTTTTCCAATTTTATGTTCAATTATCAAGGTTCGTTGCCGTCAATTTGTGACAGCTTTTACATACTACCATAAGAGGTTTTCTTTGTCAACGATTTTTAATAAGTTTTCAAAGAATTTTTTTAAGAATCTTTCGATTCCCGCGACGCCCCAAAATCTTGTGGTTGAACTCTCGCTCTCACACAATCGGATTGTCGCACCCGCTTTTTGATAGCTTGCTAATCATAATCCATAAGTATTTTTTTGTAAAGCGTTTTTCGTCGAAATTTTGATTTTTTTTAATATTTTTTTCTATTACGCAAATATTAAACAAAACGTTTGTTTTATTCCACGCAACAGTCGACAAAATACGCCTATTCCCCTTATATATTGTACGAGCGCGTATGCGCGCGCACGCGCGCACGCATATATAGCGCATATATACTGTCTCTCTTTCTATTCTTAAGGATTCCGACGCTCATAAAAAATTGATTTATACGGCATATCAAAAAACCTGCAAGCTCATAACGTGTTTATGCGTTTTACAAATCGGCGCAAACCGTCGCATTTACAAACTCTATCGATTTATATAAAAAGTCTTGCCGTTCGGCAAGACTTAAAATCGCATATCGTTTTATCTGCTATCATAAATCAAAAGAACGTTTTATGACGCCGCCGCCCAAGCAGACGTCGCCGACATATACCACGGCATATTGCCCTGCGGCAATAGCGCGCTGCTTCTCTTTGAACACAATTCGAGCGTCGCCGTTGTCGAGAACGAAAAGTCGCGCAGACTGCAAAGGCTGACGATGCTTTATACGCACCTCGCAATCGAACTCGCTTGACGGCGGAGGCGTTATAAAATTAAAACCTTCCGTAACCAAGCCGTCCTTGTACAAAACGGAATCCTCGCCCTGTGACACGACAAGCAAATTCTTTTCGACGTCTTTATCGAGAACAAACCATCTTTCGCCGTTGCCATCGGCGCTTCCACCGATTCCCAATCCCCTGCGCTGACCGAGAGTGTAAAAATATACACCCTGATGCCTACCGACAACCTTACCGTCTTGCGTTACGATATCCCCTTCTTTCATAGGGATATATTGTGACAGAAATTGTCTGAAATTGCGCTCGCCGATAAAACATATTCCCGTGCTGTCCTTTTTCTTTGCGACGGGTATGTCGTATTTTAGCGCAAGCTCGCGAACTTCGGGCTTCGTTAAATTGCCGAGCGGAAAGATAACGTCGCGCAGCTGATACGAGGACACTTGATTGAGAAAATACGTTTGGTCTTTGTTGTCGTCCTTTGCGCGCAAAAGATAATGCGTATCGCCGTCGTGGCGTACGTTGCAATAATGCCCGGTGGCAATAAAATCCGCGCCAAGCTCTCTTGCGAAATCCGCAAACGGTCCGAACTTAACCTCTCTATTGCAAAGCACGTCGGGATTCGGAGTGCGCCCCTTCTTGTATTCTTCGACAAACAGCTTGAACACGTTGTCCATATACTGCTTTGAAAAATCCACCGAATAGTACGGAATTCCGATTTTGTCGCAAACGTATTTTACGTCCGTCCAATCCTCTTCCCCCGTGCAACAACCGCTTGAATCGGTTTCCTTCCAGTTTGACATATAAAGTCCTACAACGTCAAAGCCCTGCTCCTTCAAAAGAGCAGCGGATACTGCGCTGTCAACACCTCCGGACATACCGACCACAACACGTTTTTTCTTGTCGCTCATAATGATTTTATTTTATCATCTACCCTGCGGTATGTAAAGCGGATATTAAAAAAGCGAGCCAAAGCTCGCTTACTTCAAATATAATCCATTTACATTATTCGTTGCAAAACACGCTTTCTTCGTCATCTTTATCGTCGGATTGCATAATAGTATTATAAATATGATGCACCTCATATGAAAGTGCTATTTGATTGTTAAACATAATAAACACAACTTTTATACAAAATAACGATATTAACGTCTCTATAATGCCTCCTAAAACCAATCCAAACCCAAGCCATAAGGAATCATTAGCCATAAAAATCATACCCGACACGACGCATGCCGTTCCGGCTATAGACTGCAATACCAAAAATACTATTTCAATTTTTGCCACCTTTTCCAAAAATTCCAAATCACGTACCGAAATTCTCTTCATATGCGAAGCCTCCCACTTAAATTGCCCAAGGGCAAGTTTGATAATATTATATGCCCAAGGGCATAAAATGTCAAGTATGGATATTTTGATAATTCAACGCATAAATGAACTGTTAAAAGCCGATAAGCTTAATCAAAGCGGACTTGCAAACGGCATAGGCGTAAACCAAAGCACGGTATGTAATTGGCTCAACGGCAAAAAAGAGCCGTCTATAGAGAGTCTTTGGAAGCTTGCAGACTTCTTTGACGTCAGCGTCGATTATCTTATCGGGAGAAAGGAAATTTAAGCACGTCTTGCAACGTGCTTTTTTTACCCCAAATGCACCGCTTTGATACATTTTATACAAAACGTAGCCAAAAGCGTGATTACTCTTGAAATACGTTTTAATTTTTGTTATACTTTTTCTATCAAAACACAAGGAGTTATTATGGGACCTACACCTACACCGGCATCAACATCGGCATCACTATCGGCAGAAGTTCTCAAAAACGCAATTTCGTCAAACGTTGCCGCAACCGTCGCAACCATATGCCTGATGATTTATTTCCTCGGCACCGCAATCGTATTTATCGCAAAACCGCTCAAATACGGCAAAAATTATTCCATACAGCCCGTTGACAACGCAGGCAAAACGGAAATCCGCGTATACTACGGCGCAATTTCGGCAGCGCTCGGACTCTTCCTCGGCTTCCTCGCGTTCGTATGCGCAAAGCCTTTCTATGCACTTTGCGGAGGCTTGTTCTTCTCGAATGCGGTTTTCTGGACAAGACTTATCTTCACCTTTGTTGACAAGGGGTGGAAATGCCCCTACACCAAGCTGGCAATTCCGGCAGAAGGAGCATTTATACTTTCACTGTGGATATGCTTCATTATAGCAATGGTGGTGGAAAACGCCTCTCTTTAATCGTTATAAAATGTGAATATAACAACGGCACGCGATAATGTGTGCCGTTATATTTTTTATTATAAGAATCAATCAGCGTTTTCTGCTTGTACACAAGCGATTATTCATATAAATCCGCAGAATATCTGCTTCCGTTATCCGGCAATATCGCCACGATTTTGCCTTGCCGCTCACCAAGTTCCAGCGCGCACGCATAAGCCGCGCCCGACGAAATTCCGCACTTTTTGCCAAATTTAACGTAAATTTCTTTAGTGCATTTCAATGCCTGTTCGTCGCTTATCGCAATTATATCGTCAAATTTTGATTTATCGACGATTTCCGGGACGAAATTTGCGCCTATACCCTGTATTTTATGCACGCCGGCAAATCCCTTTGTCAACAGCGGACTAGCGGCAGGCTCTACCACAATCACCTTACAATCGATTCCGTTATCCTCGATATATCTTTTTATACCCATAGCGGTGCCGCCGCTTCCCACGCCTGCGACAATATATCGTGCGTCGGGTAACTTTGTGAAAATTTCAGGCGCAGTCGTATAATAATGCGCCTCTATCCCTGAGGCGTTTCCGAATTGATTTGCAAGCCACGCGCCTTGTTCTTGCATCTTTTTAGCAGCCTCAACTGCGCCTGCCATACCCTGCTCGGCAGGAGTTAGCACGAGTTCCGCACCATATGCCGAAATCATATCTCGCCTCTGTTTGCTCATACTTTCCGGCATGACGATAACGGCTTTCAACCCAAGCTCGCGCGCTACGTAGGCAAGTCCTATCCCGGTATTTCCGCTCGTCGCCTCCACAATACGCACTCCGCGCTTCAGTTCTCCGCTCTCCAACGCGCGCATAACCATAAAATATGCGGTTCTATCCTTAATAGACCCGGCAGGGTTTTCCCCTTCGAGCTTCCCGTAAATTCCGTGCCCCATATCTATTAGCGGAGTATTGCCTATTTTGCATTTAAGAATTGCAAGTTTTTCTTTTATTTCCAAATCCATTTTCACTTTCTTATCGACAAAATGCCGACATATTCTTCATTATATGCTCACTCTATAGGCGTTGCTTGATTTATAACCTTTTGATACGGCATCAGCATACCCGTTGACATCATATCGGGCATTTTTTTGTTAAGACTTTTAGAAGCAAGCAATTTTCCCAACAGCTTCATTAACAGCATTTGACCGCGCTTTTTCTGCGGAAAATCCAACAGCCCGTTCTTTTTATAAAACTCATAATCCGCTTTCATAAGTCCGCGCATTATCCATATCATGTCTCTAAAAATTTTCATACCGCCGACTTCATAGAAATTATGCTCGGGAGCAAGCTCGTTGTCGAGCGCATATTCCAGCCTTTTTGCCAACGCAATAATATCCTGCTCGGTATTCCTTTCATCGCATGCGATTCCGCAATTATAGTTGCCGCCGACGGCTGATTTCGCGTCGAGATACTCTCTTAATACGTCCTCGTCAGAAAGCTTGCCGGAAACAATATATCCCGTCGGTTTTCCTGCGGTAACGGGGCGATGTCCGTTGACAAATTGCCTATCGAAAAACGTCTTAAACGCCGACGAAATCGAATGATTTGTGATATTAAATGCCATCAACACCGCGTCTGCCTTATTGATTCTGCCGTTAAGAATATCCGCAAAACCGTCGTTCACCGCGCATACACCCGATTGAGTGCATTTCAAGCAGCCCAAGCAACCGCACTTAAACTTGAAATCGCGCAAATTGAACACCTCTATTTCATACTTAAGCGCAGCGGCGAAGTCTGCCGTCATATTCTCAAGCGAAGAGCCTTCCTTTGCGTCGGTTACCACAAGAACGCGCTTTTGTCTGCTCTTATCTTGCGTCGAATCGAGCTTTCTTTCGTAAAAATACTGCTTACCGCTTGCACGTACTATCCTCTCGTAAATATCGTTTTTCACCTGATAACGGACAAATTTCCACCACTCGACCAAAGTGTCCCTTCCCTTTTTCGTGGTTAGGTCTTCCATATCTTGAGATAATCCGCCGACATATTTACCCTGCAAATCGGCAACGATTTTCTTTATCGTACCGTGTGCCGTTACGTCGTAAAAGCGCTTCGACGTGGTAAGCTGACAAACGTATTTGTCGCCGAAATTTATCCCGTTTTCAAAAGCGATTTCAAAAAGCCTATGCATCTGTGCAGGAGCCAAAAAGGTATAAATCGGATATGACAACACAATCAAATCGGCATTTAATATCTCGTTTTTGAGCATATTAAGCTTATCTTCACGTTCGTACGCTTTAATTTGAGCCCCGACGTCAAGCACGGCAAAGCTGTCTTTTGCAAACACCTTTTCAAGATATTTTACAGAACATAACGTCACGCTCTTTTGACCTTTAGGACTGCCGTTCAAAACAAGAACCTTCATATTTCACCTCTCGAGTTATTATATCACACTCTACCTTTGTGTTCAATACTCAATACCTTTCATATATGTTTGCACCTTAAAAACATAATCGAAGCGCAAAACACGCCGCTTACTGCCGCAAGAGCTTCCACATCGATTTTTATATCCGTCCACGCCATGTAAAAACGCACTCTAACAAATGCTAGAGTGCGTTTCGTTTTTTGAAAGTATTGATTAAATCAATTTCAAGATGCAGACTTCCGCTGCGTCGCCGCGACGATTGCCTGTCTTAAGAATACGGGTGTAGCCACCGCCTTGTCCGAGCTCGTTCTTGCGAGCGTCGTACTTGGGAGCATACTCCTTAAACATCTTCTCGATAAGTGGGTGCTTTGTATCCTTAATGCGTGCTTTGTATGCCGTCTTGGATTCCTTGTCGCCCTTGATTTCTTGAAGATCTACAAGCTCTGCCATAAGTCTACGACGTGCCGCGAGCTTCTTGGGACCGTCGTTGGTGAACACGACTTCGGTCTTTGCGCCCTTTGCACCGGTTACGGTCTTTGTGACCTTAACGTCGTCTTGGTAGGCTCTCATTGCGATAGTGATATATTTTTCAGCAAGGCTTCTGACAGCTTTTGCACGGTCGACGGTTGTTTCGATTTGACCGTACCAAAGGAGCTCCGAAACCTGGTTTTTAAGCATAGCCATTCTTTGGTCTGTGCGTTTTCCTAATTTAGACATTTTGTTCCTCCTGTACCCTTAGTCCTCTTGAGCCTTAAAGCTGAGTCCTAATTCTGCGAGTTTATTACGGACTTCTTCAAGTGATTTTCTGCCGAGGTTTCTGACTTTGAGCATATCCTCTTCGGTACGCTTTGTAAGATCGCCGACAGTGTGAATGTTTGCGCGCTTCAAGCAATTATACGAGCGGACAGAAAGATCGAGATCTTCGATAGTCATTTCCAACACTCTGCTCTTGACGTTTTCTTCAGGCTCCTTGATGATTGTCTCGTTTGCCATAGCAGCGTCAATAAAGATGTTGATATGCTCGTTCATGATTTTAGCGGCGAGGGACGTAATCTTCTTTGCGGAAGTTGTACCGTCCGTCGTAACTTCGAGCGTAAGTTTGTCAAAATCGATGCTTTGTTCGACACGAGTGCTTTCAACAGCATAGTTGACTCTTACGACCGGTGTGTAGATAGAATCGATCGGAATATAGCCGATTGCTTGATGATAATCTTTGTTTTGCGAAGCGGGGACATAACCTCTTCCGCAGTCAACGAAAATCGTCATATCGATTTCCGCGCCGTCGTCCAAAGTGCAAATCGGTTGCTCGGGGTTCATAACCTCGATGCCGGTAGCGCACTGAATATCGCCTGCCGTGACAACGCCGACTGTGTTTGCATAGAGCTTGCACTCTTGCTTGCCTGCGTTTTCAAGACTGCTGATAGCTTTGAAACGAACAGTTTTGAGGTTGAGGATAATCTCGGTGACTTCCTCTTTCACGCCCTTGATTGTGGAGAATTCGTGATCCACTCCCGCGATTTTGATTCCTACGGCAGCAGCGCCGGGAAGTGCGGAAAGAAGTATGCGACGCAAGCAGTTGCCGATAGTCGTGCCGAAACCGCGCTCAAGCGGCTCTACGACGAACTTGGCATAATTCCCGCTTTCGTTCTCCTTGCAATCGATGTTGGGTCTTCTGATTTCCATCATAACTGTATCCTCCGATCAGATTATTTTGAATACAACTCGACGATAAGGTGTTCTTGAATGTCGAGGTCGATGTCCGATCTCTCCGGAAGAGCGACAACCTTTCCGGTCAAAGTAGCGTTGTCGAATTCGAGCCATTTGACGAGACCGAGATTCTTGGTTTCTTTAACGGTGTTCCACAAAGCGGAATCTCTCTTGTTCTCTTTGACTGCGATGACGTCGCCCGCCTTAACGAGGTAAGAAGGAATATCGACGGTGTGTCCGTTGACGGTGATATGTCCGTGGTTGACGATTTGACGAGCCATTGCTCTGGACGCGCCCAAGCCGAGACGATAAACCGTGTTGTCAAGACGTCTTTCGATAAGAACAAGCATATTCTCACCGGTGACGCCGCGCATTTCGGACGCTCTGTCATAGTACATCTTAAATTGTTTTTCCGTCACGCCGTAGTAGCGTTTGGTTTTTTGTTTTTCACGAAGCTGAATGCTATAACCGCTTGCTTTCTTTCTTCCCTTACCGTGGTCACCCGGAGGTGCATATTTGGTAAGCATGGGGCATTTGGTGGAAGAGCATTTTTCTCCCTTGAGATAAAGTTTGCAACCTTCGCGTCTGCAAAGACGGCAATCTGCTCCTGTATATTTAGCCATAACTCTTAATCCTCCTAATTACAGTCTTCTCGCCTTGGGCGGACGGCAACCGTTGTGGGGAATCGGGGAAACGTCTTGAATAAGCGTAACTTCGATACCTACGTTTGCAAGAGCGCGGATTGCGCTTTCTCTGCCTTGACCGGGACCCTTAACGTAAACTTCAACGCTTCTCATACCTTGATCGTAAGCAACCTTAGCCGCGTCTTCGCTGACCATTTGAGCTGCAAACGGCGTGGATTTACGGCTGCCGCGGAGCTTAAGCTTACCTGCGGACGACCATGAAATCGCGTTTCCGTTCATGTCGGTGATAGTGACGATGGTGTTGTTAAAGGAAGCGTGAATATGCACTTGACCTTTTTCAACGTGTTTAATATCTTTTCTTTTCTTAATAGCTTTTCTTGCAATACCTGCCATAGTCGCGCCTCCTTATTTCTTGCGGCTAACTGCGCGCTTTGGACCCTTTCTAGTACGGGCGTTTTGTTTGGTGTTTTGTCCGCGGACGGGAAGTCCTTTTCTGTGACGAACACCGCGATAGCAACCGATTTCCATCAATCTTTTAATGGAAAGGCTGACCTCGCTTCTCAAATCGCCTTCGACGTGAAG
>CAZUZK010000056.1:3188-8553 GCA_964624745.1 uncultured Bacteroides sp. | reverse complement strand
TGCAAACGAGATAATAGCAGAAGCGCGCGCAGTGCGTTTTTATGTGACGGATTTCTCTTTTTAGTTATTTGGTATTTTCGTCGAGCTGTGTCTCCGGGGCTTCGTATTTCTGTAGGGTGCGGCGGAGGCTTATTACGACACTATCCCTAAGAGATTGCGGCGCAAGCACTTCGACCTTGTAATTGTATTGCAAAACCCAATAAAGCATTGCTTTAGGACTGGCGATAACGGTGGCGGAAAAGTGCATATCGTCTAGGCGTTTCACCTCGAATCCCGTGCCGAACCATTCGCTTAACGTATCCATCATATAGTTGCGACATTTGATTGTTACGGGGACGGGCTTATCGTTGTACATATAGGGCAAGGAAGTGGAGATTTTTTTATAATCTATTCCTTTTTCAAAGCCTGCGTTTTCCTTGAGCGGTTTGGCGACGTCGTCCAATATCGCGATGTTGGTTATCTTGTCAAGCTTGTAGTAGCCTATGGAATCGAAAACCTCGTCGAACATCATCAAATAGTAGCGTTGATTGTGGAGTACCATTTGATAGGGCGATCCCTTGTGCTCGAGGGCCTTGTGCGGCTGTTTGTCAAGACCTATTTTGTTGTAATCGAAGGATACTTTTTTGCCTTGTTCTATCGCTTCGTCTATCACGTCGATATTATAGAAGAAAGCCGTGTTGTTCGATTTGTCCCAATCCTTAACCGAATAGACGTGTTTTACGTGACTTTTGAAGTTGTGACCGCCAAGGGCGATGAGTTTGTCGATAAGCTGTTTCGAGTGAGTCGGATTTACGTTTCGCGACGCCAAAACGCTGTCTATAAGCAATCGAAGCTCTGCGTGTTCAAATTGTCTCGACGCAAGGTATGAGCCAGAGGCTCCGCTTTCTATGTCGAAGCCCATTTCTTTAAGGCAACCGAGATTGCGTCCGACCGCTTTTCTTTCACATTCGATGCCGTAATCGCGCGCCAACAAATCGATTATTGCCTGATGAGTAAGCGCGTGTTCTTGATCGCTGTATTCTTCAAGAATTTGATATATGCGAAATATCAAGTTTTTTTTTGCTTCAAGAGACATAGTAAAACACCTCGTATTTTTTTTGTAAAAGCACGGCGATGTACCGTTTTCGGTACATATAATACCATAATATATGTTTGCAAGCAAGGGAAAACCTGAAAAGCTTGTGAAAAAAATAAACAAACGGAGAAAGAAAATGAAGATTTATATGACTCGTATCAACGGAGAAGAAAGAGTGAGCAATTCTCAAATAGCAACGTCTAAAGACGGAAAGCTGGTGTTTGTGAGAATGAGCTTTATAAAAAGATAATTTTGCAAACGTGTTTTGTCGTATGCTTAAAAGCGACGGCGTTTGAGACTTCCTTCCTAGTGAAAAGAACGGCGATTGCCGTTCTTTTCCATATTGCGCGGCTTGACATTATATGCGCGCACGCCTATAATTACTATTGAATCTCGACATTATAGAGATTATTTCAAGTCAATCTGCGAGGGCGTTGTGAAAAACAAGCATCTTATTATCGTTTTATGCGTAATTTTGGCGATAAGCACGGCATTGCTGTATGCCTGCGATTTCGGCTCTTCGGACGATATAGAAACGCATCACGTCGATAGGGATTCAAACGGGATTTGTGACCTTTGCGGCGAGACGATTAGATGCGCGCACGTCGATGACAACAACGATTTTTTATGCGATTTGTGCGAAAGACACTTCCATCACGACTTTAATACCGACGGTAAATGCGATAGCTGTAGCATCACTATCGGGGTATGTATACACGAAAATAACGACGGAGATTATTTCTGCGACAAGTGTGGAGAGCGAGTGCGCGATTGCGAACATGAAGACGCAAACGGCGATTTTATTTGCGACAAATGCACGGACCACGTTCATGCCGACAAGAATACCGACGGCAAGTGTGACGGTTGCGGAGAGATTATCGGCGAATGCTCTCACGTAAACGAGGACGGCGACGATTTTTGCGATAAGTGCGGAGATCGTCTTAAGGCGTGCGAGCATATAGACGTCGATATGGATTGCGCGTGCGATAAATGCGGAGAGCACGTTCACGCGGATAAGAACACGGACGGTAAATGCGACGGCTGCGGCGAGGTTATCGGAGAATGCTCGCATGAAGATACAAACACCGACGGTAGATGCGATAAGTGCGGAAAAATAGTCGGGGAATGCGCGCACGTTGATTTGAATGCCGACGATATTTGCGATAAATGCGACGCAAGACTTGACGTCGCTTGCGTCCATATAGACCTCGACGACAACGGCTATTGCGATAAATGCGAAGAAAGCGTAATAGTAACAATCAATTTTTATGCTATCAACGATATACACGGCACTCTCGGCAAAACGTCGAGCAATAAGGGCGTCGGCGGTTTGACATATTATCTCAATTCAAAGAAACAAACGGAAAACACCGTTGTGTTATCCTCCGGAGATACGTGGCAGGGTAGCACGGAATCTAATAATACAAAAGGCGCGCTAGCTACGGAGTGGTTGAATTATATCGATTGCGAATCGATGACGTTGGGCAATCACGAGTTTGACTGGTCTACAGACAAAATCAAACAAAATGCTACGCTTGCGGAATTTCCGCTGCTTGCTATAAACGTATACGAGAGGGCGACCAATCAACAAGTATCTTATTGCTCGTCGTCTGTGGTCGTTGAACGCGACGGAGTAAAAATCGGCATAATCGGAGCAATAGGAGATTGTTATTCTTCGATTTCGTCCAGTATGTGCAAGGACGTTTATTTTAAGGTCGGAAGCGAGCTTACCGCGCTCGTTAAAGCAGAGTCGGAGCGCTTGCGTACCGAAGAAAAGGTGGATTTCGTCGTGTATTCTCTTCACGACGGCTATGATAGCTCGAATAACGGCAACGTGAGCAGTATTTCGGATTCCGCCATGTCGGCATATTACGACGCAGTGCTTTCGGACGGCTATGTGGATTTGGTTTTCGAGGCGCATACGCACCAAAGATACGTACTGACGGATAGTCACGGTGTTTATCACCTTCAGGGCGGCGGTTATAATAAAGGAATATCGTATGCGGGCGTGTCAGTTAACATCGCGAATGACAATACAAGCGTAGACGAAGCGAAGTTTATCTCGTATTCGACGTATGCAAACGGTCAAGAGGACGATATAATAGACGAGCTTAGCGAAAAATATAAAGACCAAATCGGCAATCCCGACAGCGTTTTGGGATATAATTCCACCAAACGCTACAGTGATACGTTGGAGCAGACCGTGGCGGAGCTTTATTATAAAAAGGGCGTCGAGCAATGGGGCGCGACATATGACATCGTTCTCGGCGGAGGCTTTTTGAAGACTAGAACACCGTATAATCTCGACGCCGGCAACGTTACGATGAGAACGCTTCAAGCATTGTTCCCGTTTGATAATAAGATTGTGCTGTGCTCGATTTCGGGTAAAGATCTAAAATCTAAATATTTCTCTTTGCCAAACAACTATTCGATTTATTACGAGGATTACGGAACGCAGGTTAAAAACAGCCTTGTGGACGGAAAAACCTATTATATTGTCACTGACACGTATTCGTCCGATTATCACAAATTGACGGTGGTTGCAAGCCTTGGCGACGACGTATTTGCAAGAGATTTGCTTGCCGATTACATTTCCGCCGGCGGATATAGTTAATACTATATTTATGCACTTTTATCGTCGTCCGACGACGTATAAGCAATGCTTGTAGCTTGTATGCGTTTGGGGGTATATAAAATAGCGCGGTTAATCCGTAATAAATGCAAATAAATCTCACCATATTATTTGCTTGTATAAAATTTATTAAATGTTTCTTGAATAAATAAACGCGAATAAAATCTCAAATAAAAACTGCACTTGCGCACACGGTATATAAGTGGTATAATTTATCATAAGCACGGGAGAAAAGATATGAGTGTTGATGTGATGAAACTAAAAAACGGGTTTTATACCGCGCAAAAGAAAACGAGAAGCTTTTTATATACCGACGCATATATTTTGTTGGTTTTAGCGGTTGTGCTTATTGCGTGGGCGTGTCAAAACGCAACGTTCGGCTTTGTCGGGCTTATTCTCATATCTTCCGTAGCACTTGTTTTTTCAGACGATTTGCTTCCTCTGACCGTCAATGCGTTTAGCGCAATGCTAATGATTTATGACGGTACCGTCGAGCAATATCTGTATCTTTGGCCGGTATTTATTCCGCTGGGAATAGCGATTGTCGTGTTTATCGTACGCAATTTCAAAAAGGAATTTCATATCGGAAAGATGTTTTTTGCTCAGCTTGCGGTAAGCTTTGCGCTGCTCATAGGCGGAGTTGGAATTGTTTCGGGAGAAAATTATCTTGCTTCTTTGCCTAGCGCGACGGCACTCGGCTTGGGTGTTTTGGCGGTGTATTTGCTCTTTGTCAACTTCACGAAAAGAGACGACGCTCGTGATTGCGCGGAGTTTTTCGCGAAGGTTTTGATGTGGATCGGTGTTGTCGTTTGCATAGAGATGCTGATTGTCATCGTCAGGACGGGCATACCCGTAAGCAAGTGGGGAAGCGAGGATTGTTATTGGAACGTCGGTTGGGGCAATCGCAATAACATTGCGACCTTTATATTGTTTTCCGCTCCTATGGCACTTTACCTTTCCACGAGAAAACGCAGAGGCTGGATATATCTCATCATTGCCATGTTTCAGTATGTTTGCTTGATTTTGTCAATGTCAAGAGGCGGAATATTGTTCGGCTTTATCGGCGGAGTTGTCGGTATGGCGTTCTCGATTTGGAAGGCTCCCAACCGCAAAAAACAAGCTATTTATTGGGGAATAATCGTTGCGGTTGCGCTTATATGCTGTCTTGCGATGCTCGACAAGGTGAAGGGCGTTATAGAAAGCATACTTTATCGCATTAAGACGGGCAATCCCGACAGCGACGTTACCTCGGGTAGATTGGCGCTTTACAAGGAGGCATGGGAGCAGTTCAAAGAGCATCCCTTCCTTGGCGTGGGAATGGGATATATCGGGTATAATCGCGACAATGCCACGTATAATCAGGTTAAACAATATTGGTTCCATTCGACGCTTTTCCAGGTTATCGCGTGCATGGGCATAGTCGGAATACTGGCATACGGATATTATTATGCAATGCGCATTTATCTTGTCGCAAAGGGGATTAAGGCGTCAAACAAATTCGCCTTGTTCGTGCTTGTCGCTTGGATTGGCTTTGAGGGGTATTCGATGATAGACACCGGCACAATGGTTCCGTTCCCCAACATGATGTTGGTGATTGTAATGACGTATATGCTTGAGCTTTGCGGAACGTCCGAAAACCATAACGGCGTAGTTGACGG
>CAZUZK010000056.1:0-3088 GCA_964624745.1 uncultured Bacteroides sp. | reverse complement strand
TTTTGTGCATTTTTCGCAGGTTTTATGCAATTTTTTACGCGTTTTTTATGTTGTTTTTATGCGATTATTTGATTCCTTTCGGCGATTTTTTATCGGGTGTTATCCTTTTTAATCGGGTACTTTTCCTTCATTTATTATCGCTTATTTTATTTGCCTACGCAAATCGATTGTATAAAGGCAAGCACGTACGTTGCGGTGAGAGAGCGTTGATTTTGCTTTTGCTCGCTCGTTGTCTTTGTTACGTCGTTTTGGTTGAATGCGAACAAAATCGGCAAATCGGCAACGCTGTCTATTTGCGCGAACGCCGTGTGATTTGCGTTGTCCAAGGCTTCTGCTTGAACGTTGCTCGACAATCTGGAATTTGCGTCGGCAGTGCGGATTTCGTCGCATTTGCCGTCCAAAACCAGCATGGGAAGGGAGGTTCCGCTTAACGAATCGCGGATATAAATCTCGTCGCCGTTTTCGTCGAGAGTCGGATTTCCGTTCTCATCGACCTTTATATGCCTTGCAGAGTCGGTAACGGGGGCGAATAAAATCGTTCCCAACACGCTGTCGATATTTTCATAGCTTCTGCGAATCGCGCTTCCCGAACCTTCTACGGAGTGTCCTCCAACGAAGAATTTTACTTGCGGATAAGCGGTGAAAGCACTCTCGACGGATTTATAGTTGAGATAGCTCATATTGTTTTCGACTTTTGGGAATATCGCTAAATATCCTTGCTCTGCCAACGCATTGCCCAAATACGCATATAACGACGGATCTATCCCGGCTCCGACATAGAATATCAAGCCGTACTTATAATTGACATGCGTGTAAGAAACAAGCTCCCCCTTTTCGTTGTATGACGGGCGATAAATCGGTTCGTACGCAAGGTAATCGTCGTTGTCGATTGTCTTTATATTAAACGAGTTTGTGCTTATTGAATAGTCAACGTCAACGTCGGTAGACTGCGTTTTGTCACAAGCGCAAAAGCAGACTAGCAGGCAAACGCTCAACAATGAAAGGATTATTTTTGACGGAAGCTTTCTTAAAATCATATTTTCATTCGCTTTTCTTTGTGTGATTATTTAATAGTATAGCACATATAAAAACGAATTTCCATAGCAATTTTCTTTTATAGATGTTATAATCCGTTTATGGACAAGTATAAGGATAGTTTTTCTGACAATCAAAACCGTAATATTTGCGAATGCGATGAGAAAAAAGGGCTGTTAGAGCTTTTGTCGGAGCATGACGAAAAAGGCGTCGTTCCCTTTCATATGCCCGGACATAAGCGCGCCGAATACGATTTTCTTTTCGGAGCGCAACGCTTCGATATAACCGAGATAGACGGCTTTGACAATTTGCACGACGCAAGGGGGATTATTGCGGATTCCGAAAAACGCGCTGCCGAGCTGTACAAAACCAAATATGCGCGGTTTTTGGTGAACGGAAGCACGTGCGGAGTTTTGGCTACGATAAAAAGCCTGTGCAGCGATGGCGATAAGGTGCTTGTTGCGCGAAATTGTCACAAATCCGTTTTTAACGCGATAGAGCTTGCGCACGCTTGTCCCGTTTACGTTGCGCCGTCCTATTTTGACGAGCTTGGGTTTTACGGCTCCGTTTCTCCGCAAAGCGTTGCGGACGCATTCGCGCGCAATGCCGATATAAAGCTTGTCGTGATAACAAGTCCTACCTACGAGGGTATAATCAGCGATATTTCCGCAATATCTCAAATATGTCATGCTCACGGCGCGTTGCTGTTTGTAGACGAGGCTCACGGCGCGCATTTGGGATTGTATCCGTGCTTCGAGGCAAGCGCGAGAAATTTGGGAGCGGATATTGTTGTGAACAGCCTGCATAAAACCCTTCCGTCGTTTACGCAAACCGCATTGCTTCACGTTTGCACGGACAGAGCGGATATAAGGCGTATTGACAAGAATCTTGCGATTTTTCAAAGCAGCTCGCCGTCGTATTTGCTTATGGCGTCGATTGACGGGTGCGTAAGATATTTGCAAAATGAGGGGGAGCGTGCGCTTTCGACGTGGAGTAGAGGCGTAGACGAGCTGCGAAAGGCATTAGGCGATTTGACAAGGCTCTCGTTGTTCGATTGCGCAAACGATACCGGGGCGTTTGGATACGACAAATCGAAAATCGTTGTTTTGTGCAATCATACGTCGCTTAACGGCGTTGAACTGAAAAACGTTCTTCGTGAAAAATACGGAATAGAGCTTGAAATGGCAGGGGTAAGACACGCGGTAGCAATGACGGGCGCCGGCGATTGCGATGTTTCGTTTGACAAGCTCAAAAACGCGTTGTCGGCAATAGACGCAAGCATCGGTTTGGTTGAGGATGTTAAGCCTTTTGATTGTATCGAAATCCCGCAAAAGGTATTTGAACCGTATCAAATCGATAGTTTAAGCTGCGAATATGTCGAGCTTGAAAAATGCGCCGACAGAATAAGCGCAGAGAACGCATGGGCGTATCCGCCGGGAAGTCCGCTTATAGTAAAGGGCGAAAGAATATCCGACGAAATGATAAAATCGGCACTTGCGATGTTCGATTGCGGTGTGGATTTGTCAAGCGAGACGAGAGAATTTCCGAATAAGTTACTAGTTGTAAAAGACTACTAATCGAATTGTCGGTTTTTGCCTTGACAAAGCGAGCAATAGTTTTTATAATTGATTTATCAATAGTTAAGGAGCTTTAACAATGAAGAGAATCACTACTTTGAAAACTCGCGATTTGAACGAGAGCAAAAAGAACGGCGGTTGCGGCGAATGCCAAACCTCTTGTCAATCCGCTTGCAAAACTTCTTGCGGAGTTGCAAACCAAAAGTGCGAGAAATCGGCAAAATAATTGTGCGCCGACAAACGTTTATTGCAGAAATCGCCTAGATATTCTAGGCGTTTTTTGTGCCTAACGAAATTTTTACACATAGATTATGATACATTCTTACAAACAAAACGGATATAATATCGTGCTCGATACGGCAAGCGGAAGCGTGCATAGCGTAGACGACGTTGCTTTCGATATTATAAATATGTACCAAAACGCGACTCGCGACGAAATAGTTGCTTTCATAACAAATAAGTATCAAAACGAAAGC
>CAZUZK010000055.1:0-8749 GCA_964624745.1 uncultured Bacteroides sp. | reverse complement strand
ACAGAAACGAGCCGCCCTCATGCAACCGCAAAAAACATTCAACTGTGATTACTTCTCGGATCTCGTGTCCTACATCACGCTTGGCGATTCGGGAAAAGTCACACTTCACACGAAAGTGGATACAGAAATTACCGAAGGAGAGGAATAAGTATGGCTGTAACAAAGATTCCGAAGAAAACAGTAACCCTTATTCAGCCAAAGAAATCATTCATTGTGGATAAGGCGCAGCATCGGCAAAAACGAGTTGCTGCCTATTGCCGAGTCTCAACAGATAGCGAAGAACAGCTCACATCCTACACCAATCAGATGAAGGTGTACAGCGAAATGATCGCTGCCAATAAGGAATGGGAGTTTGCCGGCCTGTATGCCGATGCAGGTATATCGGGAACAAGAGCTGATAAAAGACCGCAATTTCAAAAGATGATTGAGGACTGCCATAAGGGTAAAATCGATATGATCATCACAAAATCGGTATCCCGATTCGCACGAAATACCGTAGATTGCCTTGATTATGTCAGATCACTAAAAGAAATCGGCGTGGGAATCTACTTCGAGGAACAGAACATTGATACGCTCAAAAGCGATAGCGAACTGTACCTTGTCATATACGCAGGTTTCGCACAGTCCGAGTCCGAAAGCATTAGTAAAAACATCACATGGACACGAAGAAAGAATTTTGAGGACGGAAAGGTTTCTTTCATGTATAACAGAACGCTTGGCTACCGCAAGGGCGAAGATGGAAATCCCGAAATTGTCCCCGAAGAAGCATGCATTGTGCAAAGAATCTTTGACATGTATCTCTCTGGCAAAACTACCGATGAGATATCCGAAATTATGCAGGGTGAGAAAATTGTAGTGCCGGGGAAAAAGCTGAATTTCAGCAAGTCGATGATCATACGCATGCTGAAGAACGAAAAATATTGCGGAGATGCGATCCTGCAAAAAACAGTAACGCTTGACCCCATCACCAAAAAGAGAAAGATAAATGAAGGAGAAGCACCCATGTGGCTGGTAGAAAACAGCCACCCTGCAATCATTACCCGAGAGATGTTCAACAAGGTGCAAGAGGAATCCGCCCGAAGAAAGGCAAAAACGCCTATGTCCGAGAAGACAGCAATGACTGCCTCGGGAAAATATTCCAAGTATGCACTTTCGGAAGTGATGATCTGCGGAGAATGCGGAAGCCGATTCAAACGAGTAACATGGAATATCCGAGGTAATCGCAGAATCGTCTGGCGGTGTATCAGCCGATTGGATTACGGAAAGAAATATTGCACAGAATCCATTACGGTAGACGAAAAAGCGCTTCAAGAAGCCATCGTGAGAGCTTTGAACCGATTTAATATCGAGGACGAGTCAACATACCTTATGCTGATGAAATCCACCATTGGCGAAGCCATTGGGCTGAACGGTGGCTCAGACGAGATCGATCTGCTGGAACGGCGTATTGATGCCCTTAACAAGCGAATGCTTGACCTTGTATCCCTTAGTGTTCAGGAAGGCAACGATGCCGAGAATTACGAGGATGACTTCAAAAATATATCTGCACAGATCGAGCAACTATCCAAGCGCATTACAGCGATCCGTGAAAGCGAAAGCGAGGATGGACAGTTCCAAGCTCGCTTAAAGGAAATTCAAGACACCATCGAAAAACGCAGAAAAAACAACAATGTCTACGATGATTCCATCGTCAGACAGATGGTGGAATGCATTAAGGTCTACCATGACGGAAGACTTCAAATCATCCTCGGTGGTGGATATGAACTCGAGGAATATTTGCAAAAGTAAGATGCAGTTCAGCGAATAAGCACAGATGCCTATTCGCTGAACTGTTTACTCTTCGCTTTCGTTGACGCCTTCATCCTCGCCAAACTGACCGAGAACTAAATTGTCAAAAGCATCTGAGTCATCAAAATCCTCATCTTCATCTGGCTCAATCCATGCAGCCACATCCCGTGCATGGAGTTTGTTCATAAGCAGCTTTCCGGCATTACTTTTCTTTTTGCCGTTGTATTCCAGAATCATTGCCTCGGCAAACCCCATTGCCCCTTTTCTGCGCTCTCGGGCAGTTCGGGTCAATTGCTTCACCGAAACTGCGCCAACCTTTTCGCAAAACATTACATCATTCAGTTGATCCTTATATACAACGCAAAGTTTGGCAACCGCATTCATGATGTTGGCAGAGAACGAATTTGTGTCGCCCTCCCAAGTGCCGATGATCAGCCGAAGAACTCGACTGAGAACTTGATAACCGTATTTTGCGTAAATAGTTTCCAATGTAGCCACGGCACAAATGCTGCCCGGTGCGGGTTTGGAAGCGATCTTCATTCCATAGGATTCTACCAAATCCCGGATCATCAGTTGATCTTGATTTTGGGCTTCGAGGTTTGCAACAAAGATTTCGTATGGCGCAAGATTCTTAGTAAACTTCATCTGATTGGCAAAAATATCTGCTTCATGCTCATAACAAAGATCATCATAAATCATGCACCAAACCGGAGTCTCTCGAGAGCCGGAAGCAAGTGCGACAATTTCAATCGTATGCTGTCCGTTAAAAACATAATTGATGCCGTTTCTGCGGCTGACTTTGACAGGATTGATCTGGAACAAATCAAAATTTTCTGCCGTCTTCTCAATGCGAGATTGGGACAGATTGCGCTGGTAGTCTTGGTTTGAAACAAGGTTCTTGATCGGAATTTTTTCGAAATGCACATTGGGAACGAATTGCTCAAGGTAGTCCATATTAGCATTCCTCCATTTCTGACAGCATTTCTGCTATGGTACTGCGAAGTTCCAGTAGTGCCTGTACCAAGTTATCCTTGGCTTGCGGTGAAACGATGGTTAGATCTGCAGCATTTTTCGTTCGTTCAATGGAACTCTTCCACGATGGGATTGTGAGAGTCAGACTGCTGATCTCCGCATCAGGGTCAAACTCAGGCATATCTTTCACAGATGGCCCCGTGGGAGCGTTGTATCCAACTTTATATTTTCCGGTTGCAGGTGGGCGCGTTGATTTATACTGGATAAACTGCGCAGGATTTCGGTCGATTTTTCGGTTGATTCTCCGCAAATCGGTGGCAGGTAATTCGGCCATCTCCATGACATGCTTATGGGCAATTTTGTATTGCCCCGACAATATCTTGGGGACTAATTTGGGCTCCTTCTTCCCGATTTCCTCTAAAGCTCGGGTGAAAATCGCATACTTCTGGACAGTAGCTGCGGATACATTGTTTTCTTCCGCAATTCTCTGCGCTGTCCAATGTCTGCAAGCAATATCCTCGACTTCATCGTTCACGGCATCCTCTTCCAAAGAATGCTGATTCTTCCCGATTTTATTGCGAATGCGGGTAACAACTTTTTCGCTTTCATATTGCATTCCAATAAGGAACTTGCGTGTTTCTTCCGTAATATTTCGTCTGCCGAGCTGATTGGCGCAGATCCAAGCAATGGCAGCCTCTCTGCATTCAAATTCCATATCCTTCGTTTCGAAGGATATTCCGTGCCGAACACAAATCTCATAACGATTATGGCCATCAACAATAACATCATTCCAAACTACAATCGGGTCACGGCAGCCATCTGCTAAAATATTCTGTTCCAATTGCGCATATTCTCTTCTGCGCAAGGGACGGATCAGATGTTTGAATTCTTCATCTGTTTTAAGTTTTCTCATTCCTATCATTCCTCCTCCCAACTATCCACTCTTTGAAATGAACTGAGCGGAAAAACAACAGCATTTTCTTTCTCGTAATAATTGCCGGTTAAACGATAGGTTTCGCCCAACTGCATACCGGCATCTAAAGTTCGCAGTTTTTCAACAAACAGGCAACTGTATATTTCATACGAATTATCCGGCTGAAGCGAATTGAGATCAACACGGTGTGCATACCTTGTGCGCGCATCCACTCCTTGCACAGCAATCATGCGTTCCTGTGGGCTGACAAGGAATTGAACATACTTCGGAATCCCGAGAAGTGCTAAAGTGCCTCGGTGTATTCGAATTCTGTATTTCTTGAAATCAATAGATATGGATATCGGATATTGCGACTGTTCACTCATGATCCATTCGGCCTCCTTCTGCCATACTGCTCTTTGTACCGGACTGAACCACCGGTTTGTTTTGACGGACTGTCTTGTTTTCCTTGATCGAATAAATTGCATATCCATCAAAGATATTGACAAGCATGGACTGCTTATGTTCGTTGAATGTCATACCAAATTGATTTTGCCAATCCATCGGATAAACCGCAGTTCTTGATGCCGTTGATTTAGCACCTTCTTCATCATAAGTTCTTTGGTACACTTCTGTAGATGTTAAATCAAAAGCAATCAGGTACTCGCCATTGGCACGAATGATATTCCCAAGCATTTTATATCTGTGATCTGGATTCCAGTTCATCATGTCGAACATTTTCAGGAAAAAGAGCGTGCAGGTGGTTTGCCTTGGTTTTCGTTTGCTCTGCCCCAAGGTACACCATTGGAAAGAACCTCGCTCGTTTTCAGTACAGGGACGAAGTGCCAAAATCTTGGTGTGAGGGTTAATCAAAGCTTGAACAAAATCTGTGTTTGGGAATTTGGAAAGGCAGGCCGAATTCACATAGAATTTGCGGTTATTGAATGTAACTGCAGGCTCTCGGATATGGGCAAAGAACTCTCTCCGAACAACTTGAAATTCTTCCAAGCTGAAATCCGCACTCATTTCGAGCAGTTCTTCGCCTTCTCCCAATACCGGCATTTTGTGTATTTCAGGATCTGCTTCGGGAGGAACGCCCTCCGCAATAATCCTTTGCTCGGTAACATCATTCATAGCCTACCTCCTAAATTTCTATATCTTGCAGCTCTTGCTCTATATAATTCTTCAAAACATCGAAGCCGGTCACATTCAGTTTGTTTCCGGTCTCAAAAAGTTGTCCCTCTAAGCGGAGCATCCAATCGGCCTCGCTTTGGCGCTGAAGCTCTACAACAGACTTCTCCTGCGCATAAAACTGTTTCCCGAAGGAACTTGTCCAAGATTCCGGAATGGCACGGATGCGTTTGCCGGAGGGCATCAATGGTTGGACATTGTCTTCGCCGCCGCCTTCGGCTATATTGCCGGACAATACATTCGACTTGAAATATGCTTCGGAGTCGACCGTATCAAAAATGTATGCGATTTCCCCATCCTGCTCATAGAGTGTGCCTAAAATACGGTATTTGTTTTCAATGTTCCAACCGAGAAGATTGAACATCGTCTCGCTGAATGCAGCAGTGGGGATGACTCTTGGATACATAATTCCTCGCTCGGGTTTTGCAGCCATAACACTATTTCTGTTTGCTTTTGTTGTGGGACGGATCGCAAGTTTTCTGCTGATGGGGTTGATCAGAATCTCAATGTAGTTTTGACTTCCAAACTTGCGAACGCATGCCGTACTGAACTTCATGAACTTATGGTATATGACTGCATGAGGTTTACGAGGATTATCAAAGAATTCACCACGGGCAACTTCAAAGCCACGCAAATCGAAGTCACCGGCTTCCACTTCAAAATGAATTTCATCTTCAATTTGCGGTTCTTCCTCAGGAGAGGCATAAGCGCTTTTGGACGCATGATAATAATCGCCCTCTTTGAATCCCGACCATCTCGGGTTGATCGTGACAAATCCTTTCAAAACGCCATCATGAACAACACGAATTTCAGGAAGAATGGATTTATTTCCGTATTTGGCATTATCGAGCATCCGCTGGACAGCAATATAGTCGTCTCGGGTAACAATGCCTTCGTGATGATTTCGATAACGGCTCTGCGGTCGCTGGCCACAGTTCTTCTTTGCTTTATGATTTCTGTAATTAGGAGTGAAAGTCTTTCGAGTCAGAACATCACCGCAATGCCGTTCGTTACGCAATATCTGAACGATTCCTGTAGAAGTCCAATTGATATTTCCCAAATAGGATTTACGACCAAGAGCATTAAAAGCATCTGCGATCTGCTGTGTAGAATACCCATACAGATACATATAGAAAGCCAACTTGACGGTCGGCGCCTCCTCGGGATTCGGTACAAGATTTCCCTCCGAATCGTGTGTATATCCCAGCAGTTTTGGAGTTAATGGAACACCATGATCCAAGCGCATACGCAACGAGGACTCCATAGAACGACTTCGTGTGTGGGATTCTTCCTCTGCCATTGTTGCTTGGAAAGAAAGTGCCATCTGAGAATCATCATTTAAGGAAAAGATGGCTTCACTTTCAAAAAACACGCCAACGGGAGGATTCCGTTCGGCAAGCGCACGGACAATGCCGATAAAATCGACCACATTTCGGGCAAATCTGGAAACACTTTTCGTGATGATCATGTCGATTTTCCCGTGCTTTGCATCTGAAATCATTTCAAGAAATTGATCTCTTTTGTTCAGAGAAGTCCCGGAAATACCCTCATCTGCATATATTTTCACAAGAGTCCAGTTGGGATGTTTCACAACAAAATCCTCATAATATTTCTTTTGCAATTCAAATGAAGTGGTTTGCCGGACATCATCGGTGGATACACGGACATAGGTCGCAACTCGCTGACGAACATCGTTGTCATAGTAGTCCGCCCGTTTTACTTCCGGGATATATTCGTAATTTTCCGGATCAACTTCCACATTGATTCGTTTGCGATGCCATGCTTTGGTACGCTCTTTTTCCAGTCGTCTGCTTTGATCAATCATGTAACAGTAGCCATCCTTCCTCTTCGTCATCATCGGGAAGTAGTTCCCAACCCTCGGGGAAAATATCGTTATCCTTCATGTCTTCCATATAGTAGGATGCGAGAGTGAGGATATCTTCGGAAATGAAGTAAATACCGACAGGCTTCTTCATTGTGGCCAGCAATCTGGAAAGGATCGTAATTTCCTGCGGTTTCTTTGTGACATTGGAAACCTTCTGCGTAATGATCAGATCGACCTTTCCGTCAATGCAGTCTTGCAGCAGTCTGCACCATTCAGGGGCATTTTCCATATTCGGTGCGGTAGAACCTTCATCAATATAGAAATCTACCAGTTCCCATTTGGGGCATAGCGCAAGGGTGTCGATAAATCCCTGCTTGTGAAACTCCAAATAATTCTCGTACCTTGTCTGATTGAAATAGCGGATGTAGATGCCGACCTTATATGATTTTGTTACCAACGGCCGCTCTCTTCGGATGCTGTGCAGCCAAGTCAGATGATTTGCAATCAATTCAGCTCGCTCGGTGTCACCATCAAAAATCATTGAAAAATGAGGTGCTGTCTCAATTTGCGCCAGTTTGGCGTGAATATCTATTTCGTCCATCATGAATCCTCCCATTTATGGTATTCGATATAAGCTTGAGATTATTGTATATCGTGCAAGGCTTAATATCGACTTACCACAGGTCAAGAACATAACCTGTGGTTTATAAATGGCGCAGAAAAATAAAAAAGCTGCCTGACCTTTTTGTCAGACAGCCGAAAAATACCGCAAATATTGTTTAGTTTTGGATACCATCATTGGACTTCATAGAAGCAAAAGATAACCTGCGATAAAATAGAAAAACAGATCGGGCATTACGCACCGACCTGTCAGAATAGGAAGTTGTCATTTTTTATACGCATTGTGGCTTTTAATTCTTTTACGATCTTAATAATAGAGTCAATCTCTGCCGGAGTACAATCTGCAAGCAACTCCTTGAATTCCCCTTGGTAGATCCCGTTTACTTCCGGAATGTTGGGACGGAGCAACACATCAGCAGAAACTTGTAATGCTTCGGTTATATACACAAATGTAGAAAGGCGCAGCTTCGTCTTCCCGTTTTCCACTTCACTCATATGGGGTACGGAAATATGTGCCTTTTCAGCCAGCTCCGCTTGGCTCATATTCTTCTGAAGGCGAACATCTCGAATTCTTGCTCCAATGGCTTTGTATCTTGCATCATCAAGCTCTTTCACAGGCACACCTCCTCTATCGATATAGCGTATGCTTTATTATATAAGCTATGCCCGATAATTAGAATAAGGCTAAGCTGAACAATTCGTGCATACCTTATAATAGAACCGACAAATTTTTTTGGAGGTTTTTATATGCAAACAATCAACTATTATCTTCTCGGGCAGCGCATTCGTGCGGTGCGAAACAAAAAAGGGCTGACACAAATGGCTCTGGCTGAACGCATCGAAACATCCTCGGCGTACATCAGCTACATTGAAACAGCTTACAAGTCCTGTAGTTTGGACAAGCTGATTCGAATTGCTAATGAACTGAATGTCTCGGCCGATGACCTACTGATTGATAGTCTTGAAAATACAATTAAGGTGACCAATCACGAGTTCGCATCTGTTTTGACAGATTGTACGGAATATGAGATGCGCGTCCTTTTGGATATTGTCAAGACTGCGAAAGAAGCAATGCGTGAATACAGGTACTTAAGGCGGTCAGTGCGCAAATAAATTATATGTGTATTCTTCGACCATGTGAACATTCTGTAAGTCAATGCTTTAACCATTGGTTTATGAAATAACAAGGATACAAACAATCAGTTAAATCGAACAAATACCCCGAAAATGTTCCTTGCGAATACATTTTCGGGGGTTTGCGAATACAAATCCCAAAATGCCAAGACAAATTCGAAATTGGCTGATATACTTATGCTCGGAAAGGTGGCAAAACAGCATGATTTATTACACCGGAGATATTCACGGACAAGAATATGAAATTGAGCGATTCTGCAAGAAATTCAAACCCACAGCGGAGGATGTGATCGTTATCCTCGGCG
>CAZUZK010000054.1:8202-8963 GCA_964624745.1 uncultured Bacteroides sp. | reverse complement strand
CAACGCAAAAGCGACGGATAAACCGTCGCTTTTGTCAATATCCAGAATAAATATCCTTTCAGGTGCAACACCTAACTCGAAATCTATTCCCCTATCAATACATCGTTACAGTCCCGTCTGTGCAATCGTCCCGTCTGTGCAATACACAGTGTAATCAACAGCATTATAAATCCACCAATAACCTTTATTGATAGCATTCCACCGTTCTATGGTACCGGCATAATCAATTCTTGTCAAGTTCCAGCAGAAATAGAAGGCCTTCGAGCCTATGCTCGTCACGCTGTCGGGGATTGTTATGCTTGTCAAGCGCCGGCAATTTCTGAAGGCATCTTCACCAACGCTCGTTACACTGTCGGGGATTGTTATACTCGTCAAGCCACTGCAATCATCGAAGGCATAATCGGCTATGCCTTTAGTCCCTTCTTTAAGAACTATTTGAGTATTATCGGGCATAGTCCCCTTATATTTATATGCAACCTTACCTGCATACACCAATCCGTCCGGTTGATTATTATACCATGCTGTATTATAGAAAGCATCTCCACCTATGCTCGTAACACTGTCGGGAATTGTTATGCTTGTCAAACCTGCGCAATTATAGAAGGCTCTATAGGCTATGCTCGTAACACTACCGTCGTTGGGTATTACACTGTTTTGGCAACCAAGAATCAACGTCTTTAACGTCGTTTCTATAAGGCAGTTGTTTTTGCTATGATATACCAAATTCCCTTCCGATACGGTTATACTTGTCAAGCCACTGC
>CAZUZK010000054.1:0-8102 GCA_964624745.1 uncultured Bacteroides sp. | reverse complement strand
ACCCATAGAAGGCATAATCGGCTATGCTCCTCACGCTATCGGGGATTGTTATACTTGTCAAGCCACTGCACCCATAGAAGGCATAATCGGCTATGCTCCTCACGCTATCGGGGATTGTTATACTCGTCAAGTCCGTGCAAGAACAGAACGCTCTATCGCCTATGCTCGTGACACTGTCGGGGATCGTTATGTTCGTCAAGCCTCTGCAGTCACGGAAGGCCTCCTTGCCTATGGTCGTTACACTGCCGTCATTGGGTATAACGCTGTTTTTGCAACCTACAATCAATTCCTTCGAGAAAGTTCTTATAATGCAGTTGTTTTGGCTATGATATTCCGTATTACCCTCCGAAACGGTTATGCTCGTCAAGCCCGTGCAACCACTGAAAGCAGAAAAGCCTATGCTCGTCACGCTATCAGGGATTGTTATGCTCGTCAAGCCTGTGCAATTCCGGAAGGCATAATTACCTATGCTCGTCACTCTATCGGGGATTGTTATGCTCGTCAAGCCTGTGCAACCACCAAAGGCATCATCCCCTATGCTCGTTACACTGTCGGGGATCGTTATGCTTGTCAAGCCACTGCAATCTTCAAAAGCATCAGAGCCTATGCTCGTGACACCGTCGGGTATCGTTATGCTTGTCAAGCCCGTGCAACCGCTGAAGACATCAGAGCCTATGCTCGTGACACCGTCGGGTATCGTTATGCTCGTCAAGCCCGTGCAATCTTCAAAAGCATAAGAGCCTATGCTCGTCACGCTATCAGGGATCGTTATGCTTGTTAAGCCCTTGCAATAATCGAACGCTCTATCGCCTATGCTATCTCCGCTCGTTATATTAACTGAATACGATGTCGGATTTGCCTGTTTTGCGACAATACTTACCATATCCGCAGAACCCGATATACTTGTCAAGTTCTCGCAATACCCGAAGGCAGAATTGCCTATGCTCGTTACGCTGTCGGGGATTGTTATGCTTGTCAAGTTCTCGCAATACCAGAAGGCATAATTGCCTATACTCGTAACTCCGCTTCCGATTGTAACACTCGTCAAGCCCGTGCAACAATTGAAAGCAGCAGAGTCTATGCTAGTCACACTGTCGGGGATTGTTATGCTTGTCAAGCCCTTGCAAGCTTCAAAAGCATAAGAGCCTATGCCGGTTACAGGTTTGCCGTCTGCATATACGACCGGGACAATCAAATCTGCGTTATTAAATGTGCCTATGCCGGTTACAGAATAGCTGTTACCGTCTGCATTAAGCGTAAATTCAAGACCGGTGTCGATATATCCGCACCTTGTACATACCCCGCTTTCATCAAACGCGTGTCCTTGAGCGCACGGATTATCATCAGAATATGTATCCTTGTCTCCGCAAGCGACAAGCATAAAGCAAGCCACCGCAACAAGAACAATCGTCAACCAAAACAACAACGTTTTCTTTCTTGAATTGCCCATAATTCGCTCCTGAATTTTTTTCGTCTAATAATATATTAGATGAATTTTTTTGCAGGCAGGAATTTAACCCATGTTGCAATACTAAACAAAATGAATAATAATATTGTACAATATATAAATATTTAATATATCTCTTTACAATCCGTACGACAAGTTGTAAAATCAACGTGTAAAAACTAACGCCTAATATATTATTAGGCGAATTTTTTTTATTCGGTTTTTAATGCAAAAAACACACGATTTTGCAGCGTATTTATACAAAAAGTCATCGGCGTTTCCCGATGACTTTCAAGCAGATTGTTATTAGATTTTTTATTTGTTAAGCTCGCCAACGATGTCCTTCACCTTGTCGAAAACGTAATCCGGCTTCACTCTGGATTTTGGTAGCATATCCTTTGTCGTTTCGCCCGAGAGAACCAACACGGATACGAATCCGCAATTCTTTCCGAAAGCGACGTCGGTATAAAGTCTGTCGCCTACCATTGCGATTTTTTTGGCAGGGAGATTGTATTTTTTCGCAAGGCGTTCGCCTGCGGTTTTATGCGGTTTGCCCATAACTATGTCGGGCGTGCGACCTATCGTCAGTCTTATTGCCTCGATAAGCGCGCCGATATCGGGCATCGGGCACTCGGGAGCCGGACAAAAATAATCGGGGTGCGTCGCGATATACGGCAAGCCCTGCTGAACGTATTTGCAGAATTTGTAAAGTCTGTCATAAGTCAACGACGTATCGAAGCCAATCACGCAAATATCGGGATTGTCGTCAACCACCTCGATACCGTAAAGCTCAAACTCGCTTCTCAACCGCTCGTTGCCGAGCAAATATACCTTTTTACCGCGATAATTGTCCAAAATATATTCGCAGGTAACCTGTCCGCTTGTGTAAATCTCATCGGAATACGTACGCAAGCCGAGATTGTTCAGGCGCGCTATATAATCGGTGTGCATACGCGACGAATTGTTCGTGAAAAAGCAAATACGCTTTCCCATCGCGCGCAACTGATTGATTGCGTCAAACGAACCGTCTATCTCGGTGTCGCCGATGTACACGGTGCCGTCCAAGTCAAAAACAAACAGCTCGACGTCTTTGATGTTCTTTTTCATAAGTATCCTCTTTTGGCAAGCTCGCTCACCCAAAATTTTTCATTATTCCGCTTGCATACGCATATCCCAGCAAGCCGTCGCTTTGCGCTGCGGCAAGCTTAAGACATTTGAGAAGCTCTGTTGCGGTTATTTCGCCTTTCAGCCAATATCCGGCGTCATCGTATAACCTTCGCCAAAATCTTTGCATGCCGTGCACGTCCACACTCGCCAGCTTTTCAAGCAAATCCATACGATACTCGCTTAATATATAACCTATTCTAAAATAACCGTTAGTATCGAAAAAGTCAACGCATTTTGCTTTGTTAAGCTTCTTACCCGTCAATTCTTCAAGCAAATCCGCCTCGTCGCTTGCGCACGCGGGAGGAACGGCGTCTATAGACGGCGCGCCCAAAAACGCCTTGTAAAACGACGCTATCAGACAACTCGCCAAAAACCGATATTCACCCTCCGCTCGAGGCGGCTTTCCTTTCTTTTGCGCATAGCCTGCCAAAACCTCGGACATAATTTCCGCGCTGTCCGAGGTGTGCTTGACAGAAGACAGTTTCAACAGCGAAAACGCAAGTTCGCTTACGTCTGCGCAACACTTGTCCTGCGGTGTTTCTTCAACGTTGTTAATTGCCAAAACCTTTTTTGAAAAGTGGTTTTCAAACGCTCTAAACGGCGCGGATAGCAAAATACCGTATCCCGACGCCAACTGCTCGTTTGTGCAGTTTATCAATATGTTTTTATCGATAAACACCTCGTTTGGCGAATTGCCGCACATAATCTCGTCGTTTGTCGGCGCGCACCAAAGAAGGGACCAGCCTATATTTGACGTTGCGCTTATCCGTTTTGCAACGCTTGGAGCGACGTCGCTCCCCACCGCAAAAGCATACCGAATATAGTCGGGCATCATGTCAATTTGTTGCTCCTCGGCAAGCGTGCCTCTTTCGATTTTAAGCGCAAAAACTCTATAATCGTGCTTCTTCAGCTCCTGCATCAGCTCCGTCGCAACGGCGCTGTATTCTTCCTCATAAACAACGGAAAGCGCGCCCTCTTCAAACACGGCGCACAATCTCGGGATTATATCCTTGACGATTTTTTGTCCCGTATATACGTCGGTATCAAGCAAGACTCGCTTCGTTAGTTGTGTGTTCTCCATATTAGCCTCCGCAAATAAAATACCATTTTAAGAAGGCAATATTTTGACGCGTTTTTAGTGTTTATAGCCTTTTTTGTCGCTTCCTATTTTTTCAAATAAGTTTTGCATTTGGTAGAAAAAGCCGTATCTCTTACGTTGATTTGAGTATTTGCGCAAAGTCCTCCGTTATTAAACGCACATTCGCTTGCAGAGCATTGCACAAGACTTTCCAAATCTCTCTCAAAAACGTCTTCACCTGCTTCCACGTCCGCAAAATTTTGCGCTAACGCGCCGCCCTCGCGCTTGATTCTGCTCATACACTTTGCATTTTCACCGATTGAAATAACGCCTGCAAGACACACGCCCTTCAAGTTATGCTCACAATTTGAAGTCGAACAATTTATTTTTTCCATATCAGCCTCCGTTTTCTTGTCTTATGTAGTATGTCCAAATCGCGATTTTCTACACCCTATAACAAAAATTCGTCGAACAACGCGGCATATTTTTGCGTATTGATAACCGTTTCTATTGAAAATGCACGCAAACTGTGCTAGTATATTTTTGTCAAAACAAAGGCAAGCTCGCGCTTAAAGGAGTATATATGAAAGTCATTCTTCTCAAAGACATGAAAGGCACCGGCAAAAAGGGCGATATTATAGAGGTCAACGACGGCTATGCTCGCAATTTTCTCATAAAAAAGGGCTTTGCTCAAGAGGGCACCGCTCAAAACGTATACGTTGCAGAGCAACGCAAAAAAGCACAGGAAGCTAAAATCGCTCAAGAGCGCGCCGAAGCAAAACAAATTGCAGATAAGCTTAAAAACATCACCGTTAAAGTGAAAGCAAAGGGCGGAGAAAACAACGGTAAAATGTTCGGCTCCGTCACAAGCGAAATGATTAGCGATTCTCTTAAGGAATTAGGCTTTGACGTTGACAAAAAGAAAATCGAAATCAAAGGCAGCATTCGCGATTTCGGTATGTTCGAGGTTACGTTAAGACTTTATTCGGAGGTCACTCAAACTCTCAAAATAGAAGTCGTCAGAGCCTGATATGTCCGAATTTGTCACGTCGCTAGACATAGAAGATTATACGATTTTGCAAAACACCGACGATTATGCGTTTTCGCAGGACTCGGTGTTTCTTGCAAATATCGCAAAGCTTCTCCCCTCCGACGAGGTTTTGGATCTCGGTTGCGGTTGCGGCATTTTGGCAACGCTTGCGCTTGTTAAAAAACACGTAAAACGCGCGGTCGGGATAGAAATCCAAAGCGACGTCGCAGATATGGCTAGAAGAAGCGCGCAAAACAACCGTCTGCAAGACAGGTTGACCATAATAGACGGCGATATAAAAGATATTCGCAAGCTAGTATCTGCCGAAAGCTTTGACAAGGTTCTTTGCAATCCTCCATATTTCGACGACGGAAACGGTTGCACAAAAAAATCGATTTCTCGACAAGAAAACACCGCCACGCTTTGCGATTTTGCCAGCGCCGCTAGCTATTCATTAAAATTCGGCGGCGACGCTTGGTTCGTGTGCAAATTCAATAGAATTGCAACGCTCCTGTCCTCGCTTACGCAAAACAAACTCGAACCGAAGGAAATCACGCTGGTCTACCCTACGGCGTCGGCACAACCCGACATAATAATCGTAAAAGCGCGCAAAGGGGCAAAGCCCGGCGTCATATCTCACTCCCTTATCGTAAAAGACGATAACGGCGAATACACCGATAAATACAAGGAGCTGTACATCTAATGGCAAAGCTATACATCGTCGGCACGCCGATAGGCAATATGGCAGACATAACGTTACGCGCAATCGATACGCTCAAAAGCGTTGACGTAATTGCGTGCGAAGACACGCGCCATTCCTTGCCGCTGTTGAACAAGTACGACGTGCACGCAAGGCTAATATCCTATCACAAGTTCAACGAAGCCGAATGTAGCGCGCATATAATCGAGCTTATCGAAAACGGTCAAAACGTCGCGCTTATCACCGATGCAGGAATGCCGTCCATAAGCGATCCGGGCGCGGAAGTCATCTCGAAGTGCCGCGAATGCGGTGTTGAAACAGAGCTTGTACCGGGAGCAACCGCGTTTGCAAGCGCTATAACCTTGAGTGGAATCAAAGCTTCCGGTTTTACATTTTTAGGGTTTTTACCTGAAAAAACGGCAGATAAAACCTTGATTCTGTCAAAAGTCGCCACAAGCGGACTGCCGATAGTCATATACGTCGCACCCCATGATTTAGCAAAAACCGCAAAAACCTTATTGAGCATATTGGGAGATAGAAACGTCAAGGTCGTGCGTGAAATCACCAAAATTCACGAAAGCGTAACCTCAACCTCCCTTGCGAATTTTGAGTGTGAAGAGCGTGGCGAAATCGTTATGATTATAGAAGGCGCAGACGTTCAAAATCCCCTCAATTCACTTTCGGTTACGCAACACTTAAAGCATTATATGGTGCTTGGCGTAGACAAAAAAGAGGCTGTAAAAAAGGTTGCGCAAGACCGCGGACTCCCTAAAAACGAGGTCTATCAACAAGCGCTGGAATTATAGTCGCAAAAGCCGTATCGGCAATATTCCTCTATAAATTATATTCCGTTACACAAAATAACGAGCGTTGCACAACGCTCGTCATTTTTATAGTTGTCATATTTTTCAATCTTGCTTAAAGCTTTGAAGATTATTATATCCCGTCACACTTGTCTTGATATATTATACAACCGCCTATCGCATATTAAGACAAGCTTTGTACAAACAAGCAAAAAGCAATATATCTCGACGAAATTTAGCATATAAAAACAAGGCTTTTACGCCTTGTTTTATATCGTTTATGCTTATTTGAAATATCTATTGAGCAAGCCTTCAAACGCTTTTCCGTGACGTGCTTCGTCGCGTGCCATCTCGTGGACTGTATCGTGGATTGCGTCAAGCCCCTCTTCTTTTGCTCTCTTTGCAAGCTCAAACTTGCCGAGAGTTGCTCCGTTTTCTGCGTCAACACGCATTTCAAGATTCTTTTTGGTAGAATCACTTACAAGCTCACCAAGCAATTCACAGAACTTTGCAGCGTGCTCTGCTTCTTCAAATGCAGCCTTTTCCCAGTAAAGACCGATTTCGGGATAACCCTCGCGGTGTGCCGCTCTTGCCATTGCAAGATACATACCGACCTCTGTGCATTCGCCTTCAAAATTCGCTTTAAGACCTTCGTAAATGTCTTGCGGAACGTCTTTGCCGACTCCGATTACGTGTTCAGCCGCCCACGTTTTAGTTGCGCCGTCATCAACCTTAAACTTACTACCGGGACAACCACATTGAGGGCATTTTTCGGGTGCGCTGTTTCCTTCGTGAACATAACCGCAGATGGGGCATACATATTTTTTCATAATTTGATTCTCCTTCAAATGTTATTCTTTATTTGCTCGCAATATATGCGAATTTTATTCCTTTATATCTTGTTTTGCGCATTCTGCACAAATTCCTTTGAAAAAGAGTTGGCTCTCGTGCAATTCTCTCTCTCCGAAATCCACAATATCCTTGCCTATTTTGTCGATATTGATAAAAATATCCTCGACCTTGCCGCACTGCTCGCACAAGAAATGTCCGTGATTTTGCGTGGTTTTGTCAAATCTTGACGGAGCGTCCTTGCAAATGACCTCGCGAATCTCTCCTTCCCTTGACATTTCCTTCAAAATTCGATATACGGTGCCAAGACTGATGTTGGGCAGTTGTTCTTTTGCCTCGGCAAGAACCATCTCTGCCGTCGGGTGATTGCAGGCGTTTTTCACAATTTCTGCAACCAGTTCTTTCTGTATCGTATTGCGTTTTGTCATATCTACCTTATTGATAACGATTCTTATTACTTATAATATACACGACTATATCCTGTTTGTCAACGATTATTTGAATTTTTTTGAAAAAATTTTTATATTTTTTTTTAGGCAATTCATTTCCCGTCGCTTCACGCGTCATCTGCAAAGCGATTTTCAAAGTTTTAGCCTATCCGACACTTTTCTTTTATAATAAAAGCAACGTGCGAATTGCACGTTGCTTTTATTATAGTAGGTATAAAAATTACTTGAGTTCTGCGGTTGCGCCAACTTCTTTGAACTTTGCAACGAGAGCTTCTGCTGCGTCTTTGGGCATACCCTCTTTAACAGTCTTGGGTGCTCCGTCAACAACTGCTTTTGCTTCGACGAGACCGAGACCGGTTGCGTCCTTAACCGCTTTGATAACTTGGACCTTGTTGGGACCAACTTCTTTAAGAACGACGTCAAATTCGGTCTTTTCTTCTTCTGCGGGAGCTGCTGCGACTGCGCCTGCTGCTGCTACGGGAGCTGCTGCGCTTACGCCGAATTCCTCTTCGAGTGCTTTAACAAAATCATTGAGTTCAAGGACTGTCATAGCCTTGATTTCTTCCATAAGTTTATTCA
>CAZUZK010000053.1:0-9162 GCA_964624745.1 uncultured Bacteroides sp. | reverse complement strand
GTCGAAGTCGAAGTGGTAGACGAAACAACCGACAAAGATATTGCAGAATAAGCAAAACTCGATAAAAAAACGGCACTCACAGAGTGTCGTTTTTTTATACAAAGAAAATAATTTAAGCTTTGCGCGTTTTTAGCACATTTGGTCGGACAGCTTCCCTCCGCCCAAAATGTGTATATGCAAATGCTCTACGGATTGGCAACCGTCGCTACCCTTGTTGGAAACGAGCCTGAAGCCGTTTTGCAAGCCTAATTCATTGGTCAAGGACGAGAGCTTTTTGACGCATTTTGCAAGCGTCTGCGCTTGAGAATCGGTCATTTCGACGATATTGGCATAATGCTCCTTGGGGATAAGCAAAAGGTGAACGGGGGCTTGCGGATTCAAGTCCTTGATAATCACCATATCGTCGTCCTCATACAGCTTGGTAGAGGGAATTTCGCCGTTTGCTATCTTGCAAAAAATACAGTTTTCCATATATAATTTCTCCGTTTTTGTTTTATTGTACGGTATCGTCGGCAACGCCGTCAAGATATTTTTTTACGGGAGTTATCAGCCTAATTTCGTTATGAGCGCCGTCTTTTGAGTAGACCTTTACGTAATTGGGCGCATGACCGCACCAAACTCCTCTCGTTTCAGTTTCAAAAAGCACGTTTACAGGCATACCGATTTGCTTGTTGAGATAGTTTCCGAACAACTCGCGCTTGACCTCGGACATTTGCTTTTGACGATTCAAAACGACGTCGGGCGCAAGCGTTTTCAGCTTCCCTGCAACGGTTCCCTTCCTCGAAGAATACGGAAAAACGTGAATATCCGAAAAACCCACCCTTCTTGCAAACGCCATACTGTTTTCAAACTGCTCTTCCGTTTCGGTCGGGAAGCCGACGATAATATCGGTTGTCACGGCGCATTGCGGATAATACTCTCTTATAAGCATCACGGCGTTATAATATTCGTCCGTCATGTAATGTCTGTTCATTGCTTTAAGCACGTCGTCGTCGCCGCTTTGCAAGGACAAGTGGAAATGCGGACAGAATCTTTTTACACGTTTTGTGGCTTCCAAAAACTCTCTGTCGATAACGCCGACCTCCAACGAGCCGAGTCGAACGGAAAAATCGTATTTAGTCAATTCGAGCATAAGCGCGGACAGCGACGAGCCGTTATCCTTGCCGTATGCCGAAAGATTTATACCTGTGATTACAACCTCTTTCGCAACCGACTTAACGTCGTCAAGCTCTCTTAAAATGCTCGCTATCGAACGTGAGCGACTTCTACCGCGCACGTACGGCACAAGACAATAACTGCAAAAATTATTACAACCGTCCTGAACCTTTATAAAATGACGAGTACGCAAATTCACAACGCCGTCGTTATCCTCAAATTCTTTGCCAATTTCAAATCGTTCGGGGTCTACGATTTTGTCGAAACGAGGAAGCTTCGACGCATATTTTTCCACTATTTTACGTGCAAAATCGAGCTTTTTATCGGTGCCGGATATATATTGCACTCTGTCCTTTGCAAATTGAGAAAAGTTGTTTTGCGACGCACAACCGCACACAAATATTTGTGCGTTTGGATTCACCTTTAAGATTCTTGCCACAGATTGTCTTGATTTTTTTTCGGCTTCGGCTGTAACCGCGCAAGAATTTACTATGTATACGTCGGCATAATCGAGCCCCTCGGTTATCTCGAAACCTGCGTTCTCGAACACGGCAAGCATAGCGTCCGTATCATATTGATTTACCTTGCACCCCAAGGTAAACACCGATACCTTTGGCAAATTTTCATTCATAATCCAATTCTCCCGTCGCGTCCAAAACCAACGTTGCCGCAACAATAGACGATGTTTCGGCGCGCAAAATACGTCTGCCCAAAGTAACTATATTTGCGCCGACGTCCTTTGCCTTTGCAACCTCTTCCTCCGTAAATCCGCCCTCGGGACCTACGACAAGCGCAATATTTTTGCACGCTAAATTGCAGTCCTTAATACGATTTTTCTTTTCGTATTCATAGGCAAAAAGCACGCAGTCATAATCCTTTAAGCGTTCGACGACCTGCTCGTACGTCAACAGCTCGCCAACGCTTGTCAAATACGCAGAACCGCATTGCTTTGCCGCTTCGAGCGCGATTTTGTTGGCTCTGTCGCACTGAAACTTTGTTTCGGCACAATTCTGCGACGTGAACGCATACACCTCGTCAACGCCAAGCTCAACGGCTTTTTGTATCGCAAAATCAAGCTTGTTGTTTTTTAGTAAGCCGGCAAACAACGTTAGCCTTACGTTCTTTCTGTCCTGCACATTTTGCTCGTCTATATGCAATATCGCTCTGTCCTTGCCGACTTCAACGATTGAACAAAGTCGCTCGATACCGTCGTTTGCACATACAATCGCCTTGTAGCCGACCTTGTATCTAAGCACCCTTGTCATATGCAAAAACTCATCGCCGTCAACGGTAATCGTGTCGTTGCAAATATCCTTTTTATCAACAAAAAATCTTCTTATTTCCATATTCTAATCGGGTGGATTTATGTTTTTACACACTCAACAGATTAGTCGCGTTTTTTCAATTTCAACGCACGCCAATCGTCGATTGACATTTTTTCGACCACGTTATACCCGGCGGACACATAGCATTGCTCAACCTCGTCCAAGCGAGAATCGATAATACCCGACAAGACGATTGTACCGCCCTCCTTAAGATGCTTTCCTATACTCTTTGAAAAGCGCATCAAAATGTCGGCGGTGATGTTTGCAAAAATGAAATCCGCCTGCATATCTCCCTCGAGCAAATCGGCTTTTTCTATCGTTGCGTCAACGCTGTTAAGCTCGGCATTTTTGCGTGCAAATTCGACGGCTTGCTCGTCAATATCGCACATATACACGCTTTTTGCTCCGCAAATTTTTGCCGCTATGCCCAAAATACCCGAACCGCAACCGACGTCTATCACGTCTTTATTTTCAACGTCCATAAGCTCCAGGCACATTCTTGTCGTAGCGTGCGAGCCTGTGCCGAATGCCATTCCGGGGTCGAGGCGCATAACTCTTTCGTCCACCGCTTTATCATACTTTATCCACGTGGGGACAATGGTAATATGCCTTGTCTTTATAGGCTTGTAATACTTTTTCCACTCGTTTTCGTAATCTGCCGCGTCTATTTCGTCCGTAACGATTTCGCCGTAGGACACGCCGTATTCGCGCATTTGCAAAAGGCGAGCCTCCAGTCTTGGAAGAAAGTCTTTGTCGTCAACGTCGCAGATGGTGGACACCTTAACCTCGTCGCTTTGCATAAGCACGCTTTCGTCAACGTAATCCCAAATTACGTCGCTTTTTACGAGGTCTAGAAAGTCTTGTTTGTCTAAAATCGAAACACCGCCCGCACCTGCGTCAAACATTGCTGATGAGATGAGGTCGGCGTCGTTATGGTTTGTGAAAACCGTTATCGTCTTATATTTCATCTTATATTCCGATGCAATTCCCTATCGAATTGCCGTTTTATTGTCAAAGCTTGTCTTCGTATGCTTTTTTAATCGGGTACTGCTTCTTTTCAATGGAAGCGTCGAGCTTTTTGAGCAAATCCTTTTGTTCGCGCGTTACGCTCTTTGGTACTTCCACGATAATCTTTACAAACATATCACCCTTTGCGATGCCCTTAAGCTTCTTTATACCGCAGCCCTTAAGCGTAAACACCGTTCCGCTCTGCGTGCATTCGGGGATTTTAAGCTCTTTTTTTCCGTACAATGTAGGCACTTCGACGGTGCAACCGAGCGTGGCTTGCGCAAAGGAAATCGGAACCTCGATTTGCACGTCAAAGCCGTTTCTCGTATACAGCTTGTGCGGAAGCACTCTAACCTCAACGTACAATCCGCCTTTTTCTCCGCCGTTAATGCCTGCGTGTCCCTCGTTGTCGTATCTCACGCGTTGTCCCGAATCGATACCGGCAGGAATATTTACCTTAACCTCACGGAGCTTTTCATAGCGACCTTGCCCACCGCAGGAGGTACATTTTTCCGTGACGATTCTTCCCTTGCCGTGGCAGGTTGGGCAAACGCCTTGCGTGCTTACTTGTCCAAAGGGCGTACGTTGAGTCATAGTCACCCTACCGCTACCCTTACACTGCGAACAGACCTTAAAGGCGTTTCCGTTCTTTGCGCCCGTACCGTTACAATCGGGGCAATTCTCCATACGCTTCACGTTTACGGTCTTTTGCACGCCGAATACGGCTTCTTCAAACGTAATCGTTACGCCTACGAGAATATCTTGACCGCGTTGAGGCGCGTTTGCGCTTTGCGCGCGTGAGGAACCGCCACCGAAGCCGCTGAATATAGTCGAGAAAATGTCGTCCATATCAAATCCGAAGCCGCCTGCGCCGCCACCGAAACCGCCCATACCGCCTTGCGGTCCGTTTTCGTCGCCGTACGTATCGTAAGCGGCTTTCTTCTGCGGATCGGACAGCACCTCGTAAGCGTGATTTATATCCTTAAATTTCGCCTCGGCTTCTTTTTTTTCGGCGTCGCTTGCAGAAGCGTACACGTCCGGGTGATATTTTTTTGCAAGTCTTCTGTACGCGGATTTCAATTCGTCGGCGTTTGCGTTTTTATCAACGCCGAGTATTTCGTAATAATTCTTTGTTGCCATAATAGTTTTTTCTCACCGCAAAGCGGTAAATACAAGTCTGTTTATACGCCTTGGCGCAACGGTTTCCCGTTGCGCCTACACGATATTATTCCTTTTTCAATCAGTCAACCGTACCGTCAACGCTTCCGTCGGGGTTAACTCCGCCGTCGTTGAAGTCCTCGGGATTGATTCCTGCGGCTTTCGCGGCTTCTGCGGCAGCTTCGGGATTCTGTTGATAGAACTTCGTGAAAATCGGATCCGTAACCTTTGTAAGCTTTTCGACAAGAGCCTTGACGTCTTCTTCGGTTTCTGCTTTGGCAAGCTCCTCGGACGCCGTCTTTGTCGCCTCGCCGATAGTGGTTTTATCTGCCTCTTCGAGCTTCTCGCCGTTTTCGCTCACGAATTTATCGACCGCGAAGATAAGCTGTTCGGCATTGTTCTTTGCATCCACAACCGCTCTGCGCTTCTTGTCCTCTTCCGCATACTTTTCTGCGTCCTTAACCGCTTGGTCGATGTCCGCTTCGGTAAGATTGGAGGATGCGGTAATCGTGATGGATTGAGACTTGCCCGTCGCCTTATCGCACGCCTTGACGGAAACGATACCGTTTGCGTCGATGTCGAAGGTAACCTCGATTTGCGGGATTCCGCGCGGTGCGGGAGCAATGCCAACAAGCTCGAATCTGCCGAGAGTCTTGTTGTCGCGAGCAAATTGTCTTTCACCCTGCAAAACGTGAATGTCAACTGCGGTCTGATTATCCGCCGCGGTGCTGAACACCTGCGATTTGCTTGTCGGAATAGTGGTGTTTCTATCGATAAGCTTCGTGCAAACGCCGCCGAGAGTTTCGATACCCAAAGACAACGGAGTTACGTCGAGGAGGAGCATATCCTTAACCTCGCCTGCAAGCACACCGCCTTGGATTGCCGCGCCGAGAGCCACGCATTCGTCGGGGTTGATTCCCTTATACGGCTCTTTGCCGGTGATACGTTTTACGGAATCGTAAACGGCAGGAATACGCGTCGAACCGCCGACCATGATAACCTTTGCGATGTCGCTGTAATTCAAGCCTGCGTCCTTAAGAGCCTGTTGCATGGGAACGGTGGTAGCCTTCACCAAATCCTCTGTCAACGAATCGAATTTAGCTCTCGTAAGCTCCATATCGAGGTGCATCGGCACGCCGTTTTCCATTGCGATGAACGGGAGAGAAATCTTCGCCTTCGTCACGCCGGACAAATCGATTTTAGCTTTTTCGGAAGCTTCCTTAATACGTTGCATTGCCATTTTGTCTTTGGTAAGGTCAACGCCGTGCTCTTTCTTAAATTCGCCGGTAATCCAATCCATTATACGCTTATCGAAGTCGTCGCCGCCGAGACGGTTGTTACCGCTTGTTGCAAGCACTTCAAATACGCCGTCGCCCAATTCGAGCAAGGACACGTCGAACGTACCGCCGCCGAGGTCGAAAATCAAAACTTTTTGATTCTTGTTTTCGTCCTTGTCGATACCGTATGCAAGTGCCGCCGCCGTAGGCTCGTTGATGATACGCTTAACCTCGAGACCTGCAATCTTGCCTGCGTCCTTCGTCGCTTGACGTTGAGCGTCCGTAAAGTATGCCGGCACCGTGATAACGGCTTCGGTAACCTTTTCGCCGAGATATTTTTCCGCGTCGTTTTTGAGCTTTGTCAAAATCATTGCGGAGATTTCTTGCGGAGTATAATCCTTCGTGTCGATTTTCACTTTGTAATCCGAGCCCATTTCTCTTTTAATAGAGCTTACGGTGTGTTCGGGGTTTGCAACCGCCTGACGCTTTGCGATTTCGCCGACGAGTCTTTCGCCGTCTTTTGCAAACGCCACTACGGACGGAGTTGTTCTCATGCCTTCGGCATTAGTGATAACGACGGCTTCTCCGCCTTCCATAACTGCTACGCACGAGTTTGTCGTACCAAGGTCAATACCGATAATCTTTCCCATATTATTTCTCCTTTTCTCGTTTGTTACGAGAAGAAAACTTATATTTCTATTTTATTTATTCGCCGTATCACGACGGATATTTCTCATTATTCTTGAGTATCCCAATACCCAATCTTTACGCTTGCCGGGCGAAGAAGCTTTCCCGAGAGCATATAGCCCTTTGCGAGCACCTCGACCACCTTGCCCTGTTTGCTTTCGTCCTTAACTCTCTCAACCGCATTCATAAGCTTTGCGTCGAAATCCTTGTCGAGAGCTTCGATTTCCGAAAGTCCGAAACCCGATAACGCGCTCAAAATCTGACTTTCCATCATATTGAAGCCCGTAAGAGCCGATTGATCTTGAATATATTTTCTTGCAAGCTCGCAATTATCAAGCACGGCGAGCAACTTTTCTATGACGATTGACTGTCCGAGCTGCTTCATATCCTCGGCAATCGAATTGTTGCGCTTGCGATAGTTGTCGAAATCCGCCTGCAATCTTTGCGTCAACGCCCTGCACGTATTCGCTTCAGCAATAGTCTGTCCGAGCTTTTGTTCGAGAGCCTCTATATACTGCTCGTCGCTCATTCCCTCTCTGTCTATTTCGACGTCAACGGTTTTTTCCTCGTTTTCGACGTTTTCGCACTCAACGTTTTGAGCCTTTTCTTCTACCGTTTCTTTTTTATCCTTTTTCATCTCATTCCTCATCGTCTCTTGCGTTGGTTATAACGCTTGAAATCGTCTTTTTCATGCAATCCAGCACGCCGATAACCTTCTTATAGTCCATGCGTTCGGGACCGATAACGCCGGCTTGTCCGACAACCTCGTCGCCCACCTTATATGCGGCGGTAATGATAGCGCATTTATCGACGCCGCTGTCTTCCTTGCCGATGCGCACCGAAAATTCGATACTGCTTTCTTCGCTTGGAAGAATCTCGTTCATGCTGTTTTTATCGGATATAACAGCGAGGAAGTTTTTTGCGTCCTCGACGTTGTTGTATTCGGGATAATCGAGCATTTTAAGCGCGCCTTCGACAAACACGTTGCTGTCGCTATGCTCGTTGACGTAAATGCGGAGTATTCCCAAAACGTCCTCGAATATTTCCTTAAAGCCCTTAAGCTCGTCTTCAAGTTCTGCGTAATCAAACTGCTCTATGTCGCTTATGCGCTTGCCTTGGAACACCTTGTTAAGCACTCTGCTTGCGGTTTCGACGTATTCGGGACGCACGTCGGGTTTTAGGTCGATGGCTTTATCTGCAAGCATACCGCTATCGGTGACGATAAGCACGACGGCTTTATTTTTTTTGAGCGGAACAAGCTTTATTTCCTCGATAAGAATGCTCTTGTTGTTCTTCTCCACTATAAACGAGGTATAATTGGTCACGTCGCTTATAATTCGCGCGGCTTCCACCGACATATCCTTGATTTGTCCGAGGTTGCGCATAAACTTTTCTCTTATCAAAGCGGTTTCCTGATCGGTAAGCATATTGTCGTTTGACGCGCTTATGCTCTCGACGTAAAACTTGTAGGCGTCCTTAAGCGGAACACGACCTGCAGAGGTGTGCGGTTGCTCGATATACCCTAAAGCCTCGAGTGCACTCAACTCTGCGCGTACCGTAGCGGAACTGACTTCAGGCAAATACTTGCTTTGAATGTCAGAGCTTGACACGGGTTGTCCCGTCGAGATATACAAATCGACGAGCGCGTGCAGTATTCTTTTTTTTCTTTCGGTCAATTCTTTTCCCATAATCGCCTTTGACTTGCTTCCTTTTCGACTCAAGACTTTGCTAGCAGTCTTTTGTCTTGATTGCTAACAGTATATGTCCATCTTTGCCAGATGTCAATAGTTTTTCACAATTTTTTTGAAAAAATACGCGATATTTATTCGATTTTCAATCGTCCGATTTTTCCGACGAATGCAAGTCGCGGTTATTAAGGTATATTTATAAGTATTTATTATAAGTTTTTTAGAATAAACAGGCAAAAAATAAAGAGCGTTTCCGCTCTTGTTTTTTGCCCTCTTGCGTTCATTCGATTGTCTCGATATAGAAGCTTACGGGGCGAAATCCGTCGTTGCAGGATACCATTGCCGAGTGCGGATTTTTCATCCACCCGTCATAGAAATTTCCTCCGCCGTTAGCAAGCTCTCTCACGAAAGGCTCGACGCTTTGCCATGCGCTTTCACAAAATCCGCTCGGACGCATTCCGTCGCAACTAACAAAGCTATCCCCTATTTTGACGTCGCAGGCTTGCTCGATAGGATTTTCATATGCCGCCGAAAGGTCGAGGTATTCTGTTTTTCTTACCGCTGTAATTCTAACTTTTTTCATATCGAAATCTTATCATCTGCTTGATTTTTTGTCAATATCGACGCACAAAACCTACCTAAAACGTCCGCAAAAACGCGAAGCGAAGCGCAAATTTGTTTACGTCAAAAGAATTACGCGCTAAAAATTGCAAGAATATATGAAAAATAGATTGCATTTTCAAAATAAGTTTGATATAATCCAAAAAGCAATCGAAATGCTAGTGTGGCTCAGCAGGTAGAGCAGCTGATTCGTAATCAGCAGGTCGCCGGTCCGAATCCGGCCACTAGCTCCAAAAAGGTGTG
>CAZUZK010000052.1:0-9540 GCA_964624745.1 uncultured Bacteroides sp. | reverse complement strand
GAGAGATGTTTTCAAAACGAAAAATCGAATTGTTATATCGAAATTTGTGTGGAAAATTTCTTGCAAGCGAGTTTTTCGGCGTGTATTATTACATTGTAAATGAAAGCAAACGAATTTAACAAACACTTAAAATATGCCGATGTAAATCGTCATTCGTTCAAGAAATTATACGAGGAGTACTATTCAAAAGCAGTGCTCCATATTTCCGTTAAATTCAATGCCTCCGTAGCTCAAGATATAGCGCACGAATTTTTCTGCAATTTGATTGAAGGAAAATATAAAAACGTCGATTACGTCAAAAATCCCGTTTCTTGGATATATAAGGTTTTGGATAATATAGCCATAAACAGCTTTAACAAGGAAGCGAAATACGTCTCACTGTCCGATTTCGATTTTGCGGATTACGGCGAAAATATAGATACGATTTTAGACGTGAAACGATTGCTTGAAATACTTGACGATTACGAAAGAAAAATAATATATTTCCGATTTTTTGAAGGGTATTCTCTTAAGGAGCTTTCGGAAATTTTCGGTATAAAATACGATAATTTAAGAAAAAAATATAGCGCGATTATCAAAAAAATAAAAAAGAACGCAAAAGACGTGTTTAGCGATGAAACAAAAACATCGTAAAAAGGAACGTATGGGAATAAACGGAAAAATTAAAAAATATGCCGATTCTAAAATGGATAAATTGAAGGACGACGAGTTCTATAATTCCGTGTCCGAAGAGCATTTTAAGACGGAAAAGAAAAAATTTAAGTTGTCCAAAAGGCTTGTGCTAATCACAAGCAGTTTAGCCATGGTTTTGGTGATGGTTTGCGTTCTTTCTTGGGCTATTCAGTCTGCGATAGGATATAATTCCGCTCAATTCGACGCATTTGACGCAACGATAGAGGAAGCAAACGAAAAATGCGTATACGTTTCCTTTGCCGATACCGAAAGCGCGTCGGTTAAAAGCTTGTACGATAAATCCACCGAGCAGGACGCGTACTACAAAATCGAATATCCCATGAACGACGGAAAGGATAAAATTGTGTTTTTCGTGGTGACGAATAAGGAATACGATTATTCTTTCGGAGCTTACGATAAGGAATACGATTATAACGGAATCACGCTTAAATACACCGAAGCAAACGATTTTTACAAGTCTGAAAACACTTGGGTACATACTTTCAATGCGTGTTTAAGTACGGATAGCGAAAGAATAGAAATAACGTGTACGTGCGCATCTACCGACGAAAAATATAATTTCTTTGAATTGCTAAATGAAATAATGACGGTAAAATAAACTGAAAATAAATTATTTTTCCGATATTGTTCACATTTTGCGCTTTGAAATTGTCTATTTAACAGATGAAGATTTTATCAAAAAATCGCAAGGAGCTGGACAATGAAAAAGAAAAATTTGAATATTATCATCGTTTTGTGTGCGACTTTGCTTATATGTGTGGCAATGCTTTGCGCCTGTAACGATACAAAAAAATTCAGCGATGAAATTTTTATAACCGATTTCAGCGAAACAAAGGAAATTACAATAGAGGTAGACGTGAAAAATCATTCGATTTTGCCGGATTTTTCGCGAGTTTTTGAATATAAAAAAGACATAAATAAGCTGTACGAAGAGATTGTTTCCAGCCCGAAAAACAGAAACGTGCGCTTGGAAAACGGCGTTATTATAGTGGATAAATACTATAGCTGCAGGTATTATAGCTGTATTATATATAAGGACGCCGGCGACAACAACAAATACATCGTGCATTCGATGGCATATAGCCTAGGCGAATGGGCGGATAATAAAGCGATATTCTTCCCTGCATATACGTTGGATAAGGAAATAAGCTCAAGCGACGACGCAAATACCGTGTATAACTGCAAAATGGGGATAAACGAACTTAAAAATTATTATACCGAGCGCGGTTATCTTGCTACTATAACCGACAACGTGTTAAGAGTTGTGACAATACAAAGATACCCAACGAAATTTGAAGGCTATTACGGCGATAAGGCGTTGGCTTGGAGCGTCGTGTACGTTTCCGAAAACCAAATAAAATTTGCGGATATAGGCGACGAATTTGAAATATAAACAAAGCGCGGTATAAAAACACACCGAGAAGTATGCTTTGATTAATCTTATATTCTAACCTTTATATAACAATTATTGTTAAGTGATAAGGCAAAGCTTTATCATCACCGTCACCCATATAGCGGAGACGTTGCAGTGGTTTGTCCACTGCTTTTTATTTATAAAACCGTTTAATTTCTGCAATGCTTAATCAAAAAAGTCGCCGTTTGAAACGGCGGCTTTTAACTATGTGTTTATCTGTTCAAAATCATATTTCTTATATCGGCGACGGTGATTTTTATACGAGGATTCGTTTTGATTTCCTCGCTTATTTTATCTCTTGCGTGGATAACCGTTGTGTGGTCGCGTCCGCCGAACATTTCTCCTATTTGCACGAGAGGCATCGGCAAAAGCTCGGTAATCAAATATATGGCTATCATGCGCGGTTCAACGATATTTTTCGTTTTCTTTTTTGAAATAATATCGGCGGTTGACAATTTGAAATATTTGCATACCGCTTCGATTATTCCGCTTGCGTCTATAGTGTTTTTCTTCTCCTCCAACACACCGCTTATCGCTTCTTGAGCGACCTCTTTGGTGCAAACGGGACTGTTTGTGAGCGAGCTGAAGAATATCACGCGATTTAGCAAGCCCTCCATCTCTCTTATATTAGACGGTGCGGTTTCGGCAATATACTCTGCAACGTCGTCTCTCAAAACGAATTTAGATTGAGCGGCTTTGGTTTTTAGAATAGCTACTCTCGTCTCCATATCCGGCACTTGTATATCTACTGTAAGTCCGCAGCCGAAGCGAGTGCGCAGTCTGTCCGAAAGCGTCGTTAAATCCTTCGGAGCGCGGTCGGAGGTGAGAATAATCTGCTTGTTGTCTTGATATAAGTCATTGAAGATGTGGAAAAACGACTCCTGCGTGGCTTCCTTTCCAATAAGGAACTGCACGTCGTCAACCATCAGCACGTCGCAGGAACGATATTTTTCTCTGAACTTATTGTTTTCTTCGTTCGATTTGTTGCGGATAACGTTGATAAGCTCGGTAACTATAGATTCCGCACTGACGTAAAGCACGGTTGCGGATTTCTTGTTTTTGAAAAGATAATTGCCTATTGCGTGGAGAAGGTGCGTTTTTCCAAGTCCGACGCCGGAGTAAATAAAGAGCGGATTGAAAGACGTTCCAGGATTTTCGGCAATGGTTTTGCAAGCTGCAAGCGCGTATGCGTTTGATTTGCCCTCGACGAAATTTTCAAAAGTGTATTTTTCAAGGAAAGGACTTTTTTTCTTATTCTTTTCCGCAGGCGGAAAATTTGTGACAAAGCCTTGATCCTCGATAAAGACCGTTTGATTGTCAAGGAAGTCGGCTTTTTTGTCCTGTGTGGTGATTATGACGTCTTTTATGGCCGGATTGAGAGAGGACACAACTTCTCTTATGGTGTCGCGGTATCTTGTGTCTATGGTGCGCTTTGCGTTTACGGTGAGCGTTGATAAAACGATTGCGTTGTCGATAAAGCAAACAGGCTCGAGCTTTTCAATCCAAACCTCATAGCTTATTGCCTGTATCGATATAGACAATTCGTTTTTTGCGTCTTCCCAAAATTCTTCTATGTTTATCATGCTTTTGATTATATCAAAAAGGCAAATTTTTTCAAGCGAAATTCTAAAAAGAAAACTTAAACACAAGATGTTGAAAAAAAATCTCTGTCGGGTTATACTTGTTGTGTATGAAAATCATTTCGCTGGAGCTGGAAAATTTCAGAAACTACAAACAAGCGGTCGTAAACTTCTCGGACGGCTTGAACGTCCTATACGGACAAAACGCCAGCGGAAAGACAAATATGCTTGAAAGCGTATATCTCTGCTCAATTTTCCACTCTCCCCGCACAACCAAGGATAAGGAAATGATTTTGATGGGGGAAAATAAAGCGCGCGTAAAAATCGTTATCGAAAGCAAATTCAGAAAGCACGTAATAAATTTGCAAATAGACGAGCAAGGAAAGAAAAAGGTCGCCGTTGACAATATCCCGATAAATCGAGCAGGCGAACTTTTGGGCGTTCTCGGCGTCGTGTTTTTCTCCCCCGACGAAATGAAGCTCGTAAAGGAAGCTCCGCAAGAAAGAAGAAGATTTTTGGACGTCGGAATTTCCCAACAACAAAAATCCTATTTCCTTGCGCTTCAAAGATACAATAAAACCCTGAAGCAAAAAAACAACTTGCTCAAAGAGTATAAGTTCAATCCGAATATAGACGATATGCTTGACGTATGGGACAGCGTGCTTGCAAAGGAAGGCGCGATACTTATCAAAAAACGTATGGAGTATATAAACGTTCTCAACGATGCGGCAGGCAGGTTCCACTATGAATTGAGCGGAGAAAAAGAAAAACTTGTTTTGTCGTACGAAAGCGGAGCGAAAACGGATTGCGCAAGCGAGGCTTTGCAAAATAATTTATATAACGCAATAGTCGCCTCGAGACAAAAGGATAAGGAGCTTGGATTTTGCACGGTAGGTCCTCATCGCGACGATATAAAGATAGAGATAAACGGAAAGGATAGCAGGAAATTTGCGTCTCAAGGACAACAGCGTACAATCGCGTTGGCAATGAAGCTGGGCGAAGTGGTTATATATAAAAACGAAATAGGCGAACCGCCCGTCTTGCTTTTGGACGACGTATTGAGCGAATTGGATCAATCGCGACAATCCCTGCTTTTGAAAATGACGCAAGGCTTTCAAACGATATTGACGTGTACGGAATACGAGTTGAAAAACAGCGCGCGACTTATTAAGATAAGCGAGGGTAAAATCGTAAACGATAAACAATAGGGCTAGGACGATAAAAACGATAAATATGACAAAACGCGCACTTTACGTGCGCGTTTTGATATGTTTAACGCGTGTTTTTTATCAAAGTTTATCGTTGTATTTCAAAATCTGAATCAAGGAATAAAGCCTTTCGAGATCGTCCTTGTTGAAGTAATCTATGGTGATACGTCCTTTTTGTTCGTTGCCGACAAGCTTGACCTTTGTTGCGAAAACGCGTTTCATATCGCCGACAAATTCCTTCAATTCCAAAGACATGGCTTTGGTGTCTCTCGGACCCGTGCGAATTGCCTTTCTCGTAAAATACAGGCGAACTCTGTTTTCGAGGTCGCGAACGGAGAGCTTGTTGTCGCAAGCTTGTCTTGCGAGATTTACGAGATACTCTTTGTCGTCGATGGAAATGAGGGTTCTTGCGTGCCCCGGCGAAAGCTTCCCTTCTCTTACGAGAGTGGTGACTTCTTCGGGTAATTGCAAAAGGCGAAGAGTATTTGTGACATAGGGGCGCGATTTGTTGATTCTTGCAGCGACCTCTTCTTGCGTTAAGCCGTGGTTTTCCATAAGCTCACGCATACCCTCTGCCGCCTCGATGGCGTTGAGGTCTTCGCGATGCAGGTTTTCGATAAGCGAAATTTCTTGAATTTGTTGCGGCGTAAATTCGCGTATAATCGCAGGAACCTTTTTAAGTCCTGCAAGCAAGCTCGCTCTATATCTGCGTTCGCCTGCGATGATGAGATATCTGTTGCCCTCTGTTTTTACAAGAAGAAGCGGTTGCAAAACTCCGTATGAAGCTATGGACGAAGCCATTTCCTTTAAGCTTTCGTCGGTAAAGGTTTTGCGCGGTTGATTCGGGTTGCGATCGATAAGCGTAATATCGATTTCTTGCGCTTGAATATCGTCGGCAAGATCGACTTTTACGTTTTCTTCATTGTCGTTGAACAGTGCATTGAAGCCTTTTGCGCCAAGTCCGCCTTTTGTGTTTGCCATACGTCACTCCTTTAATTTGGATATATATTCTTTTGCCAGGCGCTCGTATGCGACGGCACCTGCACATTTATCGTCGTAAAGCATTATCGGTTGCGCAAACCCGGGAGCTTCCGCAAGCCGTATATTGCGAGGTATCTTTACGTCGAAAAGCTTGTTTGAGAACAGCTTTCTTATTTCGTTTTCGACATCAAGGCAAAGTCTGTTGCGAGATGCCATCGTCAACACGATTCCGTCTATGCTCAATGCGTTGTTCAAACGTTGCTTGACAAGGCGGATTGTGTTGAGCAGTTGATTTAGCCCCTCGAGCGCGAGATACTCGCATTGAAGAGGTATTATAACGCCGTCAGACGCGCATAATGCGTTGATAAGCATTAGATTTATCGTCGGCGCGCTGTCGATAAAGATGAAATCGTAAGCGTCTTTTATCGGCTCCAAGGCTCGTTTCAAAGCCTGTTCTCTGTTTTCAACGTCGGCAAGTTCGATTTCGGCGCCGGCAAGTTCTCTGCTTGACGGAATAAAATCAAGTCCGAACGATGTGTGCGCAATGCAAGTCGAAACGTCTTTACCGCAGAGAACGGAGTATATCGAATTTTTTATTTTTTTGTCGAACACTCCCAGCGAACTTGACGCGTTGGCTTGCGCATCGAAGTCAACGAGCAACGTTTTATATCCGAAAGAGGCAAAATAGCTTGCAAGATTCACGCACGTCGTCGTCTTGCCCACGCCTCCTTTCTGGTTGGAAAACGATACAACTCGTGCCATATATACATCAATATAGCACACGTAATAAAATTTTTCAATGTTGTTTCACAAAAAGTTTCACAAAAAATAAAAACCCTTCGTATATGAAGGGTGTCGAATTAAAGCGGTTTTTTCTTTATTGTGCCGTATTGACGCGGATACTGTTTCGGCGTCGGCGCGGTTTTTTCAAACACGAGCAACGCGCGATTCTCGCCGTCGGTAAGTTTAAGCGATTCAACGCTCAATAGCTTGGCATTGAGAAGCTTCAATGCGTTTTGGCATAAGGGCAATTCGCTTTCGTCGGTTTTGTATGCGATAAAACGACCGCCCACCTTCAAAAGCGGCATTGCCAACTCAAGAAGAATTTGAAGCGCCGATACCGCGCGTGCCGTTACGACGTCGAATTGTTCAAAACAATCCTTTTGTTCCTCTGCTCTTCCGCTAATCGTAGCTAAATTGTTTACGGACAACGCTTTTGCGCTACGCGCGACAAAATCCATTTTCTTTGCGGTTGAGTCTAACGTCGTTACAAATACGTCCTCTCTCGCTATGGCGACGGGAACACCCGGGAAGCCTGCTCCGGAGCCTATATCGCAAAGCCTCGCTCCGTTAGGAATCAAATCTATTGCGGAAAGGGAATCTTCGATATGCTTTATCGCAAAGTCCTTTTCTTCCGTTATTGCGGTGAGGTTAAAGGCTTTGTTGGATTCAACCACCATGCAATAGTATTTGCATAGTTTATCTAGCTTATCGTCGGACAGGGACACGCCTATATCCGAAAGACAGTCTTTTAGAAAACGAATATCCATAAAGTCACCTCTTTTTAATTTTAGCATTTTTATTTGCGATTATCAAGCAAGACAGTGTAAATGTAATATTCCAAAAATTAAAACGTGATATTTCCGCAAAACAAGGTTTTATATAGTTGAAACAATACGATAAAATATCGATTTTTGCAAATCATGTAAAATCTTATTTTTATTCTGCGTTCACAATGCGCCGAATCGATCTTAAAATGCGAGGTATAATCGTTGCGCGTTATTGTATTTGAAATAAAAACGTGATAAAATAAAAACAATCGGAGGCATATATGAGAATTGCAATCGTTACGGCTATGGTTGAAGAAACTCTGCCGATTTTCAAAAAACTCGGAAACGTTGTCGCTCAAAATACAATCGCAGGCGTGTCTATAAGTCAAATAGATTATGACGGCAACACCATCTATCTCGCAACGTCAGGCGTTGGCGAAATCAAAGCCGCATTGGCAACGCAGTTGCTTGTCGATTTGTTCGATGTCGAGGTCGTGCTCAATTTCGGTTTCGTCGGGGCGATAAATCACAATTTATCCGTCGGCGAAATGGTTGTGGCTCGACGCGTATGTCATTATCAATTCGACGTCACGGAGGTTGACACCGATAGGCAGGTGGGACAATATAGCGGAATGAGAGATAATTATTTTTATCTTAACGAAGCGCTTATTCAAAACGTGCTTGCAAACGTCGGTAAGCCGATAAAGCTCGTTACCGTTGCAAGCGGCGATAAGTTTGTTGCGCATAAAACGGACAAGCAGTATCTCAAGGCGCAATTCGGCGCGGATATTTGCGAGATGGAGCTTGCAGGGCTTGCCATAGCGTGCGAGAGAAACAATATTCCGCTTTTTTCCGTAAAGGTTGTCAGCGACAAAGCTGAAGAGGGTGCAAACGAAAGCTTCGAGGAAATAATAAGAAAAGGCATAGCGGGCTACGAGAAGCTGCTCCCTGCCATTCTTAAAGCCGTAGGCGAAGGCGCGACCGCACTTCCGCCGATAAACAAATAAGAAACACTATGGAAAAAATTACATCTTTTACAATAGACCACAACGTCTTGAAAAAGGGCGTGTATTTGAGCCGCGTCGATAAAAACGTGTTCACGTACGATTTGAGATTCAAAGAGCCGAACAAGGGCGATTATTTGCACGCTGCAAGTATGCACACGATAGAACATTTGTTTGCAACCGTCGTGCGAAACGGCGAGTTTAAGGATAACGTCGTATACTTCGGACCGATGGGGTGCCGCACGGGCTTTTATCTGTTGTTGTTCGATATGAATAAGGAAGAGGCGATAAAGCTTATTAAAGAATGCGTCGAGAAGTGCCTTGAGCTAGACTTTGTTCCCGGCAATAAGAAAATCGAATGCGGAAACTATCGCTCTCACAATTTGAAAAATGCAAAAGAAGAGTTGGCAGATTATCTAGGGGTGTTAAAATCCTTATAAATGAGGAAAAGACGCCGAAAATAATATATGGTTAACTTGTAAACTATTATTAATAATGTAACAACGAACAATACAACCGATTGCGAGGCGCGCCGAGAAAGCGCGCTTTTCGATTGCATTGTAGTGTTGAAACGACAAATTTATAAAAGTTAATTTTAATTACGGGTTGAACTTTGGATATAACTATATTCCGATAATGCCGTTATATTGGGGTTTTGTATTGCGTTTTATAAGATGTTATGCTTCAATAATATATACTTTATTAAAAGCCAATGGCTCGACGTGTTAATAATGTGCAAATTTTAGATTTACAGATTAAGCACGAGTTGTTGTAGGATTCTTTTTATTTGCGTTATTCAAAATTATAGAAATCACAAAATCGATTTTCTATAAATGTTTCACGTAAAACATTTGCTATTAAAAGACCAAATAAAGGTTTTGTTACGTCTGAAAGATTGGTGCGATTATTACTCGCAATATCGAATGGCAGACGATTTCTAATGTATGACAGTTTGCGTTATAAAATAAAAACTCGACAAATATTATCCCGATAAATATATAGATAAACAAGACGGATAAATATATGCGTTGCAAAGGTGGAGTGACAAAAGATAGCGCAAGCGGTTTATTGAATACAAGAATAAAGGTTTTATTGCGATAATCGAAGCAT
>CAZUZK010000051.1:0-9605 GCA_964624745.1 uncultured Bacteroides sp. | reverse complement strand
TTTTTTTGCTGTTTTTTTGCTGTTTTTTTGCTGTTTTTTTGCTGTTTTTTTGCTGTTTTTCGATGTAATTTTTATGGAAATTTTGATTTTATCAAGCGATTTTATATGCAAAAAAACGGCCGCAAAGATAAATTGCGGTGTGTTTAACAAAAAGAAACAATGTGTTTTTGTGGCGTTATCGTGGTGGTTTGCGCCAAATTTTTGCGTTTTATTTTTCACATTATTCTGCATAACGCGCAGGCTATCAATGCGCCCAAAAGCGTTGCAAACAGCGATACAGGAATGGCATAACGCAATTTTTTTGCCTTGCAGCCCGAAAAATATACAGCCGAAATATAGAATATGGTTTCGCTTCCTGCGGCAATAACCGCGGCGCATCTGGCAGGAAAGGAATCGACGCCGTATTCGTTTATTATGCCGTCCAAAAGCGCGATTGTTCCGTTGCCCGACAGCGGTACGAGAAGGATTATTTCGGCGACCTCGGAGGGGATCCCTATGTATGTCAAGGGCTTTGCGAGCCACTGCGAAATGATTTCGGATAGTCCGCTTGCCTTGAACAATTCGATACATACGAACACCGACGCGATATACGGAAAGGTGTCGATAATCAACTCAAGTCCGTCTTTTGCGCCTGATAAAAAGCAATCGTATACACGCACCTTTTTTATGATGCAGACGATGATTAGGACTATAAGAAGAACAGGTAAAACGTATATGCTCATATGCTTTGTTTTGTGTTGTCGTTATGTTGTTTATGTTTGCATAAAAAGCCGTTTAACTTGCGTTTGTTGCCAAATAAAAAGCCGATTCTGTCGTGTTTTTGCAAATCGTTATTCTTTTTCAATGCCAATATTTTACACATTATCATACCGCACAACGTCGCTATTCCGCTTGAAACAAGCGTGGGCAAAAGTATGTCGGACGGACTTTGAGAGCCGGCGTTTGCGCGCATTGCGATTATCGTTGCCGGGATTAGTTGAATGGACGTTGCGTTGATGACAAGCAACATTAACATATTGTCGCTTGCAGTTGTCGAGCCGTCCGACATGGCATTCATTGCTTTTATGCCGGCAGGGGTTGCGACTCCGCCCATACCGAGCATATTTGCCGCAAGGTTTACGCATATCCAGTCGTAGGCATCGTCGCTCTCGTTTTTGAACAGTTTTTTCACAACGGGCTTAAGAAGCTTTGACAGACGTTTGTCGAGACGCGTTGCTTGCATCATTTTTAGAACCGACAGCCACACCGAGTAAATTGCAAGCAACTTTACGATTAAGACAAGCGCGTTGCTTACTCCGCTTATCATTGTTGGAAAAGCGTTTTCGGGCGAGGTTATCGTCAGGTATATAAGAGATGCGAGCGTAATCAGACAAAATGCGACGTTCATATCGATATTTTATTTTTTGCGCAAGATAGTTATTCATCTTATTTACATTTCTTATTTACATTTACTATTAAAAGATGTATAATGTATAAAGTTTATGCGGTGCGGATACCCTTTGTCCGTACAAGAGGTGAATAAATGGCAGACAAAAAGAAATTTTATATGACTACGGCGATAGCTTATGCGTCGGGCAAGCCGCACATCGGCAATACATACGAGATTGTTTTTTCCGACCTTATTGCAAGAGCGAAGCGTATGCAGGGCTACGACGTGTTTTTCCAGACCGGAACGGACGAGCACGGCGAAAAAATAGAGCTTAAAGCAAAGGACGCCGGCATGACGCCGAAGGAATTTGTTGACGTAAAAGCTGCGGATATTAAACGTATTTGGGATTTGATGGACACCACATACGATAAATTTATCAGAACGACCGACAAGGAGCACGAGCTGCAAGTGCAGAAAATGTTTGAGAAATTCTATAAACAGGGCGACATATACAAAGGTTCCTACAAGGGCTGGTATTGTACGCCGTGCGAATCCTTCTGGACGGAAAGTCAGCTTGCTGACGGCAAATGCCCCGATTGCGGAGGCAAGGTTGAAATGGCAGAGGAGGAAGCCTACTTCTTCAATATGAGCAAATATGCCGACAAATTGATGAAGTACTATGACGAGCATCCCGATTTCATTACTCCGGTATCTCGCAAAAACGAAATGGTAAATAACTTCTTGAAGCCCGGGCTACAGGATTTGTGCGTGTCGCGTACGTCGTTTACGTGGGGTATTCCCGTTACGTTTGACGAAAAGCACGTGATTTACGTGTGGCTTGACGCGCTCACCAACTATATTACCGGAATCGGCTTCGACGCGGACGGCAACAGCAGTGATTTGTATAAAAAGGAATGGCCTGCGGATATTCATATTATCGGCAAGGACATTGTTAGATTCCATTGCATTTACTGGCCGATTTTCCTTATGGCACTCGGCGAGCCGTTGCCAAAGCGCATATTCGGACACCCGTGGCTGTTGCAAGACGGCGGAAAAATGTCAAAGTCAAAGGGTAACGTTATTTATGCCGACGATTTGGCGGAATGCTTCGGCGTTGATGCCGTAAGATATTATCTGCTCTCTCAAATGCCCTTCGACAACGACGGCGTTATAAGCTGGGAAATGGTTGCGGATACTATAAACTCAGAGCTTGTCAACGTGTACGGAAATCTCGTGCAACGCACTATTGCCATGAGCAATAAATACTTTGGCGGTGTCGTGTGCAACAAGGGCGTTTGCGAAGCGGTTGACGACGAGCTTATCGAAATTGCAAAATCCGCAAGAGATAAGGTGTTTGGCAATCTTGACAATTATCGTTCTGCCGACGCGGCGTCCGAGATATTGTCGGTGTTGAGAAGGGCAAATAAATATATCGACGAAACCATGCCGTGGGTTCTTGCCAAGGACGAGGCGCAAAAGGACAGACTTGCGACCGTGCTTTACAATTTGACCGAAACGATAGTTATCTGTGCAAGCCTTCTTTATCCGTTTATGCCGTCCACCTCTCAAAGGGTTGTCGAGCAGTGCGGAACGAGCTTGCGTGCATACGACGATTTGGATAAATTCGGCTTGCTCGAGAACGGAGTAAGAGTTGATGAAAATCCCAAGCACATTTTTGCGAGAATCGATTTTGAAAAGCTGAAAAAAGAGCTTCTCGAAAAAGGCTTGATAAAGGAAGACGACGAGCCGACCGCGCCCGTTGCAAAGAAGGAAGAGAAGAAGCCCGAACACAAGGAAGAGAACGTCGTGACGTTTGAAGAAATCACCATAGACGACTTTGCAAAAATTCAACTTCGAGTAGGTAAGATTTTGACTGCCGAAAAGGTTGAAAAAGCAGATAAGCTCCTTAAGTTTTCCGTCGAAATCGGAAACGAGGTGCGCACAATCGTGAGCGGTATCGCAAAATACTATACCCCCGAAGAAATGATCGGAAAGAGAGTTGTCGTGGTATACAACCTCAAGCCTGCGAAGCTTCGCGGCATAGAGAGCCAGGGCATGTTGCTTTGCGCGTGCGAAAAGACGGAAGACGGAAGTGAGCGAATCGTGCTTGTGTCTCCCGAAAAGCCTGTTGAGAGCGGTTGTGTGGTCAGATAAAAAATCCGCCTCGCAGGAGGCGGTTTTTAATGAAATATGTTGATTGATACGCATTGTCATTTGAATGACGAAAAGCTTATAGAACGCACAGAGAGCATCTTGTCCGATTTTGAAAAAGACGGATTGGAGTGCGCCGTGTGCGTCGGCTACGATCTTCCGTCGTCCGAGCTTGCGGTTGAGCTGAGCGAAAGATACGAAAAACTGTACGCCGCCGTAGGCGTTCATCCGCACGACGCTACGACGTTGAACGACGAGGCGATAGAACGCCTTGCTGTGTTGGCGCAAAGAGATAAGGTCGTGGCGATAGGCGAAATAGGGCTTGACTATTATTATGATTTGAGTCCGAGAGAGGAACAGAAAAAAGCGTTTGCAAGACAAATCGAGCTTGCCAATGAATTGAAGCTCCCCGTCGTTTTGCACGTCCGCGACGCATACGAGGACGCGCGAAAAATACTTTTTGACATGAAAGATTTTTTGCAAAACGGCGTTCTGCTTCATTGCTATTCCGGCTCTTGCGAGTACGTCAAGATATTCGATAAGCTGGACGCGTATTATTCTTTCGGAGGGGCAATAACCTTCAAAAACGCAAAGCACAATTTGGAGGCTCTTGCGTGCGTGCCGAAAGAAAGGCTCCTGCTGGAAACGGACTGTCCTTATATGACGCCCGTGCCGTTCAGGGGAAAAACCAATGAGCCAAAATACGTCTCGCTCGTTGCCCAAAAGGCAAGCGAGGTGTTGGAAATAAGCAGACAAGAAATTGAAAAATTAACGACAACAAATGCAAAACGACTGTTTACACGTATAAAATAGAGCGATAAACATCGTTTTGTGCAAGAAGCGATTATGACAAACAATTATGTATATGAATTTGGAGATAGTCTATATCTCAACATAACAAACCGTTGCCCCAATCGATGCGAGTTTTGCATACGCAACATCAAGGACGGAGTTAGCGGAAGCGATTTGTGGCTTTTGAAGGAGCCTACGTATCAGGAAATGGTTGACGACCTTGCCCTATACGATTTGCACAAATACAAAGAAGTCGTGTTTTGCGGCTTCGGCGAGCCTATGTGCAATCTGTCTATGATTTCGCAAATAGCTCCGTATTTGAAGAATAAGGGGTGCAAAATAAGAATCAATACGAACGGGCTGGGCAATCTCATAAACAAACGTGACGACGTAGCGACGCTTATTGCTCCGTACGTGGATTACGTTTCTATATCCTTAAACGCGTCAACCGCCCAAGGGTATCAGGAGATTTGCAGAAGCAAATACGGCGAGCAGGCGTTTTACGCGATGCTGAAATTTGCAAAGGACTGCGTTGACGCCGGCATAGACACGACGCTTTCAGTCGTTGACTTTATCGGCGAAGACGAGATAAAGGCGTGCGCCAAGCTTGCAGAGCAAGCCGGTGCGCATTATAAGGTGAGAGAAACCATTTACGAGGATACCGAATATTAAAGAAAAACAGAAGAGAATTTCTTTTGAGATTTGAAACTTCGCTTCCGTTTTATCTTTTGTACTTCGAGGTTTTATCTTCGGTACGATAGTATTGTGTGCAATCGATAGAGCGTTATTCGTTTTGTCAAGAGGAAAAATATGGAAAATAAAAACGTAAGAGACATATTGAGAGACGTTGATTTTAGATTCAACAAGGCGTTGGGACAAAATTTTATTACCGACGCGAATCTTCTTGATGCCATTGTCGCGGACGGCGGAATTTGCAAGGACGACGTTGTTGTGGAAATTGGCACGGGCGCAGGTACTCTTACGCGCGCTATCGCCGCCGTGGCAAAGAAGGTGTATTCCTTCGAGGTGGACAGAAATCTCGAGAAAGTGCTTGCGCTGTCTTTGCAGGGCATAGATAACGTCGAGGTTGTGTTTAGAGACGTTTTGAAAATGCGCGACGAGGAGCTTCGCGAAATAGTGGGCGGAGAGTTTAAGGTCGTCGCCAATCTTCCTTATTATATAACCACGCCGTTGGCAATGCGTTTTATCGAAAGCTCGCTTGACGTAAAGAGCATAACGATAATGGTTCAAAAAGAGGTTGCGGACAGATTCGTCGCAAAACCGGCGACTCCCGATTATTCCGCAATTACGCTCGCAATAGAAATGGCAGGAAGCGCAAAAATCACAAGAAGCGTTAACAGAAACATGTTTTTCCCGTCCCCGAACGTCGATAGCGCGGTGGTGAGAATAGACGTTGACAGAAACAAGCTTGACGGACAAAACGCGCCACTGTTGCACAAGCTTGTACGCGCTTCGTTTGCAATGAGAAGAAAGACGCTTGCAAACAATCTTTCCGTGGCGTTTCAGATAACGAAGCAGCAGGCAGGCGAGATAATTCAAAGCGCCGGATTCTCCCCGCTGGTGAGGGGAGAGGCGTTGAGCTTGGAAAATTACATCGCGCTTTGCAACGTGCTTGAAAAAGCCGTTAAGCAATAAAGCAATAACAAAATCTACTAATCGAGCATAAAAGAAAGCATGAACAACAAGAAATCTCAAAGCTTACTCGGCGTATTTTTCGTGTCGTTGTGTGCGTTTGTTTGGGGCTTTGCGTTTTTGGCACAGCGTAAAGCGGCGGACGACGTACCCGTTTTTACGTTCAACGGATTGAGGTTTTCGCTTGCGGTTGCGGTTATCGGCATAATAATCGTTGTCAATACGATTGTCGAAAAAAAGACCGGTAAAAAGAGAAAAGGCTGGAATAAGGAAACGTTTTTAGGCGGTTTTTTGTGCGGATTGTGCGTGTTTATGGCAAACAATCTTCAGCAATTCGGCTTGCTTTCCAGCTCGCTCGGTAAGACCGGATTTATTACGGCTTTATATATTGTTATCGTCCCGATTTTAAGCATTTTGCTCCGTCGGCGAGTTTCCGTAAGCAATCGGTTTGCGGTGGTTATTGCAATGCTCGGCTTTTATCTTATGTGCGATACGGGGGATTTGTCGTTTTCTAGAGCGGACGGCTTGCTCTTCCTTTGCGCCGTGATGTTCTCGCTGCAAATCATGTTTATAGACGTGTACGTGGACGAAACGGATCCGTTCAAGCTGACGTTTATGCAGTTTGTGTTTGCGTCGTTGTTCAGCCTGCCGGCTATGGCTATCGAGGGCTTTCCGCCGATTGACGTCATCGGCAACAACATTTTGTCCGTGTTGTACGTCGGCATTATGTCCGCAGGTATAGGCTTTACTCTACAAACTCTCGGACAGAAATATGCTCCGCCCGAGCTTGCCACGCTTATTATGTCGCTTGAGTCCGTCATTGCTTTGATTACCGGAGTTGCGATTTTGAACGAGAAATATTCTTATGCGGAATTTGCGGGCTGTATAGTCGTTTTGCTTGCGGTGTTCCTTGCGCAAATTCATGTTCCGAAGAAAATGCTGACGGCAAACACAAGCAAGTATTTTATCGATTAGCGAATTGTTTTTTGGGGTGATAACAACAATGGGTATTTAACAAAAAGCGCGTTTTACACGCGCTTTTTGAATGTATAAAGCCTTGTTTTTGGAATCAAGTTTCGATTATATCGTAATTGATAATCGTTGCTACCGCTCCCGTTACTTTGAAGTGAACGTCGTATTTGTCGTATCGCAGACTATACGTGCGCTCGTCCTCTTGGTAAGCAGGGCGCGGGTCTTGCGCAATACATTCCAGAATCATTTTTGCTGTGTCCGGCGCGATGTCGCTCAAGATGTTATCATTGGCAACGCTCAAGCGGTGAGCGTCGTGCTCGCCTGCAAATCCGTATTTCGCGTCGGCGCGACAGTCCGACGGGACGTATGGTTTTATGTCGTAAATCGGCGTTCCGTCCAAAAGGTCCGCACCTTCGACTATGAGAGTGGTTCCGTATTCCGATTGGCGCACGTCTACAAGACGAACGCAACTTAATCCTATTGAATTGGGTCTGAAAGGAGAACGCGTTGCAAATACGCCGACCTTTGTGTTTCCGCCGAGTCGTGGAGGACGCACCGTTGCGCTCCAGTCAGCTTTATGCGACAGCGAAAAATCGAACAATAGCCATAAATGAGAAAATTGCTCGATTCCGCGCAGGGCGTCGGGATTGCGATATTCCTTTTCAAAGACGATTTCGCCGAGAGTGTTTACTCTGCCGCTTTGGCGCGGAATGCCGAACTTTTCTTTGAACGGGGTGTGTATGTGCGCTATCGGGAATATTTCCATACTTATCTCCTTGCTTGTATTATACATTATTCGCCGTGACGGCGCAATCGCTTTTTCGCAACCGGCCTGCACTTGAAAAATAGGGTATTGTATTCGTCGGCTTTTTGTTTTATAATTTTATCGATATATAGCCATACGTATATGGTGAAAACGGAGGGAAATATGAAGAGAACTTATCCGAGTTGGATTGACGGACAGGTCAACAGCAAACAAACCGAGTACACCGAGCCGACAAAGCTTCTCGCCGACGACGGCACGTTGCTTGCTCCGGGCTGGGCAAGGCACAACGTTTTTGAGTACGAGCGCGAAAAGGCGAAGCCTGCCAATCGCAAAAAAGAATGGGATATGTTTCAGATTTCAAACGGCGAAATGATGGTGCAGATGACTTTTGCAAACATATCTATAGGCGGTTTTGCACAGGCGTCTATCACCGATTTGCGCCATAAACGCAATGACGGCAAGCTTACCACAGGTAAAATCGCCGAGGTTACGGGGCTGTTTATCGGCGGAAAGAAATATATGCTTCCTGCAAAAGGCGACGTACCCAACGTGCTTGACCAGACCGTAGGCAAAACGCATATGAAGGTCGTGACCGAAAAGAATCGTAGAATTATGTATTTCAAAGGAATGTGCAAGGGCAAGGAGGTTGAATGCAATTTTACGATGGATATTATGGACGGGCTTGAAAATATCACGACGGTGCTTCCGTTTGCAGGCAAACCCACAAGATATTTTATGACGACAAAACAAAATTCAATGCCGTGCGAGGGTACCTTCCGTTGGGGCGAGCAGGTTTGGACGTTCGAGAAAAAGAACACGTTTGCGTTTATGGATTGGGGAAGGGTTAACACTCCCTATCAAATGGTTTGGTATTGGGGCAACGGAAATCAATACGTTACGGGCGCGGACGGAAAAGAGCATTTGTTCGGATTTGAAATAACCTGGGGTATCGGCGAAGAGTCCAATGCAACAGAAACCGCTATTTTCTGGGACGGCAAGGTGCATAAGTTCGGTCCTGTCGACGTTGAGGTTTTCCCGAAGCCCGATAAATTTAAGGATAAATGGCATTTTGTGTCACAGGACGGCAGATTTGATTTTGTAATGACTCCGTTTTACGACCATCACAGCGATTTGAACGTGCTTAACCTGCTGCGTATGCACTGCCATCAGGTGCACGGTATGTGGAACGGTACGGCAATTCTTGACGACGGTACGAAGGTTGAAATCAAGAATATGTACGCCTTCTGCGAGTATTGCGAAAACAAGTGGTGACAATTTGCTTAACGGCGACGAAGGCGTCGCCGTTAAGCTTTTTAAGAGGAAAATATAAAGGCATATGAATTACGTTTTGGAACATGGCGATTACGAAATAACGGGGTTAGACAGGGGAGATACCGTTGCATATCTCGGCATACGTTTTGCAAGAGCCGACAGGTTTAAGAAGCCGCAATTAGAACCGCTTGCGCAAAAATTAAGCGCGCTGAAAAACGGCGATTGTTGTCCGCAGGAAAGGCAATTTTTCGACGAGGGAGCAAAGCGCAACACGTTTTATTACGACGAATTTAGGCGAGGTTTGAGTTTTACATATTCCGAGGATTGTCTAAATCTCAATGTTTATGCGCCGAAAACGGGAGATAAACTGCCTGTTTTGATAAACATCCACGGCGGCGGCTTTGTAACCTGCTCTTGCGACGAGCGCCCGTTCGACGGAGTAAACATAGCCAAGGAGGGAGTGATATGCGTGTGTCCGAATTATAGGCTCAACATCTTCGGATACTATGCGGACGACAACGTTTGCAATCTTGCGCTGCATGATATACTGTGCGCCATTCGTTGGGTTAAAGCCAACATCGCCACCTTTGGAGGGGACCCCGACAATATTACGCTTATGGGACAAAGCGC
>CAZUZK010000050.1:0-10055 GCA_964624745.1 uncultured Bacteroides sp. | reverse complement strand
GCACGATCAACAGTTGTTTCGATTTGACCGTACCAAAGAAGCTCGGAAACCTGATTTTTAAGCATAGCCATTCTTTGGTCTGTGCGTTTTCCTAATTTAGACATAGTGTTCCTCCTGTGCTCTTAGTCCTCTTGAGCCTTCAAGCTAAGACCTAGACCCTCGAGCTTCTTGACAACTTCTTCGAGTGATTTTCTGCCGAGATTTCTCACCTTAAGCATATCGTCCTCGGTACGCTTTGTAAGGTCCTCAACAGTGTGGATATTTGCGCGCTTCAAGCAATTGTATGAACGAACGGACAGGTCGAGATCCTCAACGGAGGTTTCCAGCACCTTCTTGATAGGCTCCTCGGAGGGAGTCTTGAGGATGCTGCCGCCATCATGCTTTGCCAAAGCGACAAAGAGTGCGATGTGCTCGTTCATAATCTGTGCTGCAAGGGATGTGATTTCCTTTGCGGTCGTTGTGCCGTCCGTGGTGACCTCAAGCGTGAGCTTGTCAAAGTCAATGCTTTGCTCAACACGTGTGCTCTCGACTGCATAGTTTACTCTCACAACGGGGGTATAGATTGAGTCGATCGGGATATAACCGATGGGCTGATGATAATCCTTGTTTTGAGAAGCAGGCACATAACCGCGTCCGCAATCCACAAAGATAGTCATATCAATCGAAGCCTCGTCATCGAGTGTGCAGATGATTTGGTCGGGATTCATAACCTCGATACCGGTTGCGCACTCAATATCGCCAGCGGTGACTGTACCGGCAGTGTTTGCAACAAGTCTGCATTCCTGCTTACCGGCACCTTCAAGGCTGCTGATTGCTTTGAAACGAACAGTTTTGAGGTTAAGGATAATCTCGGTGACTTCCTCTTTCACGCCCTTGATGGTGGAAAATTCATGCTCTACTCCCGCAATTTTGATACCGACTGCCGCAGCACCGGGAAGTGCGGAGAGGAGAATACGGCGCAAGCAGTTGCCGATAGTTGTGCCAAAGCCACGCTCGAGCGGCTCCACAACAAATTTGGCATAATTGCCGCTTTCGTTTTCCGTAGTAGTTATATTGGGGCTTATCATTTCCATCATAACTGTATCCTCCGATCAGATTATTTAGAGTACAACTCGACGATAAGGTGTTCTTGAATATCAAGATCAATATCGCTTCTCTCGGGGAGTGCGACGACCTTGCCGCTAAGTGTTGCGTTGTCGAACTCGAGCCATTTTACGAGGCTGAGGTTCTTTGTTTCTTTAACAGCGTCCCACATCACAGAATCCTTCTTGTTCTCTTTGACTGCGATGATGTCGCCTGCCTTTACGAGATAAGAGGGGATGTCAACACTCTTGCCGTTGACGGTGATATGACCATGGTTGACAATCTGACGTGCCATAGCTCTTGATGAGCCAAGACCAAGACGATAAACCACGTTGTCAAGACGTCTTTCGATAAGCGTAAGCATATTCTCACCGGTGACGCCGCGCATTTCGGATGCCTTTGTGTAGTACATCACGAATTGCTTTTCTGTCACGCCGTAGTAACGCTTTGTCTTTTGCTTCTCGCGAAGCTGAACGCTATAACCGCTTGCCTTCTTTCTTCCCTTGCCGTGGTCACCCGGAGGTGCATACTTGGTGAGGAGAGGGCACTTTGTTGAGCTGCACTTTTCTCCCTTGAGATAAAGCTTGCATCCTTCACGTCTGCAAAGACGGCAATCTGCTCCTGTATATTTAGCCATAACTTAAGTCCTCCTAATTACAGTCTTCTCGCCTTGGGCGGACGGCAACCGTTGTGAGGAATCGGAGATACATCCTGAATGAGTGTAACCTCGATGCCCACGTTTCCGAGTGCGCGGATTGCGCTCTCTCTGCCTTGACCGGGTCCCTTGACGTAGACCTCAACGCTTCTCATGCCCTGATCGTATGCAACCTTTGCAGCGTCCTCGCTGACCATTTGTGCTGCAAACGGAGTGGACTTACGGCTACCGCGGAGCTTAAGCTTGCCTGCGGATGACCATGAGATGGCGTTTCCGTTCATATCAGTGATAGTAACGATTGTGTTGTTAAAGGATGCATGGATATGCACTTGACCTTTTTCAACATGCTTAATATCTTTTCTTTTCTTAATAGCCTTTCTTGCAATACCTGCCATAGTCGCGCCTCCTTATTTCTTGCGGCTTACTGCGCGCTTTGGTCCCTTTCTAGTACGGGCGTTTTGTTTTGTGTTTTGTCCGCGAACGGGGAGACCCTTTCTGTGACGAACACCACGATAGCAACCAATTTCCATCAATCTCTTGATGTTGAGACCAACTTCTCTCTTGAGGTCGCCTTCAACGTGCAAATTTTGTTCAATGTAATCACGAATGAGACTGACTTGATCCTCGCTCAAATCCTTAACGCGGATGTCGGGATTGATGCCTGTCTCGCTCAAAATCTTTTGAGATGTTGCAAGACCGATACCATAGATGTAGGTAAGTCCGTATTCAACTCTCTTGTCGCGTGGGAGATCCACGCCGGCGATTCTTGCCATTTTCTACCTCCGAAATAGTGAAAAAAGTGTTTTTTATATATGCCACGCATAGGTAGTTGCCGTTATAATTTGGAATGAAGCAACCAGCCGCCCTACGCTTTTTGCCGATTTTAACTTTTGAAGCTCGGACGCGGAGCGTTGCGTCAAAACGTCAAAAGCCAAACCCATCAATCAACCTTGACGTTGCTTGTGGTTTGGATACTTTGAGCAGATAACCATAACTCTGCCGTTTCTTTTGATAACTTTACATTTGTCGCACATAGGCTTGACGCTTGGTCTGACTTTCATAGTTAACCTCCAATGAGTCCTTTTGTTTTGCGTTTACCGACCTTATTTATTGCGGTAGATAATTCTTCCCTTTGTCAGGTCGTACGGCGACATTTCGATTTTAACCTTGTCGCCCTCGAGAATTCTGATGTTGTTGATACGCAATTTTCCGCCGAGATATGCAAGTATCTCATGTCCGTTGCTCAATACGACTCTGAATTGAGTCTTCGGCAGTACTTCAACCACCTTGCCTTCGGTTTCGATAACGTCTTCTTTTGACATAGAGTCCCCTTTTTATTTATTGTTGTCATTGTAAAAACGGAGTGCGCTGTACAATTCTGCGTCGAATACCTGCATACCGTTTTGCAATTTGTCCGCAATCTTTTCAAGCGTATCGCCCGTCGATTGCAAATGCTTTACGTTTTTGGTTTTTGCATTTCTGATATGTCTCGTATCGCCGTCTGCGATTTTAACCGTATTCTCGTCCACGACCTCGACCACCGCGTAGTAACCGCCTTGATCTCTGCCCGCTTTAGAATAAACGATGTTTCCGAGTTCCATATCAAAGAGTCAATATTTCCGCTCCGTTTTCTGTCAGAGCAACAGTGTTTTCATAGTGTGCCGAGGGCTTGCCGTCCAGCGTAACGCATTTCCAGCCGTCCTCCAGCGTTTGCCACGTTCCCAAATTTATCATCGGTTCGATTGCAAGCACCATTCCGACTTCGAGCTTCGGTCCGTGTCCTGCCTTACCGTAATTCGGCACTGCCGGATCCTCGTGCATTTCTCTTCCGATACCGTGTCCGACCATCGACCGAACAACTCCGTAGCCTCTTGCCTCGTTGTATTCCTGTATCGCGTGAGATATATCTCCGAGATGTCCGCCGACCTTGAATTGTTCAACGCCCTTGAAAAAGCTTTCTCTCGTCGTTTCGACAAGCGCCTTTTTTTCTTCGCTGACCTCTCCTACGAGAAAGGTTCTTGCCGCGTCCGCTTGCCAACCCTTGAACACCAATCCGCAATCGACTCCGATTATTTCGCCTTCCTTGAGGCGTCTGTTCGACGGAAAGCCGTGTACCACAACCTCGTCTATCGACGCGCATATCGTTCCGGGGAAGCCACCGTATCCGAGGAAAGACGGCTTTGAATCATGCCTTGTGATATAATCGTAGGCAAATTCGTCCAGCCTTTTTGTAGATACTCCCGGCTTCACTCTCTCTCCGAGGAAAAGCAAGCAATCTCTCAGGATTTGTCCCGACCGTCTCATACATTCGATTTCGGCAGGGCTTTTAATGTGTATCATTCAAGCACCTTCTTGATGTCTGCGAAGATTTCTTCCTTCGTACCGCGCGCCTTGATGTCGACTATCTTGCCTTGTGCGCGATAGTAATCGATAAGCGGTTGCGTTTGCTCCTCGTAGACCTTCAATCTGTTTTTCACGGTTTCGGGCTTATCGTCGTCGCGAACATACAATTCCTTTCCGCAACGAGCGCACGTCGTACTTCCGTTGAGCATCGATACGTGATAGGTTTCGCCGCACACACACACTCTTCTTCCGCCGAGCCTTTCGATTATCACCTCGAAGGGAACGTCGATGTTGATTGCCATATCGATTTTGGCTACCTTGTCAAGCTCTTGCGCCTGTGCGATCGTTCTGGGGAATCCGTCGAGGATATATCCGTTGTTGCAATCGTTCTGCTCGAGTCTATCCTTCACCAAACCGATTACGATTTCGTCGGGGACGAGTCCGCCGGACTCTACAAACTCCTTTGCCTTAAGACCGAGGGGCGTACCCTCTTTCATATTACGGCGAAGAATGTCACCCGTTGAAATGTGAGGAACGTTAAATTCCTCTGCAATCATCGCGGCTTGCGTGCCTTTTCCTGCGCCCGGAGCGCCTAATAATATAATATTTTTCATATTTACTTATTATAGCACTTTTTCTTTGTGATGGCAATCAAATCGTCAACCGATTTGCGCCATCACTTGAAAAATTTGGGTTAGTTTGTTGTTTTTTAGATTATTTGAGGAAGCCCTTGTAGTGCTTCATCATGATTTGCGATTCAAGCTGCTTGTTAAGCTCGAGCGCAACCGATACGACAATCAGCAAGCCCGTTGCAGAGAAGGAGTTTGCAAACGGCAATGCCGGAGAATCCCACGTGTTATTGCCTATAGCAAGCGCTCTGAACAAGAACGTCGGAATCAACGAGATAAGCATAAGGAATATCGCGCCGAACAACGTAATACGATTGTTGATTCTCTTCAAGAAATCGCTTGTCGGCTTGCCCGCTCTTATACCGGGGATAAATCCGCCGTATTGTTGAATGTTTCTCGAAACGTCCTCGGGATTGAACTGAATCTGTGCATAGAAGTAGCTGAATCCGAGAATGAGTATCGCCAAAAGCACGTAGTACACGGCAGTACCGCTACCCATATACTTTTGATACCATGCCGCAACCGACAAACCGCTCTCTACGCTAGGCGTATTTGTGAAGAACAGTTGGATAATCATTTGCGGGAACATGAGCAACGACGATGCGAAGATTATCGGCATAACACCGCTTCCGTTGACGCGAATCGGGATATACGTGGATTGACCGCCGTACATCTTATTGCCCTTGATTTGCTTGGAATATTGCACCGCGATTCTTCTTTCCGCGCCGTCCATAAATACGATAAACGCAAATATTACGACAACGAGAATGATAAATCCGAGGTTGTTCCAAACGTACGTCCATTCGTTGCCGATCATCTTGAAGGATTGAGCCATCGTCGTGCCTGCGCTCGAAAGGATACCGATGAAGATGATAATCGACGTTCCGTTGCCGATACCGTATTCGGTGATTCTTTCGCTCAGCCACATGACCATAACGCTTCCTGCGACGAGCAATACGATTGTTATCGCCATCGTCAATATCGGATTTTCCGCTTCTGCCTCGAAGGAGAACACGGGATTGATATATTCTTTGAATCCGACAACGATACCTATTGCTTGCACGACGCCGAGTACGATAGCAACGATTCTGGTTATTTGCGTAAGCTTTTCTCTACCCTCGTCACCCTCTTTAGACAATCTCTCGAGCGCGGGAATAACCAACGCGAGAAGTTGCATTATAATCGAGGAGTTGATAAACGGTAGCACGCCCAGTGCAAATATCGTAGCGTTTTGCATCGATCCGCCGCTCAAGATGTTCAAAATGCCGAGGAAGTCGGAGTTTTGAGAGTTGAACGCCGTCGACAACGTTGCAATATCAAACGTCGGGATAGGAATGTAGCATCCGATTCTATAAACGAGAATGAGCGCAAGAGTAAGCCAAATCTTCACTCTTATCTCTTTCGTTTTGAATGCGTTTTTGAGTGTCTCGAACATTATAGCACCTCTGCTGTGCCGCCTGCCTTTTCGATTTTTTGAATTGCAGACGCGGTGAATTTGTTTGCTTTGATCGTGAGCTTCTTCTCAAGATTGCCGTTGCCGAGGACTTTAAGTCCGTAAGGCTCGACTTTCTTGATGATACCGCTTGCGACAAGCTCATCTATCCCGACAACTGCTCCGTCTTCAAATCTATTGAAGACGTCGATGTTGACTTGATTGTAGACGTGTGCGAATCTCTTGTTGTTAAAACCGATTTTCGGGAGTCTTCTGGTCATCGGCATTTGACCGCCTTCAAAGTTGGGGCGTACACCGCCGCCGCTTCTTGCCCATTGTCCCTTATGACCGCGCGTTGAGGTCTTACCCATACCGGAACCGATACCGCGACCGATTCTCTTGGTGTTGGTCTTTGCGCCCTCTGCGGGTTTAATATCTTGAATATTCATAGAAACGTCCTCCTCAAATTTCCTCAACCTTTACAAGGTGAGAAACTTTTGCGATTTTTCCTCTTACGCAAGCATTATCCACAAAGGTCTTGACGTTGCCGATTTTGTGCAAGCCGAGAGCTTCGAGGTTCGCTTTTTGGTTTTTGAGGATACCGTTTGAGCTTTTAACGAGAGTAACCTTGATCATTTTGACTTCTGCTTTTGCTTCTGCTTTCTTTGCCATAGTACACCTCCGTTAGTCTGCCGTTACGTCTACACCGCGAAGCTGTGCGATTTGTTCGGCGTTGCGAAGGCTCATAAGACCTTCCATAGTCGCCTTTGCGCTGTTGATGGGGTTGTTGGAGCCGAGGGACTTCGTTCTGATGTCCTTAACGCCGGCAACCTCGAGAACCATACGCACCGCACCGCCTGCGATAACGCCGGTACCTTCTTCAGCCGGGAGAAGAAGAACTTGTCCGCGACCGAACTTACCGGTTGTTGCGTGAGGAATTGTGTTGTCCTTCAAGGAAACAGCCACGATGTTACGTTTTGCAAGCTGGGTAGCCTTCTCGATTGCTTCGGGAACCTCTGCCGCTTTGCCCATTCCGAGACCGACCTTGCCGTTGCCGTCGCCGACTACAACGAGTGCCGAGAAGCGCATATTTCTACCGCCCTTAACAGTCTTTGTAACACGGTTTACAGCAATAAGCTTTTTGGTCAAACCATCGTTTTCTTCTCTGTTTCTATCGTTTCTTCTATCACGATTATCTGCCATAATTCCTCCAATTAAAACTCAAGACCGGCTTCTCTTGCGCCGTCGGCGAGAGCCTCGACTCTGCCGGTGTAAAGATAACCGCCTCTGTCGAAGACGACTTCCTTGATGCCGATTGCTTGAGCTTTTTCAGCAATTACCTTGCCGACGACCTTTGCGGCGTCGCTCTTTGAAAGCTCTGCAACCTGCGGTGCAACTGCTTTTTCGAGGGTTGATGCCGCGCAAAGAGTGTTACCCTTCACGTCGTCGATGATTTGAGCATAGATATGGTTTGTGCTTCTATACACGCAGAGGCGAGGTCTTTCGGCAGTACCGAAAACTTTTTTTCTCACTCTTGCGTGACGAATGATTCTATCTGCGTTTTTATCTTTTTTGGTTATCATACTTCACCTCATTACTTCGTGGCTCTCTTGCCGACCTTGCGGATGACGGTTTCATCCTTGTAGTGGATACCGTAGTTATGATACGGCTCTACCGGCTTGAACGCCTTGATGGTTGCGGCAACTTGACCGACAAGCTGACGATCGATGCCCTTGACAACGATTTCAAGAGGTTGCGGTTGCGCAAAGGTGATTCCCTCGGGAGCGGTATACTCAATCGGGTGAGAGAAGCCGATATTGAACGTAAGCTTGTTTCCGCCCGTAAGAGTGACCTTGTAACCGACGCCGTTCACCACGAGGCTCTTTTCAAAGCCCTTCGTAACGCCAACCACCATGTTGTGGATAAGCGCGCGATAAAGACCGTGCAAAGCGCGATGATCCTTATCGTCGGAGTGACGCGTGCAAACGATGTGACCGTTGTCAACCGTTACGTCGATAGACTTGTCAACCTTTTGAGTAAGAGTGCCGAGCGGACCCTTTACCGTGACGAGGTTGTCGTTGTTTTCAAATGTAACACCCTCTGGGATTGCGATTGGTGCTCTACCTATTCTTGACATATCGCGCCTCCTTACCAGATGTAAGCCAACACTTCGCCGCCGACGTGTTGTGCCTTTGCCTCTTTGTTCGTGAGGATACCCTTAGAGGTGGAAAGGATTGCGATACCCATTCCGTTGAGAACCTTGGGAAGATTGTCCACACCTGCGTAAACGCGGAGACCGGGTGTCGATACTCTCTTGAGGCCCGTAACGACGTGTTGTCCTTTGACGGGAGCGTATTTAAGAGTGATAACAATCGTGTTTTGCACTGCGCCTTCAACGATTTCAAAGCTCTTAACGTAGCCTTCTTTTACGAGTATCTCTGCTATTGCGACCTTGATTTTGCTCGCCGGAACTTCAACGGTTTCGTGCTTTGCGGTCAAGGCATTTCTAATTCTTGTAAGCATATCTGCAATTGGATCAGTCATTTTTGTGCCTCCTCTTACCAACTTGCCTTCTTCACTCCGGGAATCTCGCCCTTGTATGCGAGGTTTCTGAAGCAAACTCTGCAAATACCGTACTTTTTGAGTACAGCGTGTGGACGTCCGCAAATACGGCAACGTGTATATTCACGCGTCGAGAACTTTTGGGGTCTTTGTTGCTTAACTTTCATTGATGTTTTGGCCATAGTTCACTCCTTACTTTGCGAAAGGCATACCCATGAGCTTGAGAAGCTCGCGTGCCTCTTCGTCCGTCTTTGCGGTTGTAACGATGCAAATATCAAATCCGCGAACCTTTTCGACTTTATCGAATTCGATTTCGGGGAAGATGAGCTGTTCCTTCACGCCGACTGCGTAGTTTCCTCTGCCGTCAAAAGACTTAGAGGAGATTCCGCGGAAGTCGCGCACTCTGGGAAGAGCGATGGAGATGAACTTATCGAGGAAATCGTACATTCTGTTTCCGCGAAGGGTAACCTTTGCGCCGACGTTCATACCCTCTCTCACCTTGAAGTTTGCAACGGATTTCTTTGCTGTTGTGATAACTGGTTTTTGGCCTGCGATAAGCTTCAGCTCTTCAACTGCTTGTTGCAGAGATTTGCTGTTGTCCTTGCAGTCGCCCAAGCCCATATTAAGCACGATCTTCTCAAGACGAGGGACCTCGTTAATGTTCTTGTAGCCAAAGCGTTTGATGAGAGCCGGTACAACTTCTTCCGTGTACTGTTTTCTCATGCGATATCTTTCAGCATTACCAGCATTCGTCTTATCGGTTGCAGTTGCTTTAGCAACCTGATTTTTCTTTTCTGCCACGATATTACCTCCGATGTATTAGTCCTTTTTCTCAATGGACTTTTCTGCTTTTTTCTTTGCGGCTTTCTTTGCCACTCTCTTTGCAGATGGTTTCTTCTCGTCAAGAGACGCACCGCACTTGGGGCATACGCGGACGGACTTCATTTTGCCGTTCACTTCCTTAAGCTCGTGTTTGACTCTCACGACGTCACCGCAACCGGAACAAACGTGCATAACGTTGGACGCGTCGATTGTACCCTCTTGCTTGATGATGCCGCCCTTGTCTTGTGCGTTTCTGGGCTTTTTGCTCTTTGCAACGATGTTCACACCCTCGACGTAAATTCTGCCGGTGTCGGGAACGACCTTGAGGACCTTGCCGACCTTACCTGCGTCTTTACCGGTGATGACCATAACGTTGTCACCTTTCTTAACACTCAATTTTGCCATAACAGTAATTCCTCCTTACAGCACTTCCGGGGCAAGAGAGATGATTTTGGTGTAATCCTTATCACGCAATTCTCTTGCGATAGGCCCAAAAATACGAGTGCCTTGTGGTTGTTTTTGGTTGTCG
>CAZUZK010000049.1:0-10707 GCA_964624745.1 uncultured Bacteroides sp. | reverse complement strand
TGCAGACTACATTTCAAAAATGTAAAATTCAATAAAAACGAACCGCCCTCGAAAGGGGGCGGTTGTTTTTATATAATATTTAACAAATACCACATCAAAATATTTAACAAAATCATATTAAAATCACAGCGTTTGTCAAATATCACGTTTCTTGGCAAAACATAAAAATATGTTTTTTCAAACGGTTGACAAATTTTTTCGAGAACACTATAATAACTATGCTTAAAACAAAAGCGAGCTATATGTAGCATTAGCCCAGCTGGATAGAGCGTCTGGCTACGGACCAGAAGGTCAGGGGTTCGAATCCCTTATGCTACGCCAATAAACCCAAACTCAATCAGGTTTGGGTTTATTTTTTTTGCATTAAGGTTTCAAACTGTGCGCCTTGCGCACGTGCAATTTCATTGCACCCCCTGACCACGGTCAGGCTGCACGCGATTGACCATGGGTAACAAACGCTAATGGGCGAACACCTATACGCCATTAAAACCCCTTATTTTCGTTTATCTTCTACCCCTTAAAATCATTCCGAACGTTCGATTTAGTATGTCCGCGTTATCGTTCGTTTGACTTGCTTTTCTTAAAAAGTCGAAATGCGACAGAAATTGTCTTAAATCTATTGACACTTTGTATGCAAACCACTATAATCGTTTTTGACAAATAGGTTTAGTTTTGCTAAACTTTTTGTTAAAAATTGCAAAACACGTTAAACCGACCGTCAATTTTGCCTAAACAACGACAAAAGTTTAGCATAGCTAAACGAAAAGTACGATATGTGTATTTGCAGGAAGGAGCAAGGCATGGAGCTTGGCATAAAAATCAAAAGATTGAGATTGCAAAACAATTTGACGCAAGAAGAGCTTGCCGATAGATGCGAGCTGACAAAGGGATATATTTCCCAGCTGGAAAACGAGCTTACTTCTCCGTCTATCGCAACTCTCGAGGACATTCTCAACGGACTCGGCACAACGTTTGCGGAATTTTTCAGCGACGAAAAAGAAGAAAAGGTTGTATTTACCGAAGAAGAATTTATCGAAAAAATCTCGGACGGACACAAAATAGAATGGCTTGTGCCGAATGCGCAGAAAAACGAAATGGAACCCATACGCGTGACAATAGACGCGCACACCTCTCTTGAAGAAGACGTACCGCACGAGGGTGAAGAATTCGGATACGTGTTGTCGGGCAGAATTTGGCTCCATATCGGACAAGCGGCATATTGCGTAAAAAAAGGCGAGGTATTCTATTTCAATTCTTCAAAGGTACACCATCTCGAAAACCGAACCGCCGAAAAAGCAGTAGTGCTTTGGATTGCATCTCCCCCGACGTTTTAATAAACCAACAATAATCACGAAAACAAACGCGCAAAAATAAGGAAATACGCTTATGACAAAGAAAACTCAAGTTGACAACATCATCGAGCTTCGCAACGTTTACAAGGAATACGACGGAAAACAGGTCGTGAAAAATGCAAGCTTAACCATCAAACGCGGTGAATTCGTCACCCTGCTCGGTCCTAGCGGTTGCGGAAAAACAACCACCTTACGCATGATTGCAGGCTTTGAAATGCCCACAAGCGGGAAAATAATCTTCAACGGAAAGGATATTACGGACACTCCTCCGCATCTTCGTCCCGTCAACACCGTATTCCAAAAATACGCGCTGTTTCCGCACTTAAACGTGTTCAACAATATCGCATTCGGGCTTAAGCTGAAAGTCATACCCAACGGCACTAAAACGAATAAAAAGGGCGAAACCGTCCAATTATTCCGCAAATATACGAAATCCGAAATCAAACAAAAGGTTAACGACGCGCTCAAAATGGTTGACCTTGAGGACTACGGACACAGAAACGTCTCTTCGTTGAGCGGCGGACAACAGCAACGCGTCGCAATCGCTCGCGCGCTCGTCAACGAACCCGAGGTTCTTCTTCTCGACGAACCGCTCGGCGCATTGGATTTGAAAATGCGAAAGGATATGCAGCTTGAGCTTATGGATATGCACAAGCGCCTTGGCATTACCTTTATTTACGTAACGCACGACCAAGAAGAGGCGCTCACCATGTCCGACAAAATAGTCGTTATGCGCCTTGGCGAAATCCAACAAATCGCGTCACCCGAAAAGGTATACGACGAGCCTGCAAACGCTTTCGTAGCCGACTTCATCGGAGAAAGCACAATTCTTTCGGGCGTCATGCTCGAAGACTGCAAAGTCGAATTTTGCGATACCGTGTTTGAATGCGTAGACAAGGGCTTTAAGCACAACGAGCCAATCGACGTTATCATTCGTCCAGAAGACGTGAAAATCAAAAAGCCGGACGACAAACGCACGATACTCACGGCAGAAGTTCTCTCCTCCGTTTTCAAGGGCGACCACTATCAAATCACCCTTCTTGCAAACGGCAACGAAATAGTAGCCCACGACACCGACACTTACGACATCGGAGAAACCGTAGGCATATACATAAAGCCGTTTGACCTGCACATCATGCACAAAACGCGCATCATCAACGAAATCGATACCGTAATCACGGGAGAAAATCTCGTCGAAATATGCGGCGCCGACTTTGAATTCAAATCGAACCTAACTCCCGAGGAGCTTCCTATCGACACGCCCGTCAAGGTTTCCGTCGATTTCGACGACGTGGAAATCACCGACGACGAAGAAGACGGCGTCATCGGCGCAACGGTACTCTCTTCCATCTATAAAGGTAGCTATTATCAAGCAATACTTTCGACGGACGACCATTATATTTTCTTTGCGGACACCGACGACGATTGGCTCAAGGGCGACCGCGTAGGTATAAAGATTGCTCCGGATAAAATCATCGTCGAAAAGCGCGACGCGGAAGAAGTTGTCGTAGAAAACGTGGTTAAGGACGAAACGCTCACCGCAGAAGAGCAAGCCGCAATAGAAGAGGCGCGCTTGGAGGAACCCGAAAAATTCGACGCAGTGGAAGAAATCATCATCGAAGCCGAAGAAAACGGCATACAAGCAGAAAACGACGATAAGGAGGTCAACGAGTGAAAAACACCTCTCGAAAAAAATTCAGGTTGACGAAAAAGGTGTTTAGCGTCCCGTACATCATTTTCTTGTTGCTGTTCGTGGTCGTTCCGCTCGTGCTGATTCTCGTAAACGCCTTTCTTGACAGCGACAACAACCTGACGTTGGAGAATTTCAAAATATTTTTCTCCTCGAAATCGAGCTTAGTAGTGCTTGGCAACTCACTTCTCGTCGGCGTAATCACAACCGCGCTTTGTCTGTTGCTCGGCTACCCTGTTGCGTACTTCCTTTCAAAGATGTCGAGCGGAAAGGTACTAGTGCTTCTTTACGTGATTCCTATGGGCGTAAACTTTCTCATTCGTACGCTTGCCACGAAAGCGATTTTCATCGCGCTCGGCATAGAGCTTGGCATGGGAACGGTGCTGTTCGGCATGGTATACAACTACCTCCCGTTTATGATTATGCCCCTGCACACCACGCTGTCCGGCATTGACAAAAGCTATATCGAAGCAGCGCAAGACCTCGGCGCGGACAAAGCCACTGTATTTCTGAAAACTACTCTCCCCTTGTCTATGAGCGGAATTTTCAGCGGTATTACTATGGTATTTATCCCGACAATATCGACGTATGCGATTTCACAGCTTTTGTCGAACGGAAAGATTTTCCTCTTCGGCGATTCGATACAGTTAAGCTTTGAGCAAGGTATGTACGGCGTCGGCTCGATCATGAGCTTGGTTATGCTCGTATTCGTGTTGCTTTCCAACTTTATAATGAACAAATTTAATCGCAACGGCAACGCCGTAAGGAGGTCGTTATGGTAAAAGACAAAATCAGAAATTTCTTTGAAAAATTCTATTTGCTCGTAATCCTTGCGATACTCTACGCGCCGATAGTGCTTCTTGTGATATATTCGTTCTCAAACAGCTCGAACTTCAATTTCGACAACGGCTTCAGTTTTGAGGCATACGTATCCATATTCAAATCCGACAAATCGGAGGATTTGTGGAGTGCGATTGCAAACACATTTATTATCGCGAGCATATCCTCCGTCGTCGCGACGATTATGGGAACCTTCGCGTCGATCGGCATTTTCAACCTAGGAAAACGCGCGCGAAGACTCGTTGAAAACGTCAACCAATTCCCCATCATCAACAGCGAAATAGTTATGGCTGTTTCCATGATGGTATTCTTTGTTACGTTTGCATTCCCCGAGGGCTATCTCCGCCTTATAATCGCGCACATTGCGTTCTGCACGCCGTACGTCGTGTTGAGCGTCTTGCCGAAGCTCGAATCAATGGATCCCAATATCTACGAAGCCGCGCTCGACCTCGGTGCCAACCCGTTCAAGGCACTAGTAAAGGTTATGATTCCGATAATCACGCCGGGCATCGTAAGCGGATTTGTGATGGCATTTATAATGTCCATGGACGACTTTATAATCACTCAAATCAACAAAGGCGCGGCAACGGGAATAAACACCCTTTCCACCTACATCTATTCGGACGCGCGCGTACAAGGTCTAGAGCCGTTCTGGTATGCGATATTCTCGATTATCTTCGTAGTGGTTTTGGCAGGAGTTCTATCGATAAATCTCGTCAAAATTTCCAACCAAAAGAAAAAGGCAAAGGAGGCAAATTTATGATGAAACGCACAACCGTTTTACTGGTTCTCATTCTTGTTTTATCCTGCGTATTGCTTCCCTGCCTTACCGCCTGCAACAACGGCGCGACCGGAGAGCAAGGCGGCGATCGTCTTGTGGTTTACAACTGGGAAGATTATATCGACAACGAAATCGACGAAGAAACGGGCAAGCGCCTGCTTGACGAATTTGCCGACTATTACAAGGAAAAAACAGGTCGCTCGCTGTCCATCACCTACACTACCTACGACACCAACGAAACCATGATGACAAAGGTGCTTAAAGGCGACGCAAACGTTGACCTTATATGTCCGAGCGAGTATTCTATAGAGAAATTGCTCGTTGCGGGATGTCTTCTCAACCACAACGACGTAAAAGCCGACATACAAGCCGATTTGGACAAATACGGTATTTCACTTGACAATATGAGCAGTTTAAGGTCGGGTTGGGGCAATATCGATCCGAACATAATGGACGTAATCGCAGGTATGTTCAACAGCGTAAAAGCAAATGACGGCAAAACCTACGACATGACCGAATTTATGGTTCCCTATATGATTGGCACGCTCGGAATTTTATATAACACGTCAAAGGTCAGCATCGAGGAGCTTGAAGAATACGGCTGGGGCGTGCTTTGGAACGTGCAAGGCAACGAAGAGCTTGAAAATAAAATCCTCATGAAGGACAGCGTTCGCGACACCTATGCCGCCGCGATATTCTATATGTACGAATACGATCTTCTTCCCGAAAAATACAAGGGCTACAGCGTACAAGAGCTTATAAACTGCACCGATGACGAAATGGTTTCAGCCGCAGAAGAGGTGCTGACTCAACAACGCGAGCATATATCCGGATACGAGGTTGACTTCGGCAAGGACGACATGATAAACGAAATCGTTTATGCCGATTTCGCTTGGAGCGGAGACGCGCTTTGGGCGATAGAAGAAGGCGGTTATGACGAGGAATCCGACACCTATCAGCTCGGCTACTACGTCCCGTCCGTTGCAAGCAACATTTGGTATGACGGCTGGTGCATTCCCACAAGCGTAAACAACAAGCTTGCCGCAATGATGTTTATCGACTATATGTGCAGACCGTTAAGCTCCATACGCAACTCCATTGCCATAGGTTACTCCTCTGCCACCAACAAAGAGCTTATGCAAGCGGACGAAGACGTGCTTGCGTATATCGAGGATTGTGAATACGACGTCGAGGAATACTTTGAAAACGAATCGCGCTACCCCGTTATCAACGAAACGCTCGGCGTCATGCGCGACTTCGGCACACGCAACGACGTCGTTGTAAATATGTGGCAGCGCGCAAAATCGGGTAACACCGTAGAGCCGGGGCTTTGGTACGTCATCTTGGTTATAGTCGGCGCAACCGCATTGGTAATAGGCGGATATTATGCCTATCAGGCGTTCAAGCGTCGTCCGCGCAAACTTAAGAAATAACACACGACAACGCAAAACGTCCCGAAAGCAAAGTGCTTTGCGCGTAACTGCTTTCGGGATATTTTATTGAGCAGGCACACGACAATTCGATACAACGTAAAATAAACAGGCGCATTATGAAATTTATAAGAAAGCTTTTCGTCAAGGATTGCGACAACACGCAAGATCCTCAAGTACGCTACCGCTACGGTTTTTCCGCAGGTGTTTTTGGCATAATATCCAACACCATACTCTGCGTTTTCAAGCTCATAGTCGGCATTATAGCGCACAGCATAACCGTTATTGCAGACGCAATCAACAATATGTCCGATGCAGGTAGCAGCGTCGTAACGCTCATAGGCTTCAAGCTCTCAAGCACTCCGCCCGACAAGGATCACCCGTTCGGACACGCAAGATACGAATATATCACCGAGCTACTCGTATCTATGACGGTGCTGTTTATCGGAATAATGCTTCTTAAATCCTCGATAGAAAAGTGCATTTCTCCCGAAGAAGTGAGCGTAAGCATCTACACCTACGTCGTTTTAGGCGTGGCGATAGTCGCAAAGCTCTTGCAAATGTTTATCTATCTCGATTTTTCCAAAGCGATAAACAGCGGCGCGCTCAAAGCCTCGGCAACCGACAGCCGCAACGATGCGCTCGCCACCACCGCCGTTCTAATATCCACAATCGTTATAGGCGTCGCAGGTGACAAAATAAGCCCGAAAATCAGCATAGACGGCATAATGGGCATTGCGGTTTCGCTGTTCATAATAGTATCGAGCGTGCTTCTTCTCAAAGAAGCTATGTCCCCCATTCTCGGCGAAAAGCCGCCAAAGGAGTTTGTTGAGTGCATCACGCAAAAAATCATGTCCTACGACGGCGTTATAGGCGTGCACGATTTGGTGGTTCACAGCTACGGAGAAAACCATTGCTTTGTAGTTGCGCACGTCGAGGTTCCCCAAGACGTCGAAATCTCGAAAAGTCACGACGTAATCGACAATATCGAGCATGATTTTTGGAACGATTTACAAATACGGCTCAACATACATATGGACCCCGTAGACACCAAAAACGAAAAACTCGCAGAGCTTAAACAACGCGCGCAAGACGTACTCAACGCTCTTGACGAATCGCTGTCCTTGCACGATTTCAGAATGGTAAGCGGCGAAACGCACACAAATCTCGTATTTGACGTCGTACTCCCATTTGAGAGCAAGCTCACGCTCTCGGACATCGAAAAAGCCATGACGCAAGAGTTTGCAAACGACGCGACAAAATATTTCTTTGTCATCGACATCGACAGAAAAATGGCGTAGCGGTTGCTTTAACGGGGCAAAACTGCTATTATGTATATAACGAAAACAGAAAAAGAGGCAATTATGATCACAAGTTCTCAACGCGCAAGGCTCAGAAGTCTTGCACAAAACATAAACCCGATATTTCAAATAGGCAAAAACGGTATAGGCGACAATCTGGTCAAGGACGTTTGCGATGCGCTCGAAATACACGAGCTTATCAAAATATCCGTCCTTCGCAATGCGGACGCGACGGCAAAAGACGCGCTCAACGAATTGTGCGCAAAAACCGGTGCGGAACCGATTACGGCAATCGGCAACAAAATCGTCGTTTACAAGCGTAGCACTCGCGACGATGTGGAACACATAGAATTTTGACGCCATGGATTACGAAAAAGCAAGACTCACCCCCCTCGACGAGGTAAAGAGCCGTCAGCCGAAAAACGAAGCGGAAAAAGCCGCGCGCGAGGAGCTTATGCGACATCGCAACGAAACTCAAAGGTACAAGCAAAAATACTTTGAGTATTATGACGACGTAAAAATCAACCACCGAGAGGATTGGTAAGACGCACTTCAAGTGCGTTTTTTATTTTTTTAATAAAAAAATAAAGAAAGTCGCTTATTACGATTGACTTTAATCTCGCACAAAACTACAATACCCGTGGAAAAAATAAGAGGCATACATATATGGAGAAGGATTTAACTGTCGGAAAGCCAATGGGCGTACTGTGGAAATTCTGCTTGCCGCTATTCGGGAGCATAATTTTTCAACAACTTTACAACCTTGCCGACAGCATAGTAGCAGGAAAATTTATCGGAAACGATGCGCTTGCGGCTGTCGGAAACAGCTATGAAATCACTCTGATTTTCATCGCGTTTGCCTTTGGCTGTAATATAGGCTGTTCGGTCATCGTATCGAGACTGTTCGGCGCAAAAAAATTCGCCGACATGAAGACCGCGGTTTTTACCACGTGGATAGCAACCGCCGTGCTTTGCGCGGTGCTTATGGTTGTGGGTTTGACGTGTAGCGAGCTTCTTCTCAAGCTCATCAACACCCCCGATAGCGTCATGGCTGACTCCAAGCTGTATTTGGACATTTACGTTTGGGGGCTACCCTTCGTATTCTTTTACAACATATCCACCGGAATATTCTCGGCAATGGGCGACAGCAAAACGCCGTTCATATTCCTTGCAATATCCTCGCTTGCAAACATCGGCATAGACATCTTGTTTGTCGCAAGCTTCCATATGGGCGTGGCAGGCGTAGCGTGGGCGACGTTCCTATGTCAAGGCGTAAGCTGCGTGCTTGCCGTAATCTTCGTGCTTATACGGCTTTCCAAAATCAAAGCCGAGAAAAAGCACAAGCTTTTTTCTTGGAGCATACTCCGCGACACTGCGGTGATAGCGATTCCAAGCATACTTCAACAAAGCTCGATTTCGATAGGCAACATAATTATACAAAGCATTGTCAACTCGTTCGGCGAAGCCGTAATGGCAGGTTATTCTGCAGGCATCAAGCTCAACAATCTTGCCGTCTCGTCCTGCACGACGCTGGGCAACGGAATTTCCAACTACACAAGCCAAAACATCGGCGCAGGCAAACAAGAGCGCATTCGTCCGGGCTTCTATGCAGGGCTTGTGCTTGTGCTGACAATCTTTGTCCCCATCGTATGTCTGTATCTGTTTGCAGGCGAGCCGCTTCTTCGCATATTCTTTGAAGACGCCACGGGCGAAGCAATGGAATGCGGTCTTCAGCTTCTCCGCATAATATCCCCCTTCTACTTCATGCTTGCCTTCAAAATCGTTTCGGACGGCGTGCTTCGCGGAAGCGGAAAAATGGGCAGATTTGCAATCGGCACCTTCAGCGACTTAATCCTCCGCGTCGCGCTTGCCGAGGCTATGCACAAATCTCTCGGCACGTTGGGCATTTGGTGGGCATGGCCGATTGGTTGGGGTGTCGGAACAATAGTTTCCGTATGCTTCTTCTACGCAATTAAATGGCGCAAAACCTACCCCGATTACGAATATAATCCATCTCTAGACAAAGACGTCGCCGAGCCGATTACGTTTGAATCGCACACCCCCACTACGCCCTAAGCGCAACGTCTTTTCCGACGTGCGCAATCTCGCTCACGATGCGTATAAAGCGCACGATACGCTCTACAACATTGAAACACAAACTTTCAAAACACGCATATAACCAACACAAAAGCGACGGTTTATCCGTCGCTTTTGTCAACATCTAGAGCTATCGCTCCTTCAATTCATCGTTATCGTTCCGTTCTTCGCAATCGTTCCGTCCGTACAATAAACGGTATACTCACCGGCTGACTCATTCCAATTAGACGCTTTGTCGATTGCTTTCCATTGTTCGACAGTTCCGGCATAATCGATTCTCGCCAAGTCCGTGCAATTATAGAAGGCATAAAACTCTATGTATTCCACACTGTCCGGTATCGTTATGCTCGTCAAACTCGTACAGTTATAGCAAATCCTTTCATCTATGACGCCCATGCCGTCCGGTATCGTTATGCTTGTCAAGCCTGTGCAATTATAGAAGACATAACCATTTATTTCCGTCACACTATTCGGTATTGTTATACTTGTCAATCCCGTACAGCCATCGAAGGCAGAATAGCATATTTTCGTTACACTACCGTCATCGGGTATAACGCTGTTCTTGCAACCCACAATCAATTCCTTCGAGTAAGTTCTTATAATGCAGTTGTTTTGACTATGATATACCGTACTGCCCTCCGAAACTGTTAAAGCCTCCAAAGCCGAACATCCTTGAAAGACGTTACCGTACATATGCGTCACACCCTTTCCTATTACAACGCTTGTCAAACCCGTGCAGTCCTTAAATGCGTCGCTTCCGATACCTCCTGTCATGCTGTCGGGTATCGTTATGCTCGTCAAACTCGTGCAACCATAGAAAGCTCCTTCGCCGATTTCGGTCACGCTGTCTGGTATCGTTATACTTGTCAGATTCGCGCATCCGGAAAATGTATGTGCATATATGCCCTTCACGCCGTTGGATATTGTTACACTTGTCAAGCCAGTGCAATTCTGGAAGGCAGCAGAGCCTATGCTCGTCACACTGTCGGGTATCGTTATGCTTGTCAAGCCGCTGCAACCATAAAAAGCATCATAGCCTATGCTCGCAACACCATCGGAGATTGTTATGCTCGTCAAGCCCGTGCAATTCTGGAAGGCATAATTGTCTATGCTCGTAACGCTATCTGGTATCGTTATACTTGTCAATCCACTGCAACCATGGAAGGCACAAGAGCCTATGCTCGTAACGCCACTTCCGATTGTAACGCTTGTCAAA
>CAZUZK010000048.1:0-10733 GCA_964624745.1 uncultured Bacteroides sp. | reverse complement strand
TCTCGTGTAATATGGTACTGTATAAAAATATGCGCATACACGCGCTCACACGTGTGTATGCAAGCTACACCAAAACCCGAGGTGGAAATTATGAGAAACAACAACACAATCAGACACTCTCTTCCAATCGCAAGATTGCTTGTGCTGGCACTGTGCTTCGTGCTTGTTTTCGGCGTTGTTCTGGCGACGAGAATAGACGGAGTTGCGTTTGCGGCGGCGACCGATTGTAACGGCTGTACGACGACCGAACAAGATCAAGACGATTCGGCGAATCTTGGTAAAGCCAGCCCGATACTCGGCGACACCGGCACTATAACGGGTGCGCATTTCGAGTATCCAGGCACCGAAAACGGCAAGACGAGCTGGACGTACACCGAGACTTATGCGACCGTGGTTCCGACCACCAGCAACCTGAACATCGCAAAGGTCAAGGGCGATACGAAAATGTATATGCACACGGGGCAAGCCAACCACTGGTACATAGGCGTTAGCAATGCGCGTGCAGGTGCTGAGGTCCACGGCGCAATCAACTTCGACGTCGGCGATTTTATCAGACAGATGGTGCAAAACGACAACGTTACGGTTACCGCAACGCTTACGGCATATATGAGCGCCGGCAGCAAGGTCAACAATATGTTTTGGGCAGCTATCGGCGTACCTGCCGACGAATCGGGTCTTTTGACCGCAAAATGGTCTTATGACTTGAGAAAAAAGCACAAGGACAACAAGGATAGCTACGAGGGATTGCCGAACGGCGACGATTCTACCACTGAAGAAAAGAATGCTTATAAAGCGCGTAGAGACGCGTTCCAGGTTAACAACAGCGGTGGAACGGGTTATGCGCTAGACGGAAGCAAGAGCGACGCATTGCGCACGTTGGGAACGGTTACGCTTAATTCTGCCACGCCGAACCTTGCATTGGCATGGGGCTGTGGCTGGGAGTATGTTATTGGTTCACACGATAGACCTGTGATAATGCATGACTTGACGATCAAGTACACCATCACCTTCAACAACGCAACGGACGCAGAGGACTACACCGTTTACGACAACGCAAGCCCGGTGGTATCCACCAACTTCAATCTTGAAAACGCATACGCGCAAGGCTCGAGCGGTACGGGTTACGCTCCCTTGCACACGGACGCAAATACAAACGACGGTTTCCCCGTATATTACGACTCAATCAAGAACAAACTCGCGGTTGACTCCGTAAACGACGGCGCAGGACAAATGAAATCCTATACGGGTGTTTCGCTCGGCAACGTGCCGGGGACAAGCACGCCGTATTACAAATACGCACAGGTCGAATACGTTGACCTGTACAACTATTCGGGCGTGGGAATTGCCGACGCGGCGGTTGCCAACCTCAACAACGCAAAGAAGACGATAGGCGCAGGCGACAGAATACTGACGGGCTACAATTCCTCGACGGGAAGCTTCACTTGGAGCAATACGACGGACGAGACGCACCTTAAATATGCTTCGGGTATCAAAAACGTCACCGTCAACACGTCGAGCATAAACGTTTACGGCATCAACGACGGCAACGATTCGGCAGTGCAAGCGATTAAGGCAGAGGACGACAGCGGTAACGAGCAGGTCGTAGGCTACGTGCAGGTGCGCAGAATCAACCGTACAAGAGTTGTCGTCAAGATTTATATGACCGACAACGCAACGGTTACGACCACCGTCACCGACTACGGCAAGCAGAGTGTGTCAAAGACGCTTGTTGTCAGCGGTATCGATACGCAAGCCCCCGTCAAAGCCGACGGCATAAGCTCGGGTACGGTTATCGACGGAAACGTTCTCAACACCGATTCGACCAAAATCGACTGGATCCGCGAAAACACCTTGCTCGTCGAGCCTAACGTCACCATTTCCGAAGACAACGACGGCGTTTCGCCGTATCTGTGGTTCTACACGGTAAACAGAGCGGACTCTCTAAGCGCGCTCAACGGCAAGAGGGTGGAATCGTATTCTACGTACTCGAATATTAAGGACGCAAAGGACCATGACGGCAATCAGCTGTTGCCTATAGCGGTAAGCGAGTTCGGCACGTTTGAATACAGCTTTAAGCTGGGCAAGGCAAAGGGTATAGGCTCAAAGGATTACAACGTGGGCAACCCCAGCACCATTACGGACACCGTGACGGGCGCGGGCTACTATCGCTTCACCTTCTATTTGTTCGACCTTGCAGGCAACGTCGGCGAGGTAAAACAATTCTATGCAAAGGTTGACGCGGACACGCCGAATTACACGGTGGATTTGTCCTATATCAACAAAAAGAGCGAGGACGTCAAACTTATCACGCAAGGCTCTTCGCGCAATAGTGACGGCAACATCGTGGTCAACACCACCTTGGATAAAAACGGTTCCTGGGCAACGGGCAAAGAAACGCTTACGCTTACCGTCGTAAACGGCGGCTTCTCGGGTTACACGCTCGTGTTCGAGGACAGCAAATACACGCACATGATTGCGGTTGACGGTCTTGGCGAATACAGCGGTAGCGCATACGGTAAAATCGTCAGATACAGCGGCTCGAACAATTCGATTTCGCCGACGATTTCTACGGATAATACCGGCTTGACAAGCATTACGCTGCCGATAGTATCCAACCTCAACACCGCAGACGTTAAGATTACGTATCAAATCGTAAACGGCAACGGTGTGTTTACCTTTGTCGCCGACACGCAAAGCAACTTCGCATGGGTGACTCAATTCACCGCATATGCAGGACAGTATCAAAGCGTCAACGAGATTGAGAAGCAAGACGTTACGGTATCCTGCGGCGCAAGCGGACTTTCCGGCTCTATCAACGTGCTTGTGGACGTCACCAATCCTCAAAACCCGTCCTTGAACGACGCAGAGGATTCGGAGGTAGCATACGTCAACGGCTTTACGGGTTATACGTTGCCCGGCTCTTCGAGAAGCTGGTACACGGGACTTTATGCAAAATTCCCGGCAATTCTCGAATTTGCGGACGACATTCTCAACAGCGACTATGCAGGCGACCTTAAGGTGCATTACGGCATTAAGACGGTGACTACGCTCGAACAGCTCACCGCATTGATGAATCTCAACATCGAGAGCAATTACATAAACTTTGACAGCGCAACCAACTATTCCACGTATTTCGACCAAAAGGTTGAAATTATCGGCACAAAGCTTGACGAGCAATCCACCGAAATCACGGTCGACCTGCTTGCCGCAAAGGAAGCCGGTATGCGCGTCATCTATATGTGGGTTGAGGACCAAGCAGGCAACAAGTCGGCTTTGCAGAGATACTTCGTGCTTGCCGACAACACGTCTTACACGGTAAAATCCAACGTTAAAGCCAATTCCAACCTTGCAAGCGCGTCTATCACGCAAAGCAATGAGAACGGCGTCGCAACCACGTCTTTCAAGCGCGGACAAACTATCAGCTTCGCATTTGCGATGCAAGACGGTTACGTTCCGTTTATGCTCACCAAAAAGACGGACGGCGGCAACTTTGTAATGCTCGAAAATTACAGCGCGACAAAGGCGTGGACGCTTATCGACAGCGCATATAACGGATTTATCAAGATTAACGACGCAGAGAACGTCGATTACGTTTTGGACAATCCGACCGATTTAGGCAAGCTCGACGTCGTTTCGACAATCGAATTCGCGCACAGAAAGGTTATCAACTATACGGTTACCAACACGAGCGTGGCGTACACCGCTCAACAGACGGATATTGCAGGACAAATTTCATTCAGCGACATCAAAGCAAAAGATAGCTTCGAGTATCGCTTTGTAGACAACAACGGCAAGGTGTTGTACGTCCTCGAATCCGACGCGAAGAGCGCGACAAGCAACGTTGAAAACGCAAAGAAGGACACAAACGGCAACCCGATTTACTTCGTCCCCGTAAGAGTCGGCTCCTACAACGTCAACATCTTTATCCCCAAGGATAACGACAGCTACGTTACCGACGATTTCACCATGGACAACGACGGCAATCAAACCTTCACGACAATCGCTTATTCGATTATCAAGGGTACGGCGGTTATAACCGCATTGCCGACAACCAGCGTTTACGGCGATAAAATCGTGTTGGATTACAGCGTTACCGGCATCGAAAAGGACGTCGATAAGATGGCGGAAGAGGGTATTGTCGTCAATCTTGCGTTGAATATCGCAAACTTCAATCCCAACACATTCTACAATATCGGCTCTTACGCAATCGTCAATACGACGTCGTTCAACAACGTCAGCAACTATACGGTAACGTTTGAGAGCAACTATCACACCATCGAGCAACGCCCGGTTACAATCAACACCTGGAGCGCGACAAAGGTGTACGGCGATTCCGATCCCGAATTGAAATTCGCGGTTGGCGCGTCGCAATTTGCCTCTCTCGATATCAACATCAACACGCTGTTGGCGCAAATCTTCAACACCGGCTATACGAGCGCAGGCTCCGAGGTCGTAGGCTCTGAAACCTATTATCTCTACAAGGCGGACGACCGTATCGGTCGCGAGCAGAAGGAGAGCGTCGGCGAATACGATTATACCGTATCGGCAGGCTTGTTCGACATCGACAGCAACTTTAGAATCATCATTCAAAACAACAACCGCTTTAACATCACCCAAAGAACGGTCACTCTCGACGCAAGCGGTCAATCCTCCGTGTTGGTTTACGGCACGGAAATCACCGAAGGCGTAATCGGCGCGATTACACCGTCCTACGTAATCGGCGCAAAGGACATCGCTTTGGCGGACGAAATCGACGCTTTGGTAAGAGGCTTGTCCCTTAACTATTCAAGCATGAACGCGATTACGGTGGAGGGATATTCCGCCGCATACGACTTCAGCGTAGTGCTTGACGCGGATACGAGCGCAAATATCAAACTCGTCCTCGGCGACAACGCAAAATATATCGTTTACGTCACGGAGCAGAACGCAATCATAGTCAAGCTTAAGGACGGCGTGCAATTCAACGAGTTCGTTTACGGCGCGTTCGTTTGGGGCGAAGACACAATCAAGTTTGACGCAAGCAAATTTGACGTTACGGGCGACGTTCCCGCATTTGACAATATCGTTTGGACGGCGAAGGTTTCTTCCTCCGACGCATATCTCAACGCAGGACGTTATCTCGTAACTTTCGAGAACGCAAAACTCGTGAAGGACGACGTGACGCTCGCGGACGCGGTGTTTGTCGAATCAATCAACATCACCGTCAATCCTGCGCAAATCGTCGTATCTCCCACGCATACGGCGACGCAAAAGACCTACGGCGAGCCTGAAACCAATTTCGGAATCGGCTATGGCATCGTATCCGTAAACGGCAATACGAGCGGAACGTATGCAAACGTCGCGTTTGCGGATTTGCTTTCCAAGATAAGCGGTTCGTTCGCAAGAGCGTTATACACGCAAAACGGTACGTTCAGCCGCCTCGGAAGTCGTTATGACGACGCAACCGATTCTCTTGGCGCAGTGCTTAACGGCAACGGCAGCTATTACGGCTATGCGGTCAATGCGAAGTTCGCTATCAACGACCACAACTACTCCGTATCAGCTCAATTCGACGACGTGCAAAGATTTGTAATCAACCGCAAGGAAATCACAATCGGAACAAAGGATTTCGTCGGTATCAGCAGAGTCGCAAACGGCGACACCAACGTCGAATACGGCACGGTGAAGATGTACAATCTCGCATCGTTGCTCGCTCTTGCAAGCGACGACGTGACGCTCACCGCTTCCGCTCAATACGATACGATAGGTTCTGCAAACGTCATTGCGACCAACGCGAAGATTTCCTTTACGAATATCTCGCTCACAGGCGATAAAGCGCACAACTACAAGCTTGCAGGCATCGTCAACAACGGCGTCGAAACAACCGTCAACGGCAACGGCACAAGCGGCGCGACTTATGAAATCACTCCGGATACGATTGTCGTCATCAAATACGTTGACAACGACGAGGGTACGGAATATATCTTGATACGCGGCAGCAGTCTCGGCGTATACAAGACGGATATTATCATCGCAAAACAATACGATAAGACCACCGAGCTTAACAGCAGTCACATTTCCGTTTCGGGCAGAGTTTCGGACGGCGTTGGCGTTGCTATGCTCAACGGCAAGACTCCGCTTATCATAGAAAGCGAAAGCCAGATGTTCCCGGATTCGGACGTCAGCAGCAACTACGCTATCAATATTTCGCTCTTCTACGAGTTTGGCGAAGATACCAATTCTATCAATATCGAAACGCAGGGCACCTATAAAAACTCCGATATTTCAATCGTAAAGACGGAAATCAACGGCAAGAAGGGTATCAAGATTACCATCAGAAACCAAAAAGCCGTCATCAATCAACGCGTTCTCGACGCAAACAGTTTCGTATCGGTGTCTGCGGTGGACAGAGATTACAACGCAACGACTATCGTCGATATGAAGTTCGAGCTTAAGGACGGCGCGATTGTCGCAGGCGACACGGTTGAAGATCTCGGCTTGCGCCTCAGAGGTATTGCGGACAGCAAAAACGCAGGCGTACGCCTCGTATCCTTCGCTCCCGTTTCAAAGACCAACACCGGCGAAAACACCTATTTGAGCAACGGCAACTACACGGTTGACATCGACGCGCTCAATTCGCGTTACACCGGTGCAAACAAGCTCAGCGTCAACATCAACAGAGCAAGACTTATGCCCAACGTGACGTTCGAGGACAGAGATTACGACGCGACCACGGACGTTGACGTCGAACAGGACGGCACCTTTACAACCGTTCAATATGCGGCGAACCTGCAAGACGAGCTGGCTCATTTCTCGTACGATAAGAGCGCTGTAAGCTACAAGCTTTCCTCTCTCGGAAAGGAAGATCCCAACGTGACGGAAAGCGGCTTGCATAACGTGCTTGTAAGCGGACTCGAGGTTGTCGTTTCCAATATCGACGCCGCAAGCCGCGAGCAATTCCTTGCAAACTATCAGCTTTACGGCTCGAGATACAGCGAGCAAGAAAAGCAGTACAACACTGTCGGAAGCATCACGACGGGTATCGTTGACGATTACGAAATCCTCGACGCGGTGAAGATTAACAAGAAGCATATCCAAATCATGGAACAGTACTTTGTCATCGCGGATAAGGTTTACGACGGCACGACGGACGCAAACATCTCTCTTGATTTGCCTGAGGAAAGTATGCTTCCCGGACATATCGAATTGTTCGACGTAAGAGCAGACGGTACGTTCTCAAGACGTCAGGTCGGCAACAACATCAAAATCAAGATAGGCACAATCGAGCTTGTTCCGAAGACCGCGGAAGCTGGAATTATCCTCAACAACTATCAGCTCGACAGATTTACAAGCACTATCACGGGCAATATCGTTCCGCGCCCGATTGTCGTCACGGCAAATCTCGGCGAAAAAGAGTACAACGGCAACGAGAAGGTGCCCAAGAGCAATATCACGTATTCCTACAACGGTATCCTTGCAAGCGATACGGAATACTATTCGGTCAAGGCAGACAGCGCGTTCTTCAGCGATAAGAACGTAAGCCTCGTTAAGAATGCGGACGGTACGATCACAATCCTTGAAAAGAACGGTATCGTTTACTCGCCGGAGCTTACCAATATTAAGGAAAGATATATAAATTATATAATGGTATATCCTTCTAATAGCAAAATCGACGGCAAGCAATGCAAGGCGTACGACGTCAACAACGAGAGATTCTACGGCGACGTTCCCGCAGGAGTTGAGGCGGATACGTACTACTACGAGCTTGACACCGTTTCCAAGTACATCAGCGCAAACGACGCGGATAAACTGGCAAACGCGGTCGATAGCATAATCGGCTTCTACACCATAGGCAACGATGACGTTTATTTCGTCGCAAACGACTATAGCGGCGACGTTACCGGCACTATTGCAGAACCGCTCACGTATATCGGCGGAAGTGGTAAGATTACGCAAAGAAAGGTTTACTTCAACCGCAACGGCATCGAAAAGCTGGCAGACGAGGCGTTTGCAAAGCAATACGACGGTACGTCGAAGTTCTACGGCGTTCTCGGCACCGATTATCAATTCAAGACAACGGGTATCGCAGGCGTCATCGGTGACGACAACGTTACCATTCAGAACGTGTATGCCGAATTTGATAAGGCGGATTGCGACGCTCTCTACGTTGTGTTCTCCGTATCCGGTATCGCAGGCGAAGACGCGGACAATTATACGATTGACGACCAACGCGGCACGATAAGCATTTCCGCAAAAATCACGGCACGTCAAATCGACGCAAGCCTCGCCGACAACGAAATGGTTTACGGCACCTCGCTCTCAAACGTCGGCGGTAGCGTGACGTATACAATGGGCGGCAAGGCGCTTGTCTGGGACGAGGAGAACAGCGCGTTCTTCATCGGCTTCAAGGAGTATCTCGTGATGACGGGCTTTATCGACAGCGTAGACGAGGAAACCGACGAAGCGGACGACAAGTACGTTGCAATGCTCAACGCAATGACCTACAACCTTGTAGACGGTCAATTCGTTAAGGCGGCGGACGGCGAGGTCGGCGAGTATATTATCGTCGGCAGAGTCGGTAGCGACAAGGTTACGCTTCCCAAGACGAGAGCAATCTTTGACGGAACCATCAGACCTAACGCAGGCGAGGAATCCGTGTCCTATACGCTCTACGGCGGTAGCGCAAAGAACTATGCCTTCAATTATCGATACACGAACGGCGTAACGAGCAAGGTTACCGTCGTTAAGAAGGATTTGTATATCGTAACCACTCAAAACGCATATTCCAAGCTCTACGGTGAATCCGACCCGACGATTGAATTGCGTTATCTCGACGCAGACGGCGGAAAGGGTATTGTCGGCGGAGAAACCTGGACAACGCTCTTTAAGAACGGCAGCGTGGATTATCGCCCGGTCGTAAAGCTCGGAATTTATAACGCAAATACGCATACGACGATTGACGCAGGCGAATATGCAAAGATTAGCCGTAGACTCAACGGCGACAACCACAATGCAGTGCTCGGCGAAAACGAATATTACGTATTCTATCTCGTGGCTCCCGACGGAGTGAATTACGAAAGCATAATCGCAAACTACAACGTCATTCTCGGCGATTTGAACAGCGTCAGCGGCGCGTACGTGCTTGACGGCGCAAACAACTTGCTTGACGAATACGGAAAGAAGGTTATCGAGCTTACGTTCGCATTCGACGGCGTTGACGCAGGCTTCGGCGCGTCTACGCTTGAAATCACGCTTCCCGAAATCGCAAACGTCGAAGTTTCCGCGGTAGGCAACACGTTCGCATACGATAAGGATGCGGACCGCGTAAAAGAAGTGGTTGTCAAGGGCGCGGTTGACGGAGACGATATTCGCTTCGTCACCACCGACGAAAACGACAACGAGGTTAAACTCGACGTCGTAAATGCCGGCGAATACGAGGGCTATATCGTGTTGAAGCGCGAATATAAGCTTGACGATAACGATCCCAACAATTACTACGCAGAGTGGCAAGACGGCTATGTCATCAAGATTGTCATCGAAAAGGCGTCGGCAAATCTGCAAGCCAAATCCGTAAACGAATACTACAACGGCAAGGCACAAGAATATCCGATGTCCGGCGCGTCCAACAAGTTCTCTTACAACAGCGCGCTTACGTTCGGCAAGAACGATATAGAGCTTGTCTACGAGATGTTCAACGGCACCGATTACGAGAAGGTTGACAAGATGGTTGACGCCGGCACGTATCGCGTGACCATAAAGCTCACAGACGCGTTCGCAAAGGCGAATCCGAACTATAAACAAGAATCCGTTACGACGACCTACACGATTTCACGCGCAATAGTCAACGTAACGATTGACGCTTCCGGCTATGACATTTCCGACGAAATGCTTGAAGGCGCGAAGATTCTCAAGCTCTCCGGCGTTTACGACGAGAACAATTCTTACGACATCGATTACACGATTGCGATGTATGAAAAGAGCAACGACGCCGCTATCGCATTGAGCAAGGAACAGACCGCTCTTACGTTCTCGTCGGAGGTGAACTCGGCAGGCAGATATTACTTCTCGGTGGCTCTTGCCGACGACAGCCTCAAGGCAAGCAACTACAACTTTGTCACCGCAAAGGGCGTGCTTGAGCTTAAAGCGAAGAAGCTTTCCTCGTCCAACGCTCAAATCGACATCAACGGCGACGGCATTGTAGCAAACACGCTCGTCGTAACCGAGATTAAGACGGATAGCGTAATAGCCGACGATAAGGCATATCTTGACATCATCGAGAGATACGTAGCCAGCCTTTCGACTCAAGCAGAATTTGAAGAAGCTGCAAAAGTGGCGGCGGTATTGAGAGTCAGCGTATATTGCGACGACAATCTCGTATCCTTGGACGGCACGTCAACCACAATCGGCGTCAAGCTTCCCGAGGCGGTAGGCGATATGAGCGGCATTGCGGTGTACTGCGTCAACAGAAACGGCGGAATGGATAAGCTCACCGACTACGAGATTAAGGACGGAATGCTTGTTTACAGCACCGATTACGTCAGCGCGATAGTGTTTGTCGACCTCAACCCGACTCCGATTGAAGCGTGGAAGATATACACGGTCGTAGCGGTTGTAGCATTTATCCTGCTTGTCATAATTGCGTCGGTTGTGTGCGTGGTTATCAAGAAGAGCAAGCTTAAAAAGCTTGCCTGATAAGGCGCAAAACCAAAATCACGAAACGCCCCTTGCAAAACCGCAAGGGGCGTATTCTTTGT
>CAZUZK010000047.1:0-10849 GCA_964624745.1 uncultured Bacteroides sp. | reverse complement strand
GGATATTCCCGGATATATCCAAACATCACGCAGTCTGCGTTGTCTCTCTGCGCAGTTCCCATGCAACATTCCACCGTGTCCGGCTCAATCCAATCGTCGCTGTCAACGACCATAATGTAATCCCCAGAAGCATTTTGGATTCCGGCTTCTCGTGCGGAGGAAAGGCCCCCATTTTCCTTGTGGATGACACGCACACGTGCATCCTGCGCCGCATAACCATTGCACAGAGCGGGGCAATCATCCGGGCTTCCATCATCCACTAGGATAATCTCCAGATCGGAATAGCTTTGGGAAAGGATGCTTTGTATGCATTGAGGCAGATATTCTTTTGTCTTATATACCGGGACAATAATTGAAACAAGCGGTGTTTTTACGAATTCCATACTAAAAACCCAACGACAGGAAACCAAGGTTAAAGGATTGTCCATAAACCATGGCGCACTGATAGTAATTATAGGCAAGATAGCAGAATACCAATGTTCCCGTAACCAATTTAGCTGAACGCTTTTCAAAGATGTTATGAATTTCCCATGGGAGCAGGATATAGTTGTAAATGGAAAAATAAATTGGAAGCCGGCCTATCATAATTGCGCTGGTGAACATAGAGACGATATAAATGCCTGCAGATACCACCGACATATTTGTGCAAAAGTTTATAACCGGATCATCCGCTTGCCTTATGTGCCGCAAACCGATCAGTCCAAGAATGGCAGGCACCATGTATACCAGAACGCGAAGCGTATTTGTACCAGAATCCATCGTCATGTAGAATTCGTCAAGCACGGAATCGTACTGCGTTGATTGCATCAACTGGGCAATAATTTCATTCAACTGACCGGTTCTTCCCAGAACTGCACCAACCAATACAACTCCTGCCATAAAGAGCATCATCCGTCTATTGAACGCCTTTCCTTGGACAAAGAACAGACAGGGAATAATAATCAATACAGACATATGCAGCGATGCAGCAATTATAAATGGAATAATAATCCGCTTATACCGTCTGTTAATAATGTCTTCCATGCAGTTGAGCGCAATGCAAACTGCCATGAACTGCCGCATTCCATTAAACATCCATTGAAAATACTCAAAACCCGCGGCAAACAGAAATATGCTGATGGCATAGGAAGATGAGAATTTACGATATGCTTTGACTAATAATGCGGCGCAAAAAACCGCGTTAATGCCAATGAAAAGTTGGAAATTGTTACCGAATATGGATTTAAAAACAACTTCCCAAAGGGCATATCCACCATCACGTTCTGCACCAAAAGCATGAGAGATTGCCTCCGAAAGAACGGAAGGGCATGAATCGAACATTAATTTATATGTACCCGTGTCACCCTCTCGCGTTGTTCTCAGGGCTGCCCCCAAAACTATGGGAAGGAAAATCACAATTGCCCAAGACCACATTGTGCGCGTTTCTGATTTTCCGATAACGATTTCTTGACGTTTGCCGTCAAAAACATTACACAAAAAACCGGTTATTCCAATCCAAATAATAAATGCCCAGTTGTTCGCCATATATAAACTCCTGATATGAAGGCAATATGTGTTCAAGCAAAGAGAAAACGAAGCAGTCACAATTCATCATATAACTTGTATATCATACCATAAATAAATTCATTTTTCAACAGGTTGAAACCACTGTGTTTTCAGAGCTCGCAATCTTAACCAACACTTGACGTTTGTACGCTCCGTGTGTTAATTAATTCACAGGAAGTCGTTCCGTTTGTGTTTCGTGGTTCTGTGAATTCATTATACCACATCAGGCTCGACTTCTCAATTCTTTTTGGTGGGTAATTGTAAAATCAAATTGACCACGCTTTACTTCCGATGTATAATTCATTTACCGAATTGTCAAAGGAGATGTCCGCTATGGAACCAGTTACCGGAAAAAATCTGCAGATTATTGACAATTGCGTAAACTTTGCCCGCAAGTTTCTTTTGCTTCCTGATACCCTCAGCTACTGTTTCGAAGACTGTCCATCCGTACGTTTCCCGACCATCTCCAATGCCTGCGAAAGCAATATTAAAGAAATAACCTTTAATAAGCCCTGGTTTCTCCAACGAACCACCGATCACAGGGACGATCTGGAATTCTTTATCTTCCACGAGTTGCGTCATATTCATCAGCTTTATTCCATCCAGCTGTTTCTGAATGGTCAACCATGTGATGACACGCCGGAAACAATTGCCATATGGAAACAGTGTTTTGAGGGCTATGTCAGAAATGTCGGCGGAACTTCTCAAAGTGCGAATGTGTCACAGGAGGTGGAAATAGATGCCAATGCTTATGGACAATGTCTGGTGAACCTTTTACATATAGAGGATGGCACAAATATCATGTTGTCTCTCCCCGATGAAGCATCGCGTTTATCCATGCCGAGAGCAGCGGAGTATTATCGTAAAAAGCCGGAGATCCGCAACTTTATATCTGCATACCAATTCAGAAAACGACAGGAACAGCGAAACGCTTCTCCACAGAAGAATGCGCCCGTCCGTAAGGGAAGAAAAATCGGACCGAACGAAAAATGTCCATGCGGAAGCGGTAAAAAGTTCAAACAATGTTGCAGAAACAATGGCATTTATGACTGACAAAAGTAAGCGTCAAATCCATCGGCAGCCCGAAACGAGCTCGCCGGCAGATTTGACGCTCACATTTATTCAGAGTTTCTGTATAATCGCTCCAGCGACAAATCTCTGACACGATCCAACATATGCCTGTTTCTTCTATATGCCATTCATTGTGATGTGGCGCTGTTGTTTTTATACGAAAAATCAGTCCCGCCGGAAAATATCTCTTGTGTAGACCTTATCTGCCACATCGTCCAGGCAGGAATCATAGCGATTAGCAATGATGGCATTACACATTTAACAGCCATGCATCTGCACGATCTGTACCGATAATAATGCGGCTTGGGTACAGATTGTCACACAATACCTTGCTTTCACAAAGGAATTCTTGGCTGAAAATAATGTTGTTACGACGATATTTCCCCATACCATTGCAGTAAACCCAACCGGAACGGTAGACTTGATCACCATAGTATCCTACTGGTTGAGCTTCAAAACCTGCTGAAACACAGATTTCTCAGCAAAAATATCAGATCTTTTCAGTTTTTGTTCAATTTAATTTTACAACTTGCCAATGGATTTTATCGCACCTATAACATCCTTGCGGAAAAACAAAAGCAAAACCATACAGTATGCAACCGCAACAGCCAGCATTGATGCCACCGAAACCACTAATGATTTACCATCACGATATATAACTTCACAAAAAACAACTACAAAAAGCGATGCCAAAATAGGATTAATGATATTTTTTACTAACGCTTTTATGTTCCATTTTAAATATTTTTTAGCAAATACAAAATAGATTATAATCTGTTCCGCAGCACAAAGACATCTTGCATAAACAAACAGCCAAAAATCCGATTTTGCGGTTAAAATGCAAATAGGTATTAAAAATACCAAATAAGAAAGCTGATAAACAAAAAGAATTTTAGGTATTCCCCTTGCCTTATAAGCTTCGGCCGGCAATGAATAAAAAATAACGCTACAAACAAGCATAAGCGCCCAAGCACCTACAACATCAGCCGCTTCTGTCCACTGACTGCCAAGTAAAAGTAACGTTATAGGCTGACGATAAAAGAAAATGCCGATACCTGCCGGAAGCAAAATATATGCCGCCAATTTTTGTATGTTGGCAAAAATATCAAAAAACCTTTTTTCTTCCTTAATCCTTGATAAAGCCGAAAACAAAACGGGCACTATAGCGGCGGTAAACATATTTACAATAGACATAACTATATTACTTGAATTTTTATAAATCCCCAAATAATAATCATTATAAATTTTACCTACTATAAATGTATCTACCCAAAAAATCATCCAGTGTGCCATTGCCTCTGATAATGACCAAAAGCTGAAGCTGAACATTTTTTTCAGCAATTCAAATGAATAAAAAAGCCTGGGCTTCCAATCGGAGCATATAAACAGCACAATCGCATTTATGGCCGAACCCACAACATTGCCTATTATAAGTGACCAATACGATTTTGTTGCCAAAGCCAGCGGAATTGTTATAACCAAGGGGGCCAAAGCTACGCTCGCCCTTGCCACAAACAGCTTTTTAAATTCAAAGTCACGCCTTAAAAGTCCCATTTGAATACTTGCCATAGAGTTAAAAATCAAATGAATGCAGGCTACCGGAATAGCTGATGAATGCTTTTTGTTGCCTATAAGATTAGCTACGGGTACACGAAACATAAATACCGCAAGCCATAACGCTATCGAGAGCACAAGGTTTGATATAAAAGCAACATTGGCACATTGGTCTTTTTCATCATCATCTTTAAAATCATACTGCACAAGATATTTGCCAAAGCCGGCATCGGTAATTATTTCTATAAAGCTTACCACCATATTGCATACGGCAATAACACCGAAATCATCCGGTGCAAGTATTCTTGCCAGCAGCATATTTGTAATAGGAGAAATAAATTTAACAAGAATTTCCGCAACCGATGACCAGGCAAATGACATACCGACTGTTTTACTATTGCTCATTTTCCGGAACTCCTAACCGGTACAAAACTTTTGCCGCAAGCCTTGGCATACGCTCAGCCAAGGCCGCACCATATTTATTTAATATAATTTTAAGCAGCTGTTCACCGCCGAAAATCACTAAAAGCATTACACAAGTCGAGGGTCTGAGTAGTACTGATATAAAATCGGTATAACCGCCACGGGGTACCCACAACAACTGCGGTATAATAATAAGCTTTAAGGTTGAAACAAACGGTGAATTATTTTTTAATTTACCGCAGTAAAACAGCACAGTTGCAAGTAAAATATTTCCTATAATAACTCCGATTACCCCGAAATCGTGAAACAGCTCTGCAATATAAGCTGTACCTGTTCCGTGCCCATTCAAATATCTTTCACCCATAGTCAAATAACTGAGCGCGTGAGATAAATTGTTGCCCTCCAAGGCATGAGCAACGGTATTACCCTCGTAAACAGGCAGTCCAAAAATTCTGGCAATAATACCCGTATGTAGAAATTCCAACGAATACAGCTTACCTTCGGGAAGCTTATCTTTAAAAATGTAAGAAAGTTTTAAAACGTTTATGCTGTAGCCCTGCTGGTAAAAGAAATCTATAATTCCGTCAAATAACCCTGACTTGGCTGAATATCCGGCTCGCCAATGTGTAAACAAAGCAAAAAACACAAGTGCAAACGGTAACAAAACAACTCCTGTAATAATAAGCTTTTTGCCAATCCAAGGCCCGTTTGGATCATTATTACTGCGATAAATAAAATAAATCAGCAGCAGCATAACCCCTAGCACAATAGTGGCACGCTGACCAGAGCATAATGACACAACCAAATACACACAGTACAGCCCTGCCGATAAAAGACATTCTTTTTTCGGCGGCATAGTGGCAAAATAAGCATATAAAGCAATAGGCATAAAAAGCTCTGTTTTGCTTAAAGCATACAAAATTAAATTATTACGTATTACTGTATAATATTCATCGGTATAAGTATAATAATAAGTATGTTTTATAATAAAGGAAAGCGTAACAAAAGCATATACAATTGCAAATACAGCAAATATATAAAACAAGTATTTTGAAATAAAACGTATTCTTTTTATCCTAAAAGTCTCCTTAAATTCTGTTTTTGGGAAAACTTTGCATTTATGCTCCAATACCGCATATGTTAAAAATACAACAGCCAGGCTTATAAAAAGCATAAGCTCTGCGTGAAATGTTATAGAGCTTGAATAATCCTCCACTTTATAGCTGAAAAATTCCTGTAAGAATTCTCTTCCCAAAAGAAAGACAAAAAATGTTATTCCGAAAAACGCAAGCAATGTTCGTTTCTTTAAGGATAAAAGCGAAAAAAGCATAAAATCACACCAAAGCAGCAAGAGCAAACCGGTAAAAAAACTACAGTTTGCAACAACGAATATTATAATGCCCACAACATTGAATACTGTTAACCACAATATAAGCTTTTTCTTACTTCTTGGCGTTTGATGTACTTCTTTCATATTCTTACCTCGCAAATAGAGCCTCATGCCTTATGAAATCTTGGGATATGCACAAGGCTTTACTTTATGCTTTATTTTCGACAAAAGCCAAAACATCGTACTGCTTTTTCCAAGCAACAAAAAGAGCGCTTTTTCTTTTCTTGAGCCACAATAAGTCAAGACACCTTTTAAGTGCTTTTTAAAATCAGTTTTTATTGAACAATAAAAACTATTAAAATCGTTTTTTCTAAGCTGAGCCGCATGAAGCATCGTTATATACACGGCCCTGCAAAACTTGTATTCGGCAGCTCGAAAAGCTGTTGTCGAAATGTTGAGGTTTTTTATATATTCCAACATTTCTTTTGCGGAATAAACCAAATCCATATGCCTGCTTTCAAAAGGACTATGCTGTATGCTTCCGCCACGCTGAAGATAAAAATAATTAACTTCGGGCGAAAATATAACTTTTTTGCAATCGGCAACCTGTTTATATGTTGTAAAAGAATCCTCAAAATATTTACCCTTGGGGTAAGGGTATCTGATAACCAATTCTCTTGAAAACAGCTTACCCCAAGCAAATGATGCAAATTTTTGCTCCTTAAAAAGCTCGGTTAATGCGGTATCCCTGTCCATAACAAGCAGTGAATTTTTTGAAGGGTATACTTTTTTTGAGGCTCCGTCATCTATGATATATTCACGACACATACTTGAAACTACCATATCGGCATTATGCTCTTTATAAGGAATATACAAATCCTCTATATATTTTTCCGAAACATAGTCATCCGAATCGACAAACACAATACAAGGAGCTGTTGAGGCTGCTACCCCTGCATTTCTCGCATCACTGAGTCCCCCGTTTTTTTTATGAATTACCCTTATTTTCTCGGGGTACAGCTTTTCATATTTATCACAGATTTCAGGGCAATTATCCGGCGACCCATCATCTACCAAAATAACAGAATAACTGTCAAAGGTTTGATTTAAAAGACTGTTTATACATTTTTCAAGATATTTTTCAACCTTATAAACCGGAACTATAACATCAACCAAAGATTTTTCCATTTAAGCTTAAGCCTCCGCCAAGGTATAAAGTTCCTTAACAAACTCGGGATAATTTTTTTCGGCATTATAATTATTATTCCAATCGGTGCGTGCCGCCAAACGGAATTTCTGATACTCCTCCTCCGGCATATCGGCAAAACTTTTTATAATATCCGCCAACTGTTTTAATGAAAAATCTTTTGGAATTAAAAATCCGTTTTTACTGTCGGTTACGATCTCACTGTTACCGCCCACATCGGTTGCAACACAAGGAATACCGAAAGACATAGCCTCCATTATGGATACTGGAATACCTTCGTTTTCACTTACATTTAAAAATAAATGATAATCTTCTTTGGCATAATCTTTTAAAACGTCCTCATTATTAACGTTACCTTTAAAAACACAATGAATATTTATCGGCAAATCAGTAGCTTGCTTTTTTAGATTTTCCATAAGAACACCATCCCCGTAATGGGTCCAAACAATATCCATATCCTTTATTTCGGCAAGTGTTTTAATCAGCAAATCCAACCTTTTTACCGGTACAGCCGAAGAACATGTAACCAGTTTAAACGGTATAAAAAGCTTTGTGTGTTTCACACCGTGTCCAAACGAGCCAAGCTTTGATACTTCCATTTTCGATTTATACTTGGGAAATGCGGTAGACAAATATTTATACCCATGCTCGGATATAAGCGCGATCTTGTTCAATCTTTCAAGCAAGAATTCCCTGAGCGGTATATAATTTTGTGCATTTACATTTTCATACAAATCATACCCGTGGGCTCTTGCAATCACAGTATAATTCGGCAAAACCTTTTGAATAAGTACTCCCACATAAGGCTGATATTCAAACCTGTATGAATATATAACTCCCTTACTGCCATCATTACTTAGGCCGCATTTTTTAATATATTTTTTTATTTTTGCTGCTTCATAATGGGCACGACTGAAATAAACAAAGGCCCTTACCAAAGCCATAGCAGAAAATCTTTTTTGCTTAATAAGCTTTTTAATCTCACGGTAAAAATTTATATCAGCAAAGGCTCTTACCGAATTAATTAAATACACAAGCTTGGGCGCATAAAAAACCGGGAAAACTTTAAATTTTTCGGACGGCATTTCACGCAAACGGTTTTTATGCGAATTTCTTATTTGAAGGGCACATATATGAACTTCATCAAAACAATTATAGTATTTAATCTCCGACTCCAAATAAGCTTCCCAATACCCGTAGGGAAAGCTGTTGGCCAGCAAAATCAAATTCCTTTTGTCTTTTGGACAAGCATTAGTCACATTCATTTGAATTATTATTCCCTCTGAAAACATTTTTTCTGAAAAGGACGGTGGAAACCGTCAACCAAATAATTTTCAAATCCAGAAAAAACGAAACATTATCGGCATAATGCACGTCGTTTTTATAGCGTTCTTCCAAAGTGGCACTGTTCCTTAAAAGAGCCTGATTAAGTCCTGTAATACCAGGACGTACGTTAAATTTCCGCATAACAAACTCATCATAAGTCTTTTCATTACCCATTGGACTGGGTCTTGGCCCTATTATTGACATATCACCTTTGAGCACATTAACAAACTGAGGCAACTCGTCAATACTGCATTTACGCAAAAATGCGCCTATTTTTGTCATTCGCGGGTCAAACTCCGAATTATATGTCGTTCCGTCCGCATTGCGAATATCCTCGCTGTTCATCTTCATGCTTCTGAATTTATACATTTTGAATTGTTTCATTTTTTTACCGTATCGCACGCCGGAGTAAAATACAGTCCCGCCATCCTCAATCTTTATTGCCAAAGACACTGGTATAGCCACAATAGCTGTAAACGCAAGTGCTATTAACGAAATAATAATGTCAAGTAACCTTTTAATTATATTGTTATACATAAATTATCCCCTTACAGCCGACATATCCCTTCTTATTTCTTCTAATGCGGTTTTTAATGTATATTGTGGCACAAAATCCAAAATATCGGCTGCTTTGTTAATGCTCATATACGAGGAGGCGGTATTGTCCTTCTCATTTCCATGGGTAACACTGAGCTCCGGGCTGAAAGTGTCGCAGATAATTTCAGCGATTTCCGAATTTGTTAAGTACTCATTGCTGCCTATATTAAAAGTTCCCCTAACATTTGTGCGGCGCAATGCCCTTAAAACGGCATTTGCAGCATCCTTTGCGTAAAGCATTTCACGCCTTGCCTCACCCTGCCCGAAAACAGTTATCGGCCTGTGTTCAAACGCCGACCTTAAAAAAACATTTATCATAAAATTGTTTTTTTCATTTGCACCATATAAATGTGCCAGCCTGAGATTTTTAATAAAAAGTCCACATCTCTCATTATAAATACTACCTATATTTTCACAAATCAATTTATACAATCCGTAATAATTGGACGGTTCGGGAACATCCGTTTCACGGTAAGGCAGGCTTTCCCCCGAATAAACCGAAATAGAAGATGCATACACAATATTATTAATTCTGCGGTCATTTGCTACAGAATAAAGATTTTCGGTCATTTCTACAGCCGATGCATATTCACAGAAGTTTTTAAAAACAGCCCTCGGAGATGCCAAATGGACAACAGCATCAGCCCCATCGAGCTTTTCAAAAAGCGATTTATATGAATAATCGGTGATACTATATGAAATATTATACGCTTCGCCCGATGACCGACTGAGCAAAATAACCTCATTATGATCTTCAAGCAATTTTTTAATAAGATAACCAGCAAAAAAACCGTTAGCCCCCGTAACTGCAACCTTCATACCGCTTACTCCAGATTTTTTATATAATAGCCTATTTTGTCAAACTTGCCGTTAACTGGCCTGATATTTGCTCCGTCTTCATAATAAAAAAACCAGTCAAGCGCATCTTCGGGTAACTCCAAAGAGCTTTTGTTCATAATCGAACCAGGCTTTTGACACCAAAAAACCAATTCCATAGGCTTAATATTGCCAGTGTATTTTTCAAGCTCCGAAACATCGTCGTGCAAAAGATGTTCAAAAGTAAGCTTCATTAAATTCACGCCTGTTGCCATACTTAAAATCTTCCACATATGGCAACCGTCGAGTCTGGGTGTCATTTCTATAATATAAGGTGTATCATTTTCGACCTTTATTTGAAAATATGCCGGGCCGTTTTTTATTCCTAGCCTGTTGCAAGCATCTTCAACTACTCCATTTAGCAAAACTTGTGCCTGCTCGGACATTAAAGCGGTAGGTACTTGGTGCTTGTGTATAAGGCCCGTGTATTCTGGCCAAGTTATCCTATCCGAAACAACAAGAAAAGAAATTTTTTTATTTATAACATAAACATTAACCGAAACTTCAGGGCCGTTTATATATTTTTCGACCATAACCTTGCCCTGACGTGAAAATTGTTTTGAATTTTCAAAATTAAGGGCAAGTTCGTTCATATTATTAACCAAATGTATTCCTCTTTGGCCTTGCGAATCTGAAGGTTTTATAACAACCGGAAAAGGGATCTCATTCTCATTCAGCTCCACCAGGTTTTCAACCACATAATACGGAATATTGCCTTTGCACTCCATTGTAAGAGCTTTACGCATTAAATCCTTATGATTACAAATATTTGCCGTATCAGACGAAACAAAATGCGGCAACCCCAGCTTTTCACTGATACTACAAGCTATCGGCATAGCCAAATCCGACCCTGTGGAATAAACTGCATCTATGTCGTTCTCTTTAATATATTCAATTACCGCAGTCACATTGAGAATATT
>CAZUZK010000046.1:0-11176 GCA_964624745.1 uncultured Bacteroides sp. | reverse complement strand
GTTTGCTCGAAGCCGAGGAACTTCATTGCGTCGAGATTGACGTCCTTTTGGAAGCGCAAGCCACCCTTGTACGGACCGATTGCGTTGTTGAATTGCACGCGATAACCGCGGTTGACGTGATATACGCCGTTGTCGTCCATCCAGGGGACGCGGAAGAGGATTTGTCTGTCCGGTTCAACCATGCGCTCGAGAATAACGTTTTTGCGCAAAAGCGCTTCGTTTTGCTCTACTGCCGGTGCCAGAGAGGTGAGAACCTCTTTTACGGTTTGCATAAATTGAGGTTGATTCGGGTTTTTCAACTCGGTTTGTTCGATAACTTCGCTTATATACGACATAAAATTCCTCCTATCGTAAAGCTGTCGCTCTTGATAAATAAAATAATATACTTTCGGCGACTCAAAATCAACCCCCAAATTTAACGGATTTTAAGACGGCTTGTGACGAAAAAACGGAAATTGAGAGATATACACACAAAATTTTGTAGTTGTATTGCGAAATTCTGCATATGCTTATAAGAGTTGTGGTTTGCGTTCTATATAAAGCGCAAAATATTGCGATGAGAAAATTTATTGAAAATCGTATTGTAATTTGATTTCGATTATGATATGATAGAAAAGCAAATATATGTATAGGCACGCTCGCTCGCACGCGCGTACGGGCGTTGCCTCGAAACAAGGAGAAAATTATGGACCAAAATCGACAGTACAAAAAGGTCAAGCAGTATCGCGTGCTTAAGGTTGCGTTCTACTCGCTTGGTCTTCCGCTTTTTGTGCTAGCGGTGTTCTTTTCCGCAGTGAGATTCATCGGTCGCGATCCGTTTATGGGCGAAACTCCCATTACGACGGGACTTGACTTTTTCAAGCAAATCGAATCCACTATCACGGCGCCCGCCCTTTACGGCGTATGGATTGCGTTTGCGGTTTGGGCGGTTATTGCGATTATACACATCGTATTGAGCAAGACCGTCAAAAATCCGCGCGTAAGAATGCTCTCGGTTATTGCGGCGTGCATGGCAGTTATGCTGCTCACCGTGGTGATAATCGATTCGGTGTACACCAAGAAGATCGAAGCGTTGCAGGCAGCCGCCCCCGAGGGCGTGGTCGTAAAGGATTATAAAGACCAGCTGTCAACCTATCGCAACCTTTCCTCCGGCAAAGCGAAAAAGGCAGATACCTACATTTTGACAAATCAGGTGGATTTGTTCAAAAAAGCGTATAACGTCGAAATGGAGGGCATAGACAAGGGCGGTGTTTCCGGAAACATCTCCAACAAGCCCATCACGTACTACAACATTATCGACGACGAGGGCAATCAAGGCGTTGACATAAGCTTCCGTAAAAACAAAGAAACAGGGCTTTATGAGCTTGATATCGACAATAGCGCAGACCACAATATCACGGGTAACGGCGACCTTGACAGCATTCTCAATCACACCTACGGCGATAAGTACGGCGACTATAAGAACAGCCCCGAATACAATCAGCTTGTACGTCTCGAGCCGAACGCAAACGGACAACTTGTCATAAACGGCAAGGTGTACAGCCAATATTGGTATAAAGAAAAATCGACGAAGAGCGGTCAAAAGATTTACGTTTGGTATGCGAAGCTTCTCTCGCCGACCAGCGCGGTTTACGAGAACGGCACTTATATCGATAGCACGGTTATAGACGGCGTGTACGGAAAGGGCTTATACAATTATAGCGGTACGCTTTCCGACGGTTGGGTGTTCAGTATTTACAACGCTCTCGAAATTCTCGAGGATTACTATCAAGGACAAGCTACGGCAGAAAAATATGCCGACCAGGCAGAAGAGCTTTATAACGAAGCGGTTATGGCTCGCGAAAAATATTATACACAGGATATTTTGACCGAGGATCCCGAAAACGGCGCTTGGATAAAGGCTATTTACGAGCAAGAAGTCGAAATTGCGGAAAACTTCTCGCTTCCGCGTAAAAAGCTCGATTATCTCATTGCAAAGGTCGGAGCTATGCTCGGCGACAACCATTTGTTCGACTTCCTTCTCAAGCCGACAGAAGACGATCCCGATCAATCGGGTATCGAAAGCTTCCTCTACAACCTCGATCTCGACTCCGTTGCGGATATGATCGGGCCGATTCTCAACCAGCTTAAAGCAGGTATGAGCCTCGGCGGTCTTATCAATAACGACGAAACTATGGCAACCGTCGCAAAATACGTTAAGGGCGCGACGGGACTTGACGACAGCGTTGAAATCAACGATATGTTCATCGTGTTGGCATACGCAGGCGCGACGGACGCTTTCGGCGTGAAGAGAGACGGTATGTATCTTGCTCTCGTTAAGGACAGCGGCACGAAGGACACAGACGGCAAATACACAATCGGCACAAATTCCGCCAAGGCAATTTACGGCGGCGACGTGTTGTTGGACATCTATTTCAACGACGGTATCATTTCAGAGGACGAAGAGAGTGCGGATTACGATTTCGACCTCGATCATTTGAGCGATTTCCTTAACACCGCAATCGACGGACTTCTCGGCATGATTCCCGATTTCGACCTTAAAGAACTGCTCACCGAAAACACTATCGGCAAGCTCTTGGGCGGATTGCTCATCAAGGACATGACCGTCAACGGCGAAAATTATAAGGGACTTGAAATCAGCGGAATCCAAATCCCGCTCTTTAACGAGGAATACGAGGCGGCTATCGATATTTCGTCGATATTGACAAACCTTTTGACCTCCCTCTATTACTATCAATCACCGGTTATCAAGCCCGTTTGGGAGTTCTACGGCTTGCGTGACACGTCGGCTATGAACCCGACTGCGGCGGCACAATATCTCGAGGCTTCGGAAGCGTTCAAGAGCTTCCAAAGAGCGGAATACGAAGCGGTGCAATACGGCTCGATGATAGGCTCTACACTTGTGGGCGACAGCATTGGCGCAGGAACGTATCCGTCCTCTCTCGGTCTTACCGATTTGACATCGGTGCAACAGCTCAAATGGGATTTGTCCTATAAGAGAGAAGCGTATCCGATTTATGCGGTTCGCGACTGCTTGCTCTACTTCACGGGCACGGTTATCCTCTTCTACTTCTTGAGCTTTGTCTGCGCAGAGAAAGAACGCGAATATGCAAACGGCACCTTGGTTGCGCCCGAAAAGAAAGCGCGCAAGAATAAAAAATCCGCTCAAAGCACTCCGAATAGCGAGAGCGTAGAGCAGAATACTCAACCCGACGCGGAGTTAAAGGAGAACCCCGAAATTCCCGTAGCAGAAAATACGGATAAGGAGGTGCTGTAATATGAGTGAAGAATATATCAACAATATGGATCAAACCGTAGATACGGCAGATCAAACAATCGATATGCTCAACCGCGATAAGGACGGCAACGTCATTCCGGCATTCCCCGTAAGTAAGCGCACAAAAAGAGATCAATCCAAGACCTCCGTTGCGTATACGGTCACCGCAATTCTCCTTTACGTACTTGCGTACGTACCGATTATCGCAATCTCGTTCGTGCTTGCAGTAAAGTGCTATGAGCTGTTGCCATACTACACGTTCTGGCCGTTTGTGGGCGTTATTCTCGCTGGCATTCTCGGTCTTGTGTTTATGACGGTGGTGCTTGTCGTGTCGAGAAAGAACTCGAAGAGCAGTATCAGAACGCAAACCGTCAAGATTCTCATCGCATTCGTATGCTTGACGACGGGCTTCGGCTTGCTTCTCACATACGTGCTTCCGGACGTCATTGCTCACCTTACGCAAGGAACGCTGTACTGCGACGACTTGTACTATAACGGCGCAGAGCAGGCAGAGAAGAACGCAAAGCTCGAACGCGATCTCATCATGTATAACGTGCTTAACGGCAACCTGAATATTTACGACGAGAACGGCAACGTCGCGGATCACGGAGATTTCTCCTATAACACGCTTGCCAAACGCAAAGAGCAAAACGGCGTTTTCCTTAGCTACAACAACAAGGACATTCAAACTTCCTACGACAATTATATGCGTGATTATGCCGACGTCGAAGCTATCCAAACGGTTATCGACGCTATGGAAAAGAACGAGCCGAGAAAGTATGAGATGTTTAGCTTTATCTATAACAACTATACTCTCAACGATTACGACTATGCGTTCAACAACTCCGTAGAAAGACGCGCGTTCACGCTCGCGGTGTTGGATTACGTTTATACCAACTTCGATTACGAAGCATTGCTCAAGGAAGGCTTCAAGAACGAACGCTTCAAGGCGTTGTTCCAAAGCAACTACGACAGCTTCAACCAAGACGGCTATCTTACCTTTGACGATCCGCTTTTGCTGTACGCACAGCTCGACGGACGTATGACGATACCCGTTGTGCTTCGCCTTATCCTCAACAAGGGCTGGTCTTATACGCAAGGCTCGTACGACGGCGACGGACAGGTTTACTACACGGAAGACAACAACTGCCTGTATCAGCTGTACGACCCCGATCTCGTTGACGAATACGTGAAGAACGGCGGTACGTTCGATTACGAGGGAAAGCTCGTTGACCAAAACGGCGAGACAATTACCGTGAAGTACGGCTTCAACGACGACGGTTGGATGATGTACGAAAACGGCGTTACGAAGCGCCCGATGCAATGGCTCGTCCTCGATATGCTCGGCGATCCGATGGCTTTGACGACACTCGACATCGAGGCTCTTGCAGGCGAAAGCATTTGGGGTATTATTCAAAACGTTCTCAATGCGCTCCCGTCCCTTATCGACTCGCTCGGCGGACTTATGCAGGAAGACCTTACAGAGGTTATCCAGGCGGCGGCAGGCGGCGCGTCTTTGACGGTCGGCTTGTGCCTTGACGACAACGGCGACCTTGCTATCAACATCTTCCCGATGAACGCTCCGTACGGTATGCTCGGCTATATGCAGGCAACGTGGATTGACAGCGACAATCTCCTTATGGCGGTTATCAACGTCGTCGGTTTGCGTGACTGGATGGTGCTGTTCGGCGCAATCGGCGCGGTGCTTGTTATAGCTGCAGGCGTATGCAGAGATATGGGCGAAAAAACTCGCAAGAGAACGGAAGTCTCTCGCGACCGCATTATGAGAGCAAAGGCTGCGGAGGAATACGGCGCAGGCTCACCCGACGAAAACCCGACGGAAAATACCGAGCCGCAAGCGGAAACCGCAATGGCATAAACGATAAGTAAAACAAAAAAGAGCGTTGCAATTTTTGCGACGCTCTTTTATATATAATAATTATATATTAGTAACGATATTTTAACAATAAAAGCCGGCAATTACAAGAGAACGCGGTGTCGGTGTGTATTGCGCGAGTGAAGACTAAAGGAGTTTGTCTTTAAGCAAAATGTCGCCGACATCGAGAGGAAGGGGACAGACAAAGGAATACTCGTGCTGGACAAGCTTTGCGTCGTTTGTCGGCGTTCCGTCAGCCACGTGTACGATGTCCTTGACGATAAACGTTTTGTCGTTGTTTTTGCTCGGGGAAAGCACGCGCATAACGTCTTCACTTGCAAATCTGTTGCGCATTTCAACCGTTACGACGTCGTTCTCACGCTTCAAGACAACGGCGGTGAACACGTATTTTTCGGGGGATTGTCCCTCGGTGAGACATACCGTATCCAAATTGTCGCCTTGGAAATATGCGTCCGTATAGGTGCGGTGCGCAACGGTTTCCAGCATGGCATTATATTTATCCGCATTTTCGATGCGACCGCTTCGAGCGTATTCGTCTATGGCGTGGCGATATGCGTTGGCGACGGTTGCCACGTAAAACTCACTCTTCATTCGTCCTTCGACCTTGAGAGAGATTATACCGCTTTCGACAAGCTCGGGAATATGTGACAAAAGCCTTAAATCTCGGCTGTTCATAAAATATGTTCCGTTCTCGTCCTGTTCGACGTCAAGGGGTTTGTCTGCGTGACGTTCGGTTTCGGTGATGCGATAGCCCCATCTGCACGGTTGAATACAGGCGCCCCTGTTTGCGCTTCTGCCGCTGAAATAAGAGGACAAAAGACATCTGCCGCTGTAGCTCATGCACATTGCGCCGTGTACGAACGCCTCAAGCTCCATATCCGGCACGGCTTCGTGTATTTCGCGTATTTCTTCAAGCCCTAGCTCGCGCGCCAAAACAACGCGTTTCACGCCCAAATCGCGCCAAAATCTAACGGCGAGAAGATTGGTGGTGTTGGCTTGAGTGGAAAGGTGTATCGTAAGGGCGGGGGCAACCGATTTGCAAAGGGAAACAAGCCCGACGTCGCTTATAAGAACGGCGTCAACGTTTGCTTTTTCTAAAAAACGGAAATATTCCGTTGCGGACTCCAAATCGGAATTTTTTGCAAAAATATTTACGGTGACGTAAACCTTTTTGCCGAGCGAATGCGCATAATTCACGCCCTCTAAAATTTCGTCGTTTGTGAAATTGTCGGCGTAGGCGCGTAGCGAAAACGCTTTGCCGCCGATATACACGGCGTCGGCTCCGAAATGAAAAGCGGTCTTGAGTTTTTTGAGATTGCCCGCAGGCATTAATAATTCAGGCATATAACAGAAAGTGTTTATAAACGTGTTTTACACATATAAAACGGCGTCTTAAACGCCGTTTTTCGTCAATCCGTGACAATGGGGATTTTTGCAAGATATACAATGTCGTCTCGTTTTGCCGCGTCTCCCTCGGCAAGCACGAATGCTTTTTTGTATATTGTTCCGCCGGCAAGATTTACTATTTGCTCGAGTCCGCGAAGGCTTCCGCCGGTGGAAACCACATCGTCTACAATCGCAACCTTTTTGCCTTTGAGAAGCTCGGCGTCATGGCGAGATAAATAAAGAGTTTGAGTATGTCCGGTGGTTATGGATTTCACTTCGGTTTCTATGCCGTCTTGCATATAGAGCTTTTTGGACTTTCTGCATACGGCGTAATATTTGTGTCCGAGTTCGCGCGCGATAACGTGGCTTAATTGCAAGCCCTTCGATTCGGCGGTTAACACAACGTCGCAACCCTCAATCAGTTTTGCAAGTTCCTTACCGCAAAATTCGGTAAGTTCTTGATTTCCGTGTAGGTTGAAAAAGCAGATGCTTATTCCGTTGGGGAGCGGAAGTATCGGCAAATCGACTTTGTAGCCGTTGATGTCTACGGTGTAAATCCTATCCATAGGTGCCTCCGATGGTATCGTTGTTTTCTTTGAGCAGATATATATTATAAAACAATACGGCGGTTTTTACAAGACAAAATCGAAATATAATTTTTTTAAGTGAGATAAATAAATTAAGCCGATAAAAAACGGCGGACTATGCCGAGGCAAGCGCAAAATTGCAGACGCACGCAAGCTTTAAGAACGCAAAACGCGCACGTCTGTGCGCGTCTGTTGCCGAGAAGGGGCAAAAGCTTACTTTTGCCGATTCTCGACGTTGCAAATGCGAGTTGGCTCGTTATTTGCAGTTTTTGCAATCGCTTGCGGTTTTGACGTCGGACTTGGATTTGCTCTTTTGTTCGTCGCAACGGCAACCCTCGGGCTTTCTCGTTTGCTTTTTGGTAGAATTGGATTTTGCCATAATTTCTCCTTATCGGGTTTCCCCGTATTTTTTATCCCGTTTAGGGATTGATGATAGTATGTCTTAAAGAGTGCTTTTATATACCTTGCGCATTGCAAATTGTGTGATATAATATAGGCATGGTACACATAGGAAACAGCTGGGACAGCATATTAAAAGAGGATTTTGAAAGCGAAAGCTACCTTAAGCTTCGCGCTTTTTTGGCGGAGGAATATCGTAGTCGCAGGATATATCCGGATATGCACGATATTTTCAACGCCTTGAAATATACCGCGTACGAGGACGTGAGCGTTGTGATTTTGGGACAGGACCCGTATCACGGCGCAGGGCAGGCTCACGGAATGTGCTTTTCCGTTAAGCCGAACGTACCCGCTCCGCCGTCGCTTGTCAACATCTTTAAGGAGATAGAGGACGATACCGGCATTTGCAACAACTCTCCGTACTTGGTTGAATGGGCAAAGCAGGGCGTATTGCTTCTCAACACAGTGCTTACCGTGCGAGAGGGACAACCTAATTCGCATAAGGGCAAGGGCTGGGAAATTCTCACGGACAGTATTATTTCAAAGCTGAACGCGCGCAAGGAGCCGATTGTGTTTATGCTGTGGGGAGGCAATGCTCGTTCAAAAAAGGCGTTGATAACATCGCCGCAGCATCTTGTGCTGGAATGTCCGCATCCGTCGCCGCTATCGGCATACGCAGGGTTTTTCGGGTGCAAGCACTTTTCAAAATGCAATGAGTTTCTAAAAAAGCACGGGCGCAATCCCATTGACTGGCACACCGAAAGATAAAAGGAGAATAGCTTATGTTGAATATCGCAAGAATAAACGAGTTGGCAAAAAAATCTAAAACCGTAGGTTTGACGGAAGAAGAAAAAGAGGAGCAAGCAAGGCTTCGCAAGGAATATATACAAAGCGTTGTGGGCAATCTTCGCTCGCAGCTTGACAACACCTACGTGTTGGATAAGGACGAGAATAAGGTGAAGCTTACCGCATACAACGACAAAGAAAGAGAATAAGCGATTTTATTGCGTAAAAATCAAATAAAAATAATAAACAATGCAAAAGCGACGGATAAACCGTCGCTTTTGTCAATGCCGATATAGATTTTAGACTCGTCTGTATTCTGTAGTCGATTCCTCAAGGGTTCCGTCGGTACAGTTGACGGTGTAGGTGATCGAATAGTCGCACCAAGCAAAGCGCGGTTTTTCTATGGCGTTCCATTGTTCGATGGTTCCGTTGTAATAGATTTGCGTCAAGCCGGAGCAACCGTTGAATGCGGAAGCGGCTATGCTTGTAACGCTGTTGGGAATCGTTATGCTCGTAATAGCAGAGTGATTGGAAAATGCACGACCGGCTATGCCGATTGTTCCTTCTTTAAGAACTATTTGAGGATTATCTACGTCATTACCCTTGTATATATATGCAACATTGCCGATATACACCAAGCCGTCGGGTTGATTGTTGTACCATGCAGTACCTTGGAAGGCATTGAAGCCAATGTTTGCTAAGGCGTCGGGTAGTGTTATATCCGCCAATGCCTTGCAACTTTGGAAGGCATAATCGTCAATCAACGTCACCGTGTCGGGGATTGTTATGCTAGCCAAGCTTTCGCAGAGATTGAAAGCAGACCTGCCTATTGTTTTACAGCCCTTAAGGTCGATGCTCGTCAAGCTGGTGCAGCCAGAAAAAGCGTAGTCGCCTATGGCGTCTATCGAGTCGGGAAGGATGACGCTTGTTATTGCCGCATCGTCCACAAATGCTCTTGTGTTTATTTCGGTTATTCCGAAGGGCAGGGTAAGCTCGGTTTCGTTGCCTTCGTAATCGACAAGGAGCTGATAAAGCGAATTGTATTCTTTGTAAATCACGTAGCCGTTTTCGTCCGTTGTAACCTTGCTACCTTCTTTGCTGCCGCCGATATTCTTTGCGTAGTATGCGATACCGCCGTAAGAGTCGCTTCCTGCCGTCAAGGACAGGCTGACGTTTCCGGTGTAGAACACCTCGACAAGCTGATAGCAGTCGCCGAATGCGTCATTTCCTATATAGGTGAGCGACGAAGGAATGGTGATACCGCGAAGCTTGTCGCAGTCAAAGAAAGCGGCGTGGTCTATTTGTGTAACGCCGTATCCAAGTTCGACGTAGTTCAAGTTTGTACAGTCTTGGAACGCACCGTCGCCGATGACGACTTCTTGTCCCACTCGATTTGTGCCTTGCACGACTACGCTTTTAATGATGTTGTTATCTCGGAAGGCATAAGGATATATATTTCTAATCTCCGCCGGTACCGTGATGTCGGCTTCGTTGCCGACGTAAGCAACAAGGTTGATTTGGTCGTATGTCATAAAGCCGTTCTCGTCGGTTTTAAGGTAACTGTTGCCTTCAGTGGTATAAACGTTCTTTGCGTGTTGCGCAACGCCGCCGAAGCCCTCGTCGCCCGTGTGTATGTCTAGAGAGGATCTGTTGTAGACCTCTATAAGCTTGTCGCAATTTTCAAAGGCACTATCGGCGACGCTCTTAACATTTAAGCCGAGCGTAACCGACACCAAATTGCGGCAACCATGAAAAGCTTGGTTCTCAAGTTCCGTCACTTTGTCGGGGATTGTTACGCTTGTCAAGCGAATGCAGCCCCAAAAGGCGCTTTCGCTGATGGTTGTAAGATTCGGGCTGAGCGTAAGCGATTTAAGCTCCCAGTTTGCCAAGAAGGCGTTTTCGCCGATGCTTGTCACGTTGTAGGGAATATCAACGCTTTGCAAGCTCTTGCAACCACTAAAGGCAGCACGTTCTATGCTTGTCAGACTTGTAGGCAGCGATATGCTTGTCAAGCTCGTGCAATTCCGGAAGGCGTCTTCGCCGATGCTCTTCAAGCCGTCGGGGAGTGCTATGCTCGTCAAACTCTCGCAATAGCAGAAGGCAGATCCTGGTATTTCGGTTATACCGTTTCCGAGGGTAACCGTTTTCAGGTTTGTGCATCTAAGGAAGGCACAACTGCCTATTGATTTTATCGAATCGGGTACCGTTACGCTCGTCAGCGTTTTGCATTCCTGGAAGGCATTGCTACCGATTCCGACACAAGGTTTACCGTCGCCGTTTGCGCGCGGAATAACAAGTTCCGAACCTGTGAACGTACCAACGTTCTTAACGTAACAGCTTGTGCCGTCGCTTGATAATTCAAACGTCAGTCCCGTGTCGAAATATCCGCACTTGGAGCATACGCCGTCCACATAATCGTGTCCCGTGGCGGGGATTGTTTGCTGTTCGACCAACACTTTTTCACAAACCTCGCAGTGAGAGCCTTCCGTCAAGCCGTCCGCTCCGCAGGTCGGATCTAATTTCGCGTCTACGACGGGAGTGTGATTTTCGGTAAGCTTTGCATATAGGTTGGTGTGCTGCGTTATGCTTTGCGATTCGTCAAATTTGTTTGTAAGCTCTTCGTCGAGATACCAACCGTCAAAGACTACACACATGAATTCCGGGTCTTCGGGCAACGTCACCGTTTCGCCGTTGGTAACAGTTTGTCTGTCATAAACGGAATCGTCTGCGTAAAACGTAACCGTATAAACGTACTTCTTCGGATCGTCGTCGGACGTGTCACCGCAAGCCGCCAGAACAAAACACGTGGTTGCGACAATAACGATTGTCAACAACAAGAGTAAA
>CAZUZK010000045.1:0-11771 GCA_964624745.1 uncultured Bacteroides sp. | reverse complement strand
CCACGGAGAACCTGTACATCGTGCAGTTCCCAATGCTTCCCATTCTTGCGGTCAAGAATATAGTTGGAGATCATCGCCCTGAAACGCTGTTTGTTCTTGTATCCGATGGTAATTTCATTATCCTTATTGAGCATCACACCCAGATTCCAGTTACTCCCAGCGCGAGACCCATAGCGAGTCTTCTCGTCCTTGATTTTGAATGGAGCACCAAACTCTGCGAGGGTAGAATTGATAAAGCCGATGATTTCGTCCTTATCGAAGCCCTTTCGGCTTGAGAAGAGAGAGTCATCGGCATAGCGAGTATAGATATAATGATTACCCTTATAGTCTCTAAGGCAGTTATTGATACGGTGGTCAATGGGAATCATCATCAAATTGGTGAGCATGGGGGAAATAGGAGTTCCCTGCGGAAGTCCTCCGTTTAGAAAACAAAGATCCAATGCTTTTGTCAGAGCCTTGTTGCCACGAGGGTTCTTGACTATCTCACTGAATGGGAAAATTCTGGATAGCATAGACATCAAGAAGCTCGGTGTAGTGCTGCCAAAGAAATCTGAGAAATCGGTTTTAAGGAACCAATGGCTCTCGTTTTTTTGGTGGCGTTTTACAGCATCGATAGTAGACCTTCCCGGAACATATGCAAATGCGCTGGTATGATAGAGAGCAAACATCTGAGTCTCAAAAATCGTTTTAAGATTTCGCAATGCATTCATCAGCGCAGGCTGAGGAGCATTGATTTCTCGCAAACCGCCGGACTTCTTGGGGATATAGAATTTGTCGTAAAGGTCACTGCGTTTTGCTTCATAAAGCTTCTCATTTGCCTTGCAGAACTCCTCCAGCGTGGCGATCATTGCATCAATATCAAAACGCTCAATAAACTTTGGGGTCAAAGTTTTTGCGAAGTAGGTACGAGTATTTGTCTCGTTAGGATTAACCATATTTGCAAGATTAACATTCCCCGAAATAATTTCATCAAATGTGATCTGATGAAAAATCGGCGATTGCATCAGCGTGATGTAAGGCATTTCGAAACCTCCTTTTTCATTATTCGTTATCTGTAATCTACATTACAACTGATGAGATGAGGCAGCTCAGGATACGGTTCTGGTTGAGCTTGAAGTCATCTTCGTTGATGTATTTTATAAAGTTTTGGGTTGTTGTCAGGCTCCTAACCCTGATGGATTGGGGTCTTCTTTGGCTTCTTTGAGAGTGGAATTTCGAGAGAGGTGCTTGACTTTTTGAGGTCGCCCTGTTTACACTGGAGGTGTGAGCCTGGCTTACCGGTGTTCGCAGGCAGTATCTTCCACCCGGCCAATCGTAACTTTGATTTACAATACAAAGCACCTTCACAAGGAAAGTAATGCATTACAGATCTCGTTTACTTAGTTTTCAAGATAGCGAAGAACACATCTTCATCAATCTCAATGATCTCCTGAGGGGCATTGAGAACCTCGTAGTAACCTTCATCGTCTGGTTCGTCCGAGATTAGGATTTCAGGATTGAGTTTCAAAGCGGGGCGAACACCCAAACAACCGTCGTAAGCGCTGGCACTGCTGACATCGCCACCGCGATCGACGCAACGCACATTGCACGGGGTGCCAGAGTGGGGGGAGCGCAGGTAGTAGTACCAAGTTTCATCCACATCTTCAGGCTTGTCGTCGTTCGGAGTGTTCTCATACAGTTCTTGGGTAAACCTGCACTCACGACTGTACTCGCCAGTTGCGAATAAATCCCAGATTTCACCCTCATCGACTCCATTCTCTTTTCCTGCCCCAAGATTCGTTTTAGAGGGCATAAACAGCTTGGCATAGATGGTTTCAGACTTTTCCCCATCTGGGCGAATATCCTTTCTTGGTAGTGCGGTGACGACTTCCGAATCTTCGATGGCATCGATCTCCCAATTTTCAAAGTAGTGCAGGAAACCGGGTTTGTGGTCGTAACCGCATCGACCGTTGTACATCAGCCGGTCGATTGGAGCGGTATCACAACCATGCTTTTGCTGAAACCAGTTCTCACCTTCCGCATTGAGAAACTGCTGCAGGTTACTTACGGAGCAACGATTGTTGCCATAACTTCTGCGGTATTCGTCCGGGTTATCGGGTTCCTTGGCATCAAACGCACACTGGTCTTCCATGTACTCACTCAGAATCGTGCCATCGTGATGTGCCTTTACCCAGCGAATTTTATGCGGAGCTTCTCCGCTAACGCTGTAAGCACCAAATTTAATCTTAGTCCCAACAGGGAAATCAGCGATATAAGGCATAACCGCCACTCCTTTCACTTTTTATTTAGAACGCATCAACCGTGTGTCCAAAGGCATCAATAAGGATAAGTTTACGCAGACTCCCGCCCTTGACAAAGTTGATGAAATTGGAAACTCCGCAGGCCACAATCATTCTGACTGTGGGAACCACAGACAAAGTAACATTACAGGCAGAAACAGGAGTCTCTTCCTTTGCCTCCTCGTGGGAAAACGCCATGCTCTTGATGAAGTCTTCAATCATCTTCTTGTTTGTCCAGTCCGCAGCGTAGTGCTGAGCATCAGTCAGACGCATACGGAAGTCAAACATACCTTTGACATAGGGATTCTCCTGACACTTGGTGGCAATCTCACGGCGAAGGTCGATATTGTCCACGCAAAGGAAAACATAACCGGAAAGCCGCTGACCTGTCCAACCATCAGGAACCAACTTAAGATCCTCAGCGCAGTCAGGGTTAATCTCACACAGATATTCTGCGAGAGCATCAATCTTCATCTTGCCGATATCGGTCTGACGAAACATCTGATTGGCGATATTGTGCGCTTCAACCTTATCGAAGTCATAGAGCGTAATTTTGGTAATGCCGAATCGAACCAGATTCTCGGCAACGGTCGATCCGATTGCACCACAGCCGATGATATGGACACGAGATGTCAGCATATCAGGCTTGAAAAAGTCGTAAGACTTGGACAAATCCATAGCCATTTGGTCAGTCTCCCTTCTTATTTATCTTTGAAAGCGGTCACCGTAGCCGTAGATACCGTACTGATCGTCGTCATCATCGGTTCCATAGTAACCGCCATAGTTATAATTTCTACCGGAACTTCCGATATCCGGCTTGTCCTTTTTGCTGTCCTTGGGCTTGCTCTTACCGCCCTTATTGGAACCGGATTGGCTTTGGGGTTGGAATCCCACCTGCTGCTTGCCGTAGTTATATCCATAGGTCGTGGGCTGGATTTTAACCAGTTCCTTTGAAACCTTTACAAAGGCATTTAGGTCACATCCCTCATCGCCAATATAGATTTCCACATCTCCTGTCTCATACAGAGTGTTGTTTGCCAGATCATAAATCTTAATGGTTTTTTCAAACTTCTTGTTCCAAATCATGAAGATATAGAACATATCGTCATCGATCTGGCTCAGGATTTTTTCCTGATGAACAATATCCACAGAAGACGGGTTCGTGGAATAGCTAACATGGGAATGTCCCTGCATACGAATGTTGTTGAACACCTCGTCATCATGGGCATACAACCAATTCTGATAGGGAATCTGCTCAGTGTTGGCTGTGCCGCCTGTGACGATCTGAGGATAAACCATGATATCGGAGATGTAGAACCGATTAGGCTCTTTTTCGTCGCGGAAGACCACACCGTGCCATGCAACCTCGGTTTCAAACCCCTGGATGAGCATAACCATCTTGGCGTATGCCACTGCGGAGAAGACAATCTGAGCCTTTTCATCGCCCTCCCATTTGAAGTTCTTGGTATAGTTGACCTTGCCATCAGACATCTTTGCCTTTTTGACAGTTTCGACGAACTCTGCTGTAATTGCAGAAATCAGTTCGTCAGTGAGCTTAATCGGCTTACTCATTTGTCTCCTCCTTTTTCTTCTGCTTTTCCGCATCCTGTGCCTCCAGCCACTTAACCGCATCCAAGGGTGTCATAGTGGAACCATCTGGCATCTGAATAATCTTTCCTGCATCGTTTGCACAAATCTTCTGCATGAAGAAAGTACCGGTATTTGCTTCGGTAAAGTTTGCATTGGAAGCAGAAGCACAGCAGTTGCTGACAGCCGCAATGTAATCACGGTTTCTCATAGCTTCACGAATGTAACGCTCATTGTTACCCAAGCATCCATAATACTGGATATGCTGGTTAGGTGTGTGATCGATGAGATACTCGGTCGGGAAACTGTAATTCCTCAAACCTCTGTATCCACCGTCGGAGAAATTCAACCGATATGCAGCGCAGACACGCAGTCTCAGAGTTTCGTCAAGGAACAAAGCCTTAACCAAACGATGAATGCGCTCATCGGTCATTTCCTTATTTGCGTACTTATTACCAGTCTCCCAATGACGATAGAAGAAGCTTCTTCCGACTTTATCCAGTGCGCTTTCAACCACTTCGGGGTCATAACTTGAAATCACAGTGTTAACAATAAACTCGATCTGACCGCCACTGACATTCACCAGATTCAGAGACTTATTGCACATGAAGTATTCCATGAACTCGGTGTCTTCGGTATCGTCAACACCATCTCTCATCTTGGCAACTAACCCAAGCTCCTGCGTTGTCAGATCTTCGATACGAACATAGAGATCCCGGAACTGTTGCTCCAAGTTCTCTACTCTCTGTCGATTCTCTTCAAGCTGCCGGCGCACATTATTCAGCTTATCTCTTTCAAAAGCAGTTTCAAATCCTCTGAGTGCGTTGCGAACTGCTTGAGTACGGAAATCAAATCGCTTTGCTACTCCTTCAATCAGCTCGGTGTACTCAGGTGCATATCGTTTACTAAGAGAACGGAGAAGTGCGATTTCTTCATTTTCGAGAGGCTTGTTTTCCACATACCATGGAAGATAGCGAGGAATGAGGGATTGCAGAAGATGCCATCTCTTAAGATCAAGGCGTTCAACGAAAATCAAAGCGGACTTTCGTTCTGCACTGATGTAAACACGAGCACGAACCTTACCACTCTGCTCCAGAAACTTTGCTACATCAGGAAGTGCAGAATAACTTCCGCCCAGAGCAGCATTGACGCCACCATTATCCAGCGCATTAAAACAGGCAGTATTGTCGTCATCGAATGCGCTGTTGAAACTGTGTATGTGCAACGAACCCGGAACACCAGACTGGATTTCTGTATTTCTCAGAAATGCACGAACTGCATCCTTGGGTTTCGCAGCCTCCACATCTCTCTTTGCATAGTTAGTACCAGTGACATGGAGGCGAATTGACTCTTCTTTCGGAACCCTTTTATACATAAGGGCTCTTAGGGTCGCCAAGAAGGAAACATCGCCCCTGTAGTCCTGTCCTTTGATGTTAAGGAACAGACCGTCGGCGACCTGTTTGGTGAGAGTCAGACCAGTAATAGTTTTATTGAACATAGCCTGCTCCTTTACTCAAAGATTAAGGGTTCCCACCGTATTTCAGATGGGAACCCTGTTCGTTATGTACTTAGGCGTTGTCAGCCTTAACGACATTGAGCAGGAAGCACTTGTCGTGACCCTCACTGCCGTCGAAGCCAAAATCGGCAAAAGTCTTATTCAGATCACCAGGGCCGAGGGTGGAACCATCCAGCGTGGTCATGCCGGAGGTGTAGTCAACGCCTGCCTGCTCCATAGCGGCACGCAGGGTGGTGTTAGGGGTCAGATTGTAGGCATTACGCTTCAGGTTGTTACCAATAGTAGCACGGATCATAATGATATCTCCTTTTTATTCATGATTTTTGATTTGGTTGTAAAACCCTTATTTGGTGGTTAGGAGCCGGGTGGAAACCCCACCCGACCCCAGTTGTTTCTGCTTTCGATCAGCAGGCAACGGTGATACACTCACGAACCGCAGCCTTCTCAGCAGTAACAGCGGCAATAGCCTCGTCGAACTGAGCCTCAACACGATTCAGCATGGTGATGGCGACACCAATCTTTTCGGCAGCATAGTCGACCGCATTGTCGGTGCCGGTGGGAATGGGCATGGTAATGGTCGCCAGCTTCTGGTCGTCATGGGTGACAGAAGCGAAAACCGCACCGTTCATGTTGATGATGCCAGTGGTACCGGAAGCGACACGGAACACCTCAACCTTGTTGCCATCCTCGTCGGTCTCGTACAGACACAGAGCCTTAGGGCGATACTTCTCCAGATCCTTGATCTGCTCCAGAGTCTTGCCGGAAGCGATAACGATGGAGTCGCCAGCGATAGTGATTTTTGCCATAGTGAAATCTTCCTTTCGTTCTGGGCTTTGCCCAATTTAGTATGTACTCCGTTAGCTTGAACCTTTCGGTTCTCCCCGTTCTGAACTTGCAGAGATAACTTCTGCGGAAGTGGAGCCATTCAGAACATAGAGCATGAGTTCTCTATGCCCTCATGCTCAGTAAAAAGAAAAAGAGTATATCTATATCCCACCAGTTCAATAATGGGCATACAGCGGATTTATTTGCTGATTTTGATACCTATTTGCTACACTAAAAGAACAGCGTCAAGGTCAGTTAGATTGATTTCCGGGGTGTAAACCTCGGCATATGTATGACCGGTTCCGGGAAGTGTAAAGAGCCATTTCAAAATTTCTTCAGGAACATCCTCTTTAAGCCAGCGACTGCCATAGCGATATCCGTTATCTGTCAAAAGTCCAATGCTTTCAAGCATTTTGCAGGCTTCACTATAGCTCGTATCATCGGCAGTCTGTCTCCATTTGCGAACTGCATCTTCCTGTTTTGGCGTGCCGGCTCTCATATCGTTAAGATGCCAGCGTTGCCAAACTTGCATTAGGCGGATGCAGTCTTCTTTTGTGAACTCTGGAGCAGGGTTATCTTCGGCGAGGTGTTCGTAAACCTGACCGGAACCATGTCTGCCAGAACCGACAAGGGAAAGCCGTCCGTCTGCTCTGTAGGTTATTGTAACCCTCATAGATGTAGTGGGTTGAACAACCCGGCTAAATACTTCCATCAAGTTCTTCTTCCACCTCCTTCATATTGTCTGCGCTGAATTGAAATTCACCATTGAGGAAAACCTCAATATGGTCTCTAACTCGTCTGATTTCATACATGAGAAATTCCTCCAACTGAGCTACACCAGCATCTAAACTAAACCGTACCAGAAAACTCGCCCTGAACGATTTCACAATTTTGCTCGTGTTTGTTAAGGATTTCGATTAACTTATCTTCTACCGAATCCAAAAGGTCACTGTAGGTGCTCCCGTACAAACCAATCATGTTGTCCGATTCTCTTTCATCATCTTCAGGACTTGGAATTGATATGTCATAGGCACTAAGGACATCCTCGAACATTTCGACAATCAGCATCGCTTCATCATGCGTGTAAATCTTGTCTCCTATTATCATTACCTCCCTTTTCCCTTCTGGTGAGTCAAGCTCTTTTTCTGCGTTGAAAATACAGAGATTCTCTTTAAGGGGAACGCCCCGAAAACCCTTGTAAATCAAGGACTTTTGAAGTGGTTTACTACCACACTGGTAGTAAACCGTTTTGGTCTGCTCTGCATTTACACGGGCTTGCAACCGTTTTGGGAACCCAAAGCTGCATTAGACCAGGCGGTTACCCGCCTGACCTTGGAAAGGAAACCGAAATCTATGACATCTCGGCAAAAGTCGCCATGCGGCGGTGGCGGAGAGGGTGGGATTTGAACCCACGGACGGTCTCCCGTCGCCGGTTTTCAAGACCGGTTCCTTAAACCACTCGAACACCTCTCCATTTACCTGATAGTTGCAAGGACAACAATCCGAACGCCTTTCAGGAACCATGCCGGTGCATAGAAAATATTTGCGAAAATCTTACCGACAAGGCATTGTCCATCGATGAAATCACGCTTCATTTCTTTTGCGCTCCAGCATTTTGCAGTGAACAGATTACACACCGCATAGATAATCAGAAGGACGACGATAATTGGATGCATTTACTCTACCTCCTCAGAATATGGGTATTGAATAACCCTTCCTCCATCTTCTGTCGGATGACGAACGGACAAACCGTATTCATTGTAAATAATTTCCTCAACAAGAGAGGAAATCTCTTCAATGTCACTTTCATCCAAACAGTTTTCAGGATCACACTCCAACAAAGTTGACAGGTAATCGCAGGTGGCAAAATTGATTTCGTCGATGCGCTCAAGATCGTCTACACTGAAATCACCTTCTTCCTCGCAGATATAAAGATTCAAGAGCTGAGTGTAAACCTTTTCGATTTCCAAGGCGGAGCTTGCCGAGGCCTCGTATTCTATGCTGCCGTCCATCTCAACGTTAAAGTACGGACAGCCATTTTCTTCTGTGAGGTAAATCTCTATTTCGGCATCCTCTTGATTCGCAACCAGACGATATTCTTTTTGCAGAGACAATCGATTTTCATTGTAGAACTTTCTGATTTCCTCAACGGGAATAATTGCAGCCATCTGAACACCTCCATTTCTGTTGAAAAACTTTTCCACTCTGCATTTCTCATACGGGCTTGTGACCGTCATTGGCTGCATTAGAAAAACCCTCTTGGAAACAGGTAAGCAACCGATTTGCAAGAGGGGATTTCTCCCGCTTCAGACACCCTGCGGGTCTCTAATAATCATATAGATGGTGTCTGCCCAGATTAAGAAATCAGCGCTAATTCCTCAACCTCCGCATTTCGGGACTCTTTTCGCATACGGTACGCTGCGTCAAGGCTCGTCGCAGAAAACCTTGCCTTGGAGTTGACATAGGCCGGGCTCGAACCGGCGGCACGCTTCCTGTGGACAGCCATTGCATTATACGCAATGGGATTTATGCCATCTGAAGTTGCTCTACCAACTGAGCTACTACGCCATAGCAGGTGAAGTATGCACCTTATGCAATTTCTCCTCAGCCTCAAAATTTTCCACAACAATCTTGTGAACATAGGCAATCGCACAGCGATCACATTCAATGTGCATACCTCTGTTGCAGCACACATCACAGGAGTATCGGAAACTTCCTTGTGCTTTTCGCTTACTGGTTGCACCGTACTGAATTTCGACCCCGATTTCTTCAAATCTGGTCATTCTAACACTCCTTTCCGTATGTAATTTTGAAAACTTGGGAGCATTTACTCCACCGACCGCCCTTTTGTGGCGGTTTCGTCGTAATCCTCAACGACTCATCAGGGTGGCTCTACCCGTTACATTCTGTTTAGGCAAATCGTTTTCAGTTTGAGAACTTGTCAGCTTCTGCTCTTGGCAAAAGAGACCACAGCCCGTTTTGTATTAGAACCTTAAACTTTGGAATGTCATTTTTGGGGCATAAAAAAGACCCACCAGTGAAAACCGGTAGGTCTTGGGTTGGACTTCAAATCCTTATTCAGTTGTCTTGAATACGCCCTTAACTGTTACGGACGCTCTAACCTTGCCGTCATTTAACGACAAAATCTCGAATGTGTTGCATCTGCTCAGAACCTCTTTAAGTTTCAAAGCTCCGCCCTTATCCAAATGGATTTTAGGAACCTCAACAGTAACACTTCCAGAAGTAAAGTTCGGGAACAGCTTTAGTTCCGGTTCTGCCCCAATCAGGCTGGAAACCTCATTGAAAACCTGACTCAGAACCTCATACCGTTCGGGTACAACCTCTTTGTTTTCATTACCCTCAGTCACAGCGGAATACAACAAGGCTTCAAAAACCTCGCCAAACTCGTACAGACTTCTCACACTCCTCTCGTTTTAACCTTGGTCAATTATAGCACGAACTGGAATCAATTTCAATTTCAAATCCCTGCCCACTCTGCGTTTATACGGACTTGTGACCGTTTGCAAAACCTTGCAAGTCGCATTAGGCGCGGAGAGCAAAACCCTCCGCATCAGGGACTTTAGGCGGCAGTTTCGCCCTTCTTGACAACAACGGTTTCAGCCTCAGCAACCTTCTTGGTGGTCTTAGACTTAGCCGTTTCGGTTTTGGTTTCGGAACCTTCAACGGTGGGAGAAACCCTCTTGTGGTCTACGCCGTAAGTGCCATTGGTAACAACACGATGGAACACATCCATCAGCAAACTCTGGAGAATGGTATGCTTGGAGCAAATAACTCTCAGAGCGTTTTTGTTGTTTTTCTTTGCATAGCAAAGCCACACATAGGTCAAATCGTGATTGTTTACACGACCTTCCCCTTCGGAAAGAGAGTCCAAAACCTTCTGCATATGCTTGACGCACTGGGTATCGGAAGTCGGAGTTTTGCCAAGGTCAATTTCGGCAGCCAGCTTATCCATACTGTAACTGTCGTCGATGGATTTCAATTCCTTCGCGGAAACTCCCAACTCGGTAGCAGCCTTCAGGGTCAGGCGTTTGTTGAGTGCCTGCATCTCATAGAACCAACCCATGTCCAGACTCTTGTATTCGCAGAACTTGCGGAGGTCAATCTGAACCATCTTTTCGGACTTTTCGACGCCGGTCATAACGCCGTCCTCAGAAATCTTCTTGTGGGAAATGGTAGTAAAGTGGTGCTGAACCAGTGCTTCATGCACATCAGCACAGGAAGCGAAAACCTCCTTCTCACGAAGGGCTCGGTAATCGTTTTCGATGTTTTTCAGCTCGGTGAGCTTGCCTTCAACCTCTGCGGCGGTGCCTTTGGCACAAATCTTGTTAACCTCGGCGATTTTCGCCTCATAATCGGCAAGAAGTCGGGCTTTAATGTCTTTTGTTGCCATAGTTCTAACTCCTTTTATGATTTAATTTATGGGCAAGCCCATAATGAAGCGCAGTAACCCTTTGGGAGCTACTGCGCTCGATATAGACTTGCGTAGCAAGGGTAGACCCCTGCACGCATAAACTTTTTGATTGGCAAATCATGCTCGCTCAAGTAATTCCCATGGTCGCTTTACATCTGCGTTATATACCTCCTTGAAGCCTTCACGCATAACACCTAACTCTACCACGATAGAGGCATCCTTGATACCTAAATCGCTTAACGGCTTTATCAAATGCTGCTCAGAAACCATGCTGCATAAGTGAGCTAACACTTATCCGCTTTCGCTTATTCATATCGCTTACGGTCATAACGGAAATGACCTATTGCCGAAAACTCAATACTACCCGCGTTCAGTATCCGCGCACTCTGAGCCTAACTCTCAGAATTTTAGGCTGACCTTCTCTTATGGCGGTTGAAGCCGCACTCGTGGTAAGAGTACCCTTCTTTTGATGGCAAAAGTACCCCTCAAGTATGCCCTCAAGGTGGCGCAATGATAAACCCACTCTGCATTTACACGGGCTTGTGACCGTTTACCGAAACCTCCGGTAAGCTGCATTAGGTTCAGGCTTTTTAGTGTGCGGTGTGGCGCGTCCGTTCGGTTGCCCCATATACACGCACACGGCTGTATGTCACCCTGTGCGGTGTGGCGCGTCCGTTCGGTTGCCCCATATACACGCACACGGCTGTATGTCACCCTGTGCGGTGTGGCGCGTCCGTGTGCGGTATCTGGTAAACTGTCACCAGAACGCAAAAAAAGGAGGGGCGCGTTGCCCCTCCTGCGGTGTGCCTATTCTGTTTACCACCTTGCACGCTTGCGAAGGATTGTTTGCATTTCGTCAATGTCCTCCGCCGTATATCCTGCCTCCGTGAAGGCGCGAAGGTCGCGGTCAAGTTCAACCATACGCGCAAGCACTTTGTAATATGCGCGGTATAGTGTTTGGTATACGGTCGCGCGTTTGATGTTCAGCGCGTCCGCGATGTCCTGCGCGGTCTGTCCGTTTTGATATGCCATATCCAAAACGCGCGCTTGATTTTCTGTCATATCGGCACTTGCAACGGCTTGACGGGTCAAGCGGTCAAGCGCGGGGAAGGTTGCCTTCGCCGTGCGCGGT
>CAZUZK010000044.1:0-11952 GCA_964624745.1 uncultured Bacteroides sp. | reverse complement strand
CTATATGTCTGCAACGGGAAAAGGCTCATTTTATGACCTTTTCCCGTTGCCTTTTATTAAATATTTTTTGCGACAAAATCAATGATTTTTTGTCAAAAAAACCTAAAAAGCATAACGAAACGACAGCAAAATCCAAAATTTTACCCTCTCAAAAAGCCGCTAAATAGTCGCTAAAAAAGTCGTTATTTCGCAAGAGCCGAAAAATTTATCGACATAATTTCTTGCATTCCGAAATATCGTGTACTATGTTTATAGACGAACTTAAATCGAAGCTTGATTTCAAGAGCGAGCTTTTGCCGTTCACGCTTAATATGCTTTCAAGAAAAAAGCTTGTTATAAGCGGTGTAAAAAGGATACTGTATTCCTCGGACACACGCTTGAAATTGAGCCTTATAGGCGACGTTGTGACGATTGACGGCGAAGGGCTAAACCTACTTCAAATAGGTGGCGGCGACGTTTACGTCGCAGGACTTATAGGGGGAATCGGCTTTGAAAAAAAGTAATTCTTACACGAGAAAACAATCTGCGGAATCTGCCGATTTTCGCAATAAAAACACAGTGGATAAGCGAACTCCCTCACACAAGAAGAAGATTGCTCAAAACGGTGAAAATAAGCCGTTAGATACCGGCAAAAACAGAAACGATGACAGAATCGGTATAGCAAAACGACAAGAGACCCTCGGCACTGAAAGCAAGGACAAAGGCCTCCTTTCTTTCGGTCGCGCTTTCAAAAGGAACCGCAAGTCGGCAAGCATAAAGGATGCGCCCTTTTCGAGAAGCTACAAGGTATCAAACAGGGTAGTCGGGAAGACGTATGAACAGGACGTCATTTCCGATGAAAGACCGAGACGACAAGCGACTTTTGCATTTACGGAGCGCAAATTTAAGCACGATGCCATAAAGGGCGCAGACAAGGAAATAATTGCACGAAAAAAGAAACGGAAGACGCGTGAAATATCGGCATTAGAGAGGCTGAGAGCGAACATTGACAATTTAGGATACGTATGTATCGAAATATACGGTGAAAACGCCGTCCGCGGCATAAGCGCAATATCCAAGATATGCACCGTCAGGAGCGTAAAAAGACTTGACGACGGTATGACTTTTCGCGTTGAGGGTAAACAATGCGACAAGATTATTGCATTATTAGATAATTTATGCTATGATTATAAAATAATTAGCGTGGGCGGGTTCGCACCCGTGCTGGCGCGCACTCTCGCACGCGTAGGAATACTCATAGGCGTTATCGCGATATGCGTAGGCTTTGCGGTGTATTCCTCGTACATAACGAGGGTTGACACAAGCTATATCGGCGTCGATATGACAAGCAAGGTCGGGTATACATTAAACGCTTCCGTAAACGACATACTATGTCGGACGGGCGCAACTCCCGGCGGCAGGCTGAAAGACTTTTCTTTGAACGCACTGCAAAACGCGTTAAGCGCGCTCGACGGCGTGGCGTATGCAAGCGTGACGCTTAAAGGCACGCACGTCAACGTGATTGTCAAGGCGGAATTGCCAAAGCAAAGCTTTGTCGAGCTTTCAGGCTCGCAGGTGCAGGCAAAAAAGCGCGCGGTTATCACGCGAGTGATTGTCGAGGGCGGTACGGCGGTGAAGGGCTACGGCGACGTTGTAAACGTCGGCGACACGATAATAGACGGTTACGTTGAATACGGCGACGCAAGGATAGCCTGTCAAGCAAGCGGCTATGCCTACGGCAAGGTGTATTACGAAAAAAGTCTGTTTTTTGCAGACGATAAAATCGTAAAGACCTACGGAGCGCAGACCACCCAAACGAGGCTTTCCCTTTTCGGGAAAACGCCCAAAATGCCGACAAGTCCCTACGAGGTGTGCGAAACGGCGGTGGCGGTATCCGATTTCGGATTTCTGCTTCCCGTAAAGATATACGCTTATACATTCAGGGAAATCCTGACCGAAGAGGTGCAAAACACGCTTTCCGAGGAGGATATGAAAAGAAGCGTGTATTCGTCTTTGCTCACCGAGCTTAATCAAAACGCAAGGGTGCTTGACGTATATTACGACGTGCAACGAGCGGACGGCGGAGTGATTGTAAAGGTCACCTTGGAGGCAGAGGAACAAATCGCATAGCGGCTTAACGGCATGATTGCAAAAGCGTATTCAAAAACTAGTCGCATAAATCGCACTCTTTGAAACGCTTGCATAAAAACGCAATCCGATAAGGCATAATAAGGCGCATTCAAAGAATGCCCCGACAATAGCGCGATGATGGTAAAGGTCACCTTGGAGGCAGAGGAACAAATCGCATAGCGGCTTAACGGCATGATTGCAAAAGCGTATTCAAAAACTAGTCGCTAAAGCGTAAGCGGAGGAAGTGATTGCATGAAGGTGCAAAATGAAAAACATTTTGAAAACTACGATACGATGATGAGCGTGTTCGGAGAGCTTGACGAGAATATCGAAAGACTCACGGACGCTTTTGATGTGGATTTGTTTGCCAACGGCACGGACGTGAAAATCAGCGGCGAGGAAAAGGAAGTTGACGGCGCGCTTAGAGCAATGAACGCGCTTGAAAGACTTTGCGATAAGCATACGTTGAACGCACAACAGGTTAACGTGGTTATCGGCTATGCGAAAACGGGAAAGGATTTTGACGTGAACGACCTTATGGGAACGGTTGCGATAACCGCACGCGGAAAGGTGGTTCGTCCAAAAACTCTCGGACAGAAGCAATACGTTGACGCTATAAAGAAAAGTAGCGTGGTGTTCGGCATAGGACCTGCAGGCACGGGCAAGACGTATCTTGCGGTTGCGCTTGCGGTGTATGCGCTAAAAAACAAAGAGATAGACAGAATTATTCTCACTCGCCCCGCGGTTGAAGCGGGAGAAAAGCTGGGATTTCTGCCCGGAGATCTCAACGAAAAGGTAGATCCGTATCTTCGCCCATTGTTCGACGCTCTTCAAGAAATGATGGGGCAGGACGCCTATCAAAGACATATCGAGAGAGGTAGTATCGAAATCGCACCCCTTGCGTATATGAGAGGACGTACGCTGTCAAACAGCTTTATAATCCTCGACGAGGCGCAAAACACCACGAGAGAACAAATGAAAATGTTTCTCACTCGTATGGGAGAGAACAGTAAAATCGTGGTTACGGGCGATATAACTCAAATAGACTTGCCAAAAAACGTTACGAGCGGACTTGCCGACGCAAGCGAGGTGTTGCGTGACGTGGAGGGTATAGAGATTGTCCGACTCACGGCAAAGGACGTGGTAAGACACGAGCTTGTGACCAGAATAATACAAGCATACGAAAAAGCGGAAAAAGCAAGGGAAATCGAGTAAAGCTCGGTTAAGCTTGTAGGAGAGTATTATGATTGACGACGTAAGAGATTTGTCGAGAGCCGAAAAGGCAAAAGCATTTGCAAGACATAAGGTTAGATTGTATATAGCCCAATGCTTTGCCACGGCTGTTTCGGCGGCGGTTGCCATGACGCTGTTCGCGTTGTTTGTGGTAGGCGATTTTATGAGTGCGTTTACGCCTCAAAACGCGCTTGCCACCGCAGGCAGATTTATAGTGTCCGCCGTGCTTATGATTTTTTTGCTTGCAGGCGTTTATAGATACACGAGAGATAAGGGAACGTCAACGAGAGATTTTCACCTTACGACAATACTTGTCGTATTGACGTTTATCGTGTCGCTTGCGGCAAGTAGCGCGCTCAATTTGTACGCAATGCCGATTGCGCTTGCGACGCTTGTGCTTATAGAGCTTATAGACAGAAGAACCGCGACGCTTTCAACGGCGGTGGTGAGCATTATGCTTGCGGTGTCGTATATGATAAACATCGACAAATTCGAGCTGTCTACGGCTATTGCGTCGATAGTGTGCAACGCGCTTTGCGCGGTGATTGCCAATTTCTACGAAAAGAAACATCTCACTCGCTTGAAGTTTTTGTTGGTGTCTATGGCAACGCCGTTGCTTATGCAACCTCTCGTGCTTGTATTTACGCTCGCTTCGGGCGATACTAGCATAAATTTGCTGTGGAACGTCGTGTGGTGCTACGGCGCAAACATCGCATCGTCGCTTGTGTTTATGCCGTTGGTCGCGATATTCGAGGGTATCTTCAATATTGCGGACGACTTCAGACTCAACGAGCTTTGTAATTTTTCAAACCCCTTGCTCAAGCGTCTTGCGAGCGAAGCTCCAGGCACGTTTAACCACTCGCTTGTGGTCGGCAATCTTGCAGAGGCTTGCGCGTCGGCAATCGGGGAAAACCCGAATATGGCAAGATGCGCGGCATATTATCACGACATAGGCAAATTGAAAGCGCCTATATACTTCAGCGAAAATCAGTCCTCGTACAATCCGCACGACGAGCTGATTCCCGAGGTCAGCGTCAGCATGATTACGTCGCATACGCTTTTCGGCGAAATTTTGGCAAAGCAAAACAGACTTCCGCAGGAAATCGTCGCGATATGCAGAGAGCATCACGGCACCGCTCAAGTGGGATATTTCTACCGCAAGGCGTTGACGCTCAAGGAGGACGGAGAGCTTGCAGAGGATAAATACACCTACGCAGGTCCGAAGCCTCAAACGAAGATTGCCGCAATCATAATGATTGCAGATACGATAGAAGCGGCAATGAGAGCGTATATGCCTGATACGAAGGAAGAATTCGAGGCGCGTATAAACAAGCTTGTCGACGGAAAGCTGGAGCTTCGTCAATTTGACGAATGCCCGATAACGATGGGAGATATTGCAACCATCAAGCAAACGATTATCGAGGTGCTTCCGTCCATTCACCATGGCAGAATCAGCTATGAAAAGAAAAAGAAAGTGAGTACTTTCGGCAAATAAGGCAGGGCTGTATGATAAGAATTTCCGGCGCAAGGCTTCAAGAAAAGGCTCTTATAAAAAAAGTGGAAAAGGCTTGCTTTTCTCATTTGGGACAAGAAAACTTTTTTGTGACGGATATTGCGATTGTGGACGAGCAGACGATAAAGGAGTTGAACGCCGAGGCAAGAGGCGTGGACAAGGTTACGGACGTGTTGAGCTTTCCGTGCTTTGACAGAATGCCGCTTCCCGTAGGGGAGGATAAATTTGCCGATTGCGATTACGACGGCAAAAGAGTTATGCTCGGCTCGATTATGATATGTCGTCAGCGCGCGGAGGAGCAAGCAAAAGAGTACGGACATTCTTATGCCAGAGAGCTTGGCTTCTTGGCTTGTCACGGCTTTTTGCATATACTAGGCTTCGACCATATCGTGCCTAGCGACGAGGATGAAATGCTCAAGCACCAAAGAGCTATAATGGCTATGGTGGGCTTGAAAAGATAAGCGGAGCTTAACGAAAACAAAAACGCGTTGAGAGCTTAATCGAAAAGCTCCGAACCGTACGACTATGACAAGGCATAACGCAAACTAAAAGGAGCAGGGAATAAGGCTCCGACTTGCGACGCTTAACGCAACGCAAGCTAAAAGGCTTGATAGAAGGCTTACGTCATAACGGTTAAATAGATAAGAAAAAACAAAGAGCAAACGAAAAAATATATCACGACAGAGATAAAAAACAGCACAACGGTGCTACAAAGGAAAAAATGTACGAAGATTTCAAAAGCGGTTTTATTTGTATAGCAGGACTTGCAAACGCAGGCAAATCGACGCTTACCAACGCATTGGTGGGCGAGAAGGTGTCCATAGTTTCCTGGCGTCCGCAGACGACCAGAAATAAACTTTTGGGCATTATAAACGGCGACGGCTATCAGATGGTGCTTATAGATACGCCGGGTATTCACAAGGCGCGCAATCACCTCGGTGAATACATGATGCAAGCCGTCGAAAACAGCTTGAAGGACGTGGACGGCGTGGTTTACGTTATAGACGCGTCAAAGGGCTTGCAAAGAGAGGATTACGAATTTTTGGAAAAGAACGCGAAAAAGGCTCCCGTCGTCGTTGCGCTCAACAAAGAGGATTGCGTGACGAGAGAGACGATGTTTGCCTCCCTTCAAAAGCTTAACGGCATACAAGGGCTTAAAGCCATTGTTCCTATTTCGGCAAAGAAAGGGGACAATCTCGAGCCGTTGCTCCACGAGCTTGTAAAGCTGTTGCCCGAGGGCGTGCCGATGTATCCCGAGGATATGTATACAGAAAGCAGTATGCGCTTTATGGCGACCGAGATTATACGCGAAAAGGCGTTGTATCTTCTCGACAAGGAGGTGCCGTACGGCATAGGCGTGTATATCAATAAATTTGAGGAAAGAGAAAATCAGCCCATTGTGGATATAGACGCGGACATCGTTTGCGAAAAGCAATCCCATAAAGCAATCGTTATCGGCAAGGGCGGCGAGATGCTCAAGCAAATCGCAACGAAGGCAAGAAAGGATTTGGAGCAAATGATAGGCTCGCAGGTTTTCTTAACGCTTTACGTAAGAGTTAAGGACGAATGGCGCGACGACGACAGAATAATGAAGGAATTGGGCTACGACCTCAAGGCCTTGAAAAAAGATTGAGCGACGCGCATAATTTGCAGAATTTCTCACATTCTAGAAGCGTGAAAGAAAACGAGCTGTGGGAAATGTTTGCAAAAACCGGCGACGTGGATTGGTACAATATGTACCGAGCCATGAAAGAGGACAAAGAGTATAGGGCGCGCAAAAAGCGCGGATAGGAAATGCAAACAGCCGAATTGAAGGTGAAAGCGATTGTCACAAGAGCAGTCCCCTACAATGAGAGTGATATGATAATCACTCTTGTCGGCGTTGATACGGGAAGAATTACCGCCACGGCAAAGGGCTGTCTTAAACCGAAGGCAAAGCTTCGCTACAGCGCGGAGCCGTTGAATTTCGGCGATTACGTATTGAGCGGCAAAAACGGCAGATACGTGGTGACGGAATGCTCGCAAATAGAGGCGTTTTCTCCCATTACTCTGGATATTGAAAGGTATTATATCGCGACAATGATTTTGGACGTTCTTCAAAAAACGTCGCAGGAGCCGCAACCCGATATATTTCTGATTGCGCTTGAGAGCTTGAACGAGCTTGCTTATACGGATACTCCTGCCGACGATTGCGCGACGAGCTTTTTGTCTAGGCTATTGAAATGCAACGGCATACGACTTGACTTTTCGCACTGCAATTTGTGCGGTTGCGATATAGAGGGCGCGGCGTATTTTAAGGACAGCGACGGCATAGTGTGCGAGCATTGCAAGGGCTTTAACTCGATAGAAATAGACAATACGACAAGAAAATATTTGAGCGGAGAAGAGGTCGATATTCCTCACGCACTCAAGGCGAAGGCGAATATCCTTCTTTCCGAGCTTGTAAACATAACGCTGGGGGTGCGTATAAGCACTCACTATTTTACGGAGCAAATATGAAAAACAAAGGATTTTTTGCAAAGATTGTGACCGTCGTTGCGGTTTTGAGCGTGCTTGTCGGCGTATGCGCCGGATTTGTCGCTTGCGATAATGACAACGAAAAACCCAAGACGGTTGCCGACATTTTCAAGAATACCGAAAGCACGAGCGAATTTACGTCGTACAAGCGTGAATTTACCCTTCCGACGGGTTGGAGCGTGTATACCAACTCCTCGACAAAATCCTCTCAAACGGTGTCCGTCAACAGCGACGTGGGATACATAGCCTCGTTGGACGCGTTTGTAGTGACTAAGGACGGCGTTCTCTCTATCGTGAAATGTAACGACGAAAGAGAGTATTTCGAGGGCGGTATGAAGGGAATGCTTTTCCCCGATTACATCGGCATAGCGGCGTTGAGGGTGAAGGGTAACCTGATTGTGTGTAAATTTTTAAGCGGCGAGGTCGGCGCGTTTGACGTGAGCGGCAAAACCGTGATTTCGCGTACGAAAATCGGTTCCAGCAACCCGTCCGACTCCAAATACGCCGGAAGCGCGAATATCGACTCCGTAATCAAAATCCTCGACGACGGACTTGTTGCCGTTAAGGCGACATACGATACGAAGGGAAAGAGCGGTTATACGTCTATTTATCGTCCGACTACCGACGGCGAAATATCTCAAAGAGGCGCGCTCGTTTGCCGTGTGCCGAATGAGGATAACGACCTTTCCTACGTCAAGGGCTTCGATACGAAATACGTAACGGTGACGGAGGACGAGGAAACGAATATTTACCTTGTCCCTAGCGCGACGAACGGAGAAATCAAAAATCTCGCGCCTACCGTGAACGGCAGCGTCGAGGATAACGGCAAGGACGATTATTACGGCGAGGTTACGTATATCGGCGACGGAAAATTCTTTATCCACCAGGATTGGACGGTGAGCAAGGACGACGATTATGCCTACACCGACGGCGAAGAATATTACGCAATGCAAAGAAGAATCTATACCCCCGACAACGATACGAGCAAGCCTTATACCGACAACGAGGATAAGGTGTTTATACATCTTGAAAACTCCTACTACTGCGGCGATAAGACGGGTATAGACACGACGACCTACCTCAAGGACGGATATATTTACGCAAGCTTCTGCGTTACGATAGTGAACAAGGTCGGCTTCTACGACCAGTTTATTCTCGACAAAAACCTGAACGTGGTGATGTCGCTTACGCGTAACTACGGTATCGAAATCAAGGGACAAAAGAGAGAAAGCGTCGGCTATTTCGACCTGGTTATGCAGGGCGTTGACGGCTATTACTATATGCCGATTGCGCCGAGCGAGGTGAAGGTGTTTGATAAGGACGGTGCGCTTGTTGGCGAAAACGACAGAAAGGACGTTTTGCAACAAGAGCTGTCAAACAATATATTTATCGCCTCGATTCAAGACCCCGACGACGATGACGAAAAGCTTTACGGCGCGTACGATTTGAGCGGAAACGCGTTGATTCCGTTTGAATACTATTCGTTGTCCGCTTATAGGGGCGCGTATACCATCGGACAAAAACTGAACGCCGAAAGCGTGAAAACCTACTACATCATAGGCAACGACGGCAAAATAATCGAGGAAATGAGCGACGGCTCGACTCCGCTTGCCGATATGGCGAAGGATAGCAATAAAAAAGCCATATACAAGATAGGCTGCTATATGTTTAAGGTGGTCGAAAAGGACGCCGACGGCAAGGACGTGACCTATTTCGGAATCAAAAACTTTAACCCCAACGTGAATAAGAACGTCGTTATGCCTGCAACAATGAAGGCAGGCTCCGTGCTTTACGCCGCGCAGGCATCGCCGAAGGACGTGTTTGTATTCGATAAGATTACGAACGGCTCGGATACGACGTATACCGTGTATAGATTGATTTAAGGGCGATATTATGACTAGAATCGTTGACGCCAAAGACGGTATCGAAGAGGGCGCGCGTATCATAAACGACGGCGGCTTGGTGGTTTTCCCCACCGAGACCGTGTACGGCTTGGGCGCGAATGCCTTTGACGAAAACGCCGTGGCGAAAATCTTTAAGGCGAAGGGAAGACCGCAGGATAATCCGCTTATCGTGCATATATCCTCTCTCGAGCAGGTGGAGGATATTGCAAAGGATATTCCCGACGAGTTTTATGAGCTTGCAAAAAGGTTTATGCCCGGTCCGCTTACCGTCATTCTTAAAAAGGGCGATAAAATTCCGTACGCGGTTACCGCAGGCGGTGAAACCGTGGGCGTGCGTATGCCTAAAAACGCATTTGCAAGAGAGCTTATCGCTAAAAGCAAGCCGCTTGCCGCTCCGTCTGCAAACCGCTCGAAGCATATTTCGCCGACTACCGCGCAACACGTGTTCGAGGATCTGAACGGCGAAGTGGAGCTTATTCTCGACGACGGTCCGTGCGACGTGGGTATCGAATCTACCGTGCTCGATTTGACGGCGGATACGCCTACGATTCTGCGCCCCGGCGCCGTTACCGCCGATATGCTCGCGGATATTGTGGGGAGCGTGAGCCAGAACGGAAGGATTATCAAAATCGCAAAGGCTCCCGGAATGAAATATACGCACTATGCGCCTGTCGTGCCGACGGTCACCGCAGAGAGTATCGAACACGCCGTAAAAGAGTACGATTTGCAACGCGAAAACGGATTGAAGCCCGTGATACTCGCAAGAGATATTTTTGCCGATAGCGTGAAGGGAAGAGATATGATTTCGCTTGGCGCGACAATAGAGGAGTATACGAGAAATATCTATTCCGCTTTGCACGACGCAGAGAAAAAGTACGACTACATAATCGTCGAGGCTCTCGAAGGCGCAGGGCTGGAGGCTTCGGTTATGAATAGGGTGAATAAAGCCGCCGGAGGAAAGCGCGTATGAAGGTGTTGTTTGTATGCGCCGCAAATACTTGCCGTTCGCCTATGCTCGAATTTATGTTTAAGACATATCTTCGCGCACGCGGAATCGACGACGTGACGGTGGATAGCGCAGGTATGATTTTGAACGATCAGAGTATGCAGAAGCTCGCTATGGGGGTGCTGTATACGCACGGCGTTCCGTATACCGACAGGCACTCGAAGCTGTGCGATAAAAAGACGTATAACTCCGCAAATTTCGTGTTTACGATGAACGACGACCAAGCGGAAACGCTGAAAAACGTGTACGGCTCCAAGCCGAAGGTGTATAGTTTAAGCGAGCTTGCGCAAGAGGAAATATTCGATCCGTACGGGCTTGGCGCGGAGGCATACGAGGAAGTGTATCGTATATTTAACGGATTGCTAGGAAAGATTTTCGATAAGATATTCAAATAAGATAATCATTGATATTTTGCAGGAAATAGGCGTTTATACGTCTATTTTTTGATATAAAACGCCTTTTGTGATAAATATCAAGCGAACGAAATCGGACGTTAATTTCACGTTTTTGAGGAGAGCGGAACACCGAGAGGGAGCTTGCATATATTGAAAAAAAGGAGGTTTTATGGATTTATCGAAATATGCAAGCGATTTGCCGTACCCCGAAATCGAGGTGGAGCCGAACGTTGCAGAGGCAAAGCTTCTTATGCCGCTTTACGCCGGCGCGGTGAGTGAGCTTACCGCAATTTTGACGTATACATTTCAGCAATACGTTACGCCCAAACACCCCGAAATCGTCGAGACGTTGGAGGGAATTGCCATAACCGAAATGCGGCATCACGAGCTGCTGGGAAAAACTATTTTTAAGCTGGGCGGCTATCCCGTTATGGGCGCGCGGAATTATTGGAACGGCAGTCTTGTTAATTATACCTTGAATCCGCGAAAATACCTTAGGGAGAATATCGTTGCGGAAGAAAACACGATTGCAAACTACGAGCGTACGATACTTAGTCTGTCTACGGATAGCGTTAAGCTGTTGCTGGAGAGAATTATTCTCGATGAGGAAATACACGTGAGACTGTTTAAGGAGCTGTTGGATAATAATTGCGTAGAATGTTAAACACGGGTATGAGTTGGGTATGAACAAGCAGAGTGCGTGAATAGATAGGCAACGAATGGGGTATGGTGCGAACATAAAAAAATAGAATACCCCCTCTTTCCGGACACGCCGGTATTTCTCCCACCACTCAAATAGAGGGCAATCCCCTATATAAACGAACGTCGTTCGCGGGGGAGACAGCCTGCCTCCTTCCGAGGGATATTTCACTGGTTATGCCACTCGTTCGCCGATGAAAAAGAACAAAGCACATCGGCTCACTTGTACAACGAAGCTATCAGTCGGGCAGGAAATACGCTCGCCCTGCGAGCTTTCACACTCCGAAAATGCAAATACCTTGTATAAGTGGGCTAAGAATAGGGGATAGTGCGTGTATGAGTAGGCTATGAATGGAGTGTAGTGTTGGTATAGGTGCGCCCTGAATTGGCAGAGAGCGTGTATAGGTAGGCTATGAATGAGTAGAGGGCGTGTATGAGTTGGGTATGAATAAGAGTGTTGGAATTATTATATAAAAAGCGCACGGGGTGTGCGCTTTTTATATGGAAAAATTTGAATTTAATTGTTTGTTATGCCGATTTGTTTTGTTGAGTATATTATGCTTCTGCGGACATACG
>CAZUZK010000043.1:0-12129 GCA_964624745.1 uncultured Bacteroides sp. | reverse complement strand
TCGGCGCAATTATCATTATTAACTATAATTAAAAAAGCCATCGTTTGATTCGATGGCTTTTTGTGTTTCTCAATTATTGCTCGGTTATCTTTTAACGATTGTAATCGTCATAATTTCTATCATAGCCGTTGTCACGGTTTCTGTCGTTGTAACCGCCGTTGTAGTTGTCGCGGCTTCTATCGTTGTAGCCTCTGTCGTAGCCGTTGTCATAATCCCTATCGTTGTAGCCTCTGTCATAACCGCGCTCGTATGCGTCGTTGCGCTCGTCGTAGCGTGAACGTCTGGGGGCGTCGTAGTCAAATTCGTCGCGAGAACGTTGCTTGCGTAATTGCTTGCTCGAATTTTTCGTGGGCTTGAAGAGAAGAATGACGATGATTATCGCAGGTACGGCAATGCCTATTATAAGCACTATTCTCAATGCAAGAGAGGTGTTGGGCACGATGTCGCCGCCGTCCGGCTCGGCAGGGAGCTTGCTTGCCAAAAGCTCGTCGCGTTGCGCTTGCGAAATCGGGTGATAGCTTACGTTGTAATCTTCAAAAACGTCGTTGTCGGCAAAGCCGAAAACGCTTTCGCCGTTTAACGTCGCAACCACGAAGATTTTGGTGCTGTCAGTTGTGTTATATCCCAAAAATCTAACGGTTGAATCCGCCGCGACTTCCTTTTCGTTTATGATAAGAAGCTCGCCCTCTTTGAGCGTCAATCTCAAATCCGGGCTTGCCGAAACGCCGCTTTCAAAAGTAACCTTCACGGTTTGAGGAATTTCCTCTGATTGGAAGTAAAATTCCTCTCCGCAATATTTTACCGAATAATACGTGCCGAATTTATAGGTGACGTCGGTCAGGTAATAGCTTTCGGGGATATAAAACTCCTGATTGCCTTTGATAAGCTTTATTGAGGTGTACGCGCTTGCGTAGGGATTGTTTTCAAGGTCGGAAACGGTTGCGAAAATAGCTTCCGTATCGGAGGCGGCGTGCGCGACCGAGTACGGCAAAAGAACGACTGCCAAAACAGCGACGGAAAGCAGAATAGTCACGATAAAAATCGCGATTGTCAAAAAAATATTTTTCACGCTGTCGTTTTTTGTGATTTTCATACTCTTATAATACTATAAGTTTTGCCGAAATAAAAGCCGTTATTGCCATTTTTAACGAAAAATTTTTAGATTTTTTTGCCGAATCGAAAAAAAAGTGTGACATAATTTTTTGCATTTTGCATTTTGACGGGCTTATGCTGTTGCCATGGGAGAAAATTCGACAATTCGCAGATTGCTAAAAATCGAAAGCGAGCTTAATTATCGCAAGCACGACGCACTTTCAAATTACAACAAGGAAGTCGTGCATCAAAAGCAAATGGCGTTTCACAAATGCCCTTTGCGAAACCGCTGGGTTTTCGGCGGAAATCGCTCGGGAAAAACCGAGTGCGGCGCGGTGGAGTGTGTGTGGCTGGCGCGCGGTATTCACCCCTTTCGCCCAAACAGAAAAAACGTGTTCGGTTGGGTGGTGAGCGTATCGCAACAGGTGCAACGCGACGTGGCGCAGGCAAAGATACTCAAATATCTCCCTGCGCGTTTTATTGAGGACATCGTTATGCTGGAGGGCAAACGCTCGTCGCCCGAGTACGGCATTATCGACTATATAGTCGTCAAAAACGCGTTGGGGGGAACAAGCAAAATCGGCTTCAAATCCTGCGACCAGGGAAGAGAGAAATTTCAGGGAACCTCTCTCGATTTCGTGTGGTTCGACGAAGAACCGCCCAAGGATATTTACGACGAATGTCGTATGCGTGTGTTCGATAGGAAGGGCGATATTTTCGGCACTATGACGCCGCTTAAGGGCTTGAGCTGGGTGTATGACGAAATCGAGCTGAACGTTTCGGACGATCCGCAGATATGGCGCGAGTATATGGAGTGGAAGGATAACCCGTATCTTGACGAAAGCGAAATAATCGCCATGCAAAAGAGCGTGTCGCTCAAGGACCAAGAGTCCCGTCGCTTCGGCAGATTTTCTACGGGAGAGGGGCTTGTTTATCCCGAGTTTGACGAGAACGTTCACGTCATCGAGCCGTTTAAGGTGCCTAGGGAATGGCAGGCGAATATCTCTATAGACCCGGGGCTTAACAATCCGACGAGCTGTCATTTTTACGCGGTGGATTTCGACGGTAACGTTTACGTTGTGGGCGAGCATTACGAGGCGGGAAAAACCATTGACGAGCACGTGAAAAAAATCTTCGATTTGGCAAAATCGTTGGGCTGGAAAAAGGATTCGCGAGGACGACTTCGAGCGCTTATCGACAGCGCGGCAAAGCAACGCACGCTTGCGTGTCAAAAGAGCGTTGCGGAGCTGTTCTTTGAAAAGGGTATTTTGGTGGATACCCACGTAACAAAGGATTTATATAGCGGAATACAGCGTATAAAGTCCTTGTTTGAGCAAAGACCGCCGAGAATATTCATTTTCAAAAGCTGTGTGAATCTTATACGCGAACTTAAGAGCTATTGGTGGGGAGATGACGATAAGCCTAAAAAAGTCAACGACCACGCGCTTGACGAGCTTAGGTATTTCATAATGTCGCAGCCGCCGACTCCAAGCCCGATTTTGCCACCGAAATCTATTATACAAACGGATAAGGAAAAATTGATTAGACAAGCAAACAGGGAGAAGTTATGGACGAGGAAATAAGGAAATCTATTATCAAACGAGCAAAGGGCTACCGCTATAACGAGGTGCAGGAAGAATACGCGGTGGACGGTGACGGCGTTGCGGTGATGACAAGACGAAAGGTTATGAAAAAGTATTGTCCGCCCGACGCCGCCGCTCTTAAAACCTATATGGATTTGTGTCGGGAGGAGGACGACGTTTGCGACAAATCCGACGAGGAATTGGAGGAAGAAAAGCAAAGACTTTTGGCACTTCTTTCAGGCGAGCAACGTCAAAAAAATACGGCGTGTGCGGAGGAAAGAAATTGCGAACAGACAAATTGCGAATAGGAAAATTTTTACGAATGAGATAAAAGAAATAAGAGCGAAAAAGGCTTTACGAGCAGTGCAAAAAAGTTGCGAACGAAAAAGCTTTGGGAGTAGGACAAAAGCATAACGAACGAAAAGGCTTTGAGAGTGGGTCAAAAGCATTACGAATGAAAAAGCTTTGAAAGCGGAAAAAGAATTGCGAAAGATAAAAAGAATTGCAGTAGAAGAAAAAATATGAGTAGGAGAATGAAATGACCGAGCAGGAAAAAAATCTCGTTGGCGAGATTACGCAGGATTTCAAAAAAAGACAAGAGGCAAGACGCCCTATCGAGCTGAATTGGCGATTGAATATGAATTTCGTCGCCGGAAATCAGTTTGCGCAAATTTCCTCAAAGGGGGAAATAGAGGAGAGCGATAAAGAGTTTTTCTGGCAGGAGCGAGAGGTGTTCAACCATATCGCGCCCATATTGGAAACGCGTCTTGCAAAGCTTGCAAGGGTAAAGGCAAAGGCGCAGGTTCGCCCGGCAACCGCGGACGACGAGGATATAGCGTCGGCTTCGCTTGCGTCGAAGCTTATAGACGCCGTGTGCAAGGAAAACGATTTTTCCTCACAGCTTGCGCTGGCAAACAGTTGGAGCGAAATTACGGGGAGCGCGTTTTTCAAAATCACGTGGGATTCGCAAAAGGGACACGCCTTGGACGCCGAGGGAAAAGTGCGAGAGGGGGACGTGACGGTGACGCTGTGTCCGCCGTTTGAGATTTTCCCCGAGGATATATCCGTAACGGATATAGACAAGCAAGCCTCGATTATGCACGCAAAGGCGTTGAGCGTAAAGGAGGTTAAGCGTATTTGGAAAAAGGACGTGCAGGGTGGCGACGTCAACGTGTTTTCCTTGGATAATTCGTCGGTGGGCGGCGGCTTCGGATATAGCATGTGCGTGCCGAAGCTCGTGAGTGAAAAAAGGGAGGACAGCGTTGTCGTGATAGAAAAATACGAGGCTCCGACAAGCGAATATCCCGACGGCAGACTGATTATCGTCGCAGGGGATACGCTGTTGTATTCGGGCGCGCTTCCTTATCTAAACGGCGAGGACGGCTCAAGAGGGTATCCATTTTCAAAACAGGTGTGTATAGACAGCCTTACAAGCTTTTTCGGCACATCGGTGGTGGAAAGAATTATCCCCGTGCAAAGAGCCTATAACGCCGTGAAAAACAGGAAGCACGAATATATGAACAGAATGGCTGTTGGCGTTATCGCGGTGGAGGACGGCTCGGTGGATATCGACGAGCTTGAAGAAGAGGGCTTGCCGCCCGGAAAGGTGGTGACGTATAGGCAGGGGAGCGCGCCGCCGATTTTCTTGAGCCCGTCGCAGGTCCCGAGCGAATTTTCGAGAGAGGAGGAAAAGCTCCTCAACGAGTTTGTGATGATAAGCGGCGTGAGCGAGGTGACGACTTATTCGCAGGTTCCCTCAAACGTCGCGTCGGGTACGGCAATATCCCTGCTCTTGGAGCAGGACGATACGCGTATCGCGCTTACCGCGGACAGCTTGCGAGAGAGCATAAAACGCATAGGTAAGCATATATTGCGACTTTATCGCCAGTACGCGAAGGTGCCGAGAGTTAAGCGCATTACGGGGGAGAACGGCGAGGTGGAAATCGCCTCGTTCAGCGCGGGAAACATCGACAGCGAGGATATTGTGTTCGATACGATAAGCGATATAGAGGATACGCTTTCCGCTCGGCGCGCAATGGTGTACGACCTGCTGAAGCTCGGGCTTTTTGCGGACGAAAACGGAAAACTTACGACAAGCGTCAAATCCAAAATCTTTGAAATTTTGGGCTTCGGAAACTGGGAGGACGGAAGAAGCAACGACGATATGCACCGTAAAAAAGCGTTGAAGGAAAATATGAATTTCGGAAAGAAGGACGTTGCCGTGGACGTGTACGACGACCACGCTCTGCATATCGACGAGCATATAAGACTGTGCGTGTCGTCCCGTTGCGCAAGCGATAAAGAATTGAGAGATAAGGTTGCTCAACACATTGCGGAGCATACCGAGCTGTTGAAGCTTAACGGAGAGGTTGAAAGACTGCAAAAGCAATTTGAAGAGGAGAGTAAGCAATGAAAAAGGATTTGGCTACAGAAGTTTTTGTCGAAAAACAAGAACCTTTGTCGAATAACGTCGAAAACGCGACGGACAGCGAGGATATACAAGATATATTGCAAAAAGAGATGTTTAACATCGCAAACGATATTGATAAAGCGCAGAATGTGCAAACAACCGAAGAGGAAGTCTTTGTAGAGAATACGGAGGAAGAGGATAGCGAAATCAAAGACGCGCTTAAAAAATTCAAGAACCCGAAGCAGCTTCTTAAGGCTTACGAGGCACTTGAGAGAGAGTTTACGAAAAAATCGCAACGGCTTAAGGAGCTTGAAAAAAAGCTCGCCGAGGACGCCTTTGCAAGCGAGGACGAATGGAAAATCGCGGTGGATAAGTTTTTTGAGGAAACCCCGTCCGCAAAGCCCTTTGCAAAGGATATTGCGAGAAGGCTCTGTCTTAATCCCGAATGGAAAAAGGACAAAAACTGCTTGAGCGTCGCGCTTTGCGGCGTGCTTGCGGATAAGTTTAAGTCGCCTAGCGAGCTTATCGAGGACGGAGAATTTTTGAACGAGTACGTGTTCAAGTCAAAGAGAATAAGGGACGCGATAATCGCCGACTACCTTAAGGGAGTTTTCGAGGGGCAACCGCCGCTCACTCTCGACGGCGGAGGTATGCAATGCGTCGCCCCCTCTCTTAAGCCTAAAACCATAGAACAAGCGGGCGCGATGTTTTTGAAAAACAATAAATAAAGGAGAATGAAAAATGGTAACTATATCTACAGCCGATAAGGCTTTGAAAACGTTTTATCTCGGCGTACTTGCCGACCAGCTCAATACGGGAGTGAATCCGCTCCTTGCAAAAATCGGTCAAACGGGTGCGGACGTATGGGGCAAGGAGGTGAGAAAACTTGCGCCGTACGGCATAAACGGCGGTATCGGAAGCGGAGAGGAAACTGATAATTTGCCGCAAAGCGGCGGAAACAATTATGCGCAATTTACCCTTACGCTCAAAAACCTTTTCGGTAAAATCGAGCTTTCGGATAAGGCGATACGCGCCTCTCAAAACAGCACGGGCGCATTCGTAAATCTTCTCAACGCCGAAATGGACGGCTTGCTTAAAGCAAGTAAATTCAATTTCGGAAGAATGCTTTACGGCGACGGCAGCGGTCTTTTGGCGACAACAACAATTAACCTTTCCTCAAATAAAAACCAAATAACCGTGGATAACGTGAAGGGACTTATCGAGGGTATGACGGTGGACGTATATACGCCGCAGGGAGCAAAGGATACGACATTCTCGGGCGCAAGAATCACGTCAATCGACAGAACGAACAAAATCGTTACGCTCTCCGTTTCCGCTTCGACCGCATACAGCGAGGGCTATAAGCTTTACGTGCAAGGCTCTAAAAACAACGAGCTTACCGGACTTGAAGCGATATTCGGCGACAGCGATTACATATACGGGCTTAAAAGAAGCGACTATTCCTTCTTGAAGCCGTATAAGAAGGCGTATAACACTCCCGTTTCCGTCACGGCGATTCAAGACGGTATCGACGCGGTGGAGGAGGTTTCGGGCGGCACGATAGATTTTATCGTAGGCTCGTACAAGATGAGAAAGCAATACGTTGACGCGTTGACGAAAAGCCGTACGAATATCGATTATCTCAATCTCGACGGCGGATATAAGGCGTTGTCGTATTCGGGTATTCCGTTTGTCGCGGACAGATTTGTGGCGGACAACGATATGTATCTTCTCAACAGCGCGGACTTTAAGCTTCATCAGCTTTGCGACTGGCGTTGGCTCGAGGGCGAGGGCGGTACGGTGCTTCATCAAGTTGCCGGAAAGGCTTGCTACAGCGCGACGCTCGTCAAGTACGCAGATCTCCTTTGCGAACGCCCGATGGGACAAGCAAAACTTACCTTCAACGGCGAAACGAGCGCGACGTTCTATACCGTTACCTTCGATAGCAACGGCGGCGACGAGGTGCAATCGCAAATCGTGCTTCCCGGAACTCGCGTGGTAGAGCCGTCTATGCCGAGCAAAACGCACGTCGCTTTCGATTGCTGGTTGTGCGACGGCGAGGAATACGATTTCTCAACTCCCGTCTATTCGGATATTACGCTGGTGGCAAGGTGGATTTGACGAGAGTGAGGGTGCGCGACGATTTATTTCACGTGAGCAAACGCCTTAAAGAAATAGACTCGAGATACGAGCTTTATTTCAACAGACGGCACAAGCGTTTCGAGGTTTACGTCGGAGGGGTAATGCAGGTTGCATTACCCTTCGACAGACTGGACGCGCGCACCTTGGAGCATATCAGAAAAACCAGAGTGGAAAGAATCGAGCTTATCGAAAAGGAAATAGAGGAGCTTAACGACAGGGCGCGAGCAAACGAGGAGCGCGCCGCTAAGGAAAGAGCGTTTGAGCTTGCAGGAGTGTGATTTATGAAGGTTAAGGACGTTGTGGGCGAATGCCTGATAAAAATGGGAAAGGATAATTTCTTGGACGAAGCCGCGCTCGACGACGAGCAGAATGGGTTGAAAAACAAGCTGCTTTGCGCCGTTAACATAGCGTATAGAGAGGCGTTGTCGCTGTATTTGCCGCCGATTTGCTCTGAAAGCGTGACGTTTAAGATGGGCAAATGCTCGGCAAACTCTCTTGAAAAAAGCATTCTTTATCCTATTAAGGTGGAGCGTGACGGCGAGAGGAAGAGTTTTCGCGGCGTGGGCGACGTTATATTTTGCGATATAGAGGGGGTGGCTACGCTGACGTATGCGTATATGCCCGAGGGAACGCTGAAAATGGAGGACGAAATAAAGGATATGCGTTTGACGCCGGGAGCATTGTCCGACGGCGCGCTCGGCGAATACTATTTTCAAAACAAGGTGTTCGAGCTTGCCAAAAATTTCGACACGAGCTTTAGAGCGCAAATGAGCGTGCTTAAAAACGCCGGCAGAAGCATAAGGCTGAAAAAAGGGAGCTTGTTTATATGAAAAGCGACGTTCGTGTGATTAAGCGCAGAGTGAAAATCGGCTTCAAGGGACGTGCGGAAAACGTGGACGAGGGAATCGCAAATCCGTTGTATGCGACGGAATGTAGAAACTTCACCATAGAGGACGGCGTTTTGCGCGCGGATATAGGTATAGAGTCGGCTAGCGGTTACTTCGAGTATCCGTCGAGGAAAAGACACGTGTATAAGAAATTCTATTCCGACCAAGCCGTGAGAAAGGTGTTTTTGTATAGACACAGCTCGCAGAACGCGTTTAGGGAGGATAGACTGGTCGCGGTGCTCGAGGACGGAAGCGTGTGGTATACAAACGTCTTTTACGAAAACAACTGGCAACAAATCGAATCGCTGTGCCTTATAGGCGACGTCGAGGCGGTGAATTATAACTACAAGGGGGAGGATATATTGCTGCTCACCTCCGACGAGGACGGGCTTACCATGATAAAGGGCGATATTGCGTTGGTTTGCGGAGAAGCTCCGAAATTTACCTCGATAGCCATTCACAACGAAAGGGTGTTCGGCTGTATGAACGGCACGAAAAATCAGGTGTGGTATTCCGACGATTTTGCGCCCGACAACTGGAATATAAGCGCGACCGAGGCGGGCTATATAAACTTTGCCGACGAGTGCGGAGAGGCGATAAAGGTGTTGTCCTTTGCAGGGTATCTGTACGTGTTTAGAGAATACGGCGTGTTTAGACTGACGGCATACGGCGACCAAAACGAATTTTTGCTGAAAAAGGTGTTTACCGATACGGGACGCATATATAAAGACTCGATTGTGCCGTGTGGGGATAAAATATTGTTTTTCGCACAAGACGGCTTGTTTGCGTTCGACGGGTATACGGCGACCAAAATCGGGCGTAATATTCCAAAGCTCGAAACGCTGAACGGAATATGCGCAAGCTATCTGGACGGCTGTTATTATTTCGCGTGTAGGCTTTTAGAGGACGAGGGGACGGGCAACAACGCTATCGTCAAATTCGACATCGACAAGCGCAGCGTTCAGGTGCTTGACGGCGTGAACGTAAAGTGGTTGTTTTCCGTCAAAACCCATAACGGCTCGGACGTGCTGTGCGTGTTTGCCGACGGCAATAAAAATAAAATAGGAATGCTGTCCGACTCGGGGAGCGTGTTGGACGTCAATACGAAAAAGGTGTATAAAAGCCCGTACGGAATTATGTCCGAGCCTAACGTGAAGATTTTGCGCGACGTGTGCATAACGACGAAATATCCGTTAACCTTGGCGATAATAATAGACGATACGCGACACGCTTTCGAGCTTGCCGGGAGCGAAAAGCAACAAAAAATCGTTGTGGAAAAGTGCGGAACGGAATTTGCATTCGAGCTTGAAAGCGAGGAAAAATCCGCATACGTTTTGCCGATAGAGGCAAATTTTGAAATTATGAGAGGTTGATATGAATATCAAAGAAATCGAAGCAATCCTAGAGGAGCTGCTGTTGAGAGTGACGATTCTTGAAAAAAGAATTGCCGCACAATCGACGTCCGACGTAAGCGCGGATTCGGCGAAGACATAAAAGGAGGAAATATGGCAAATACGTTTTGGGAAGAGTTCAAAAATCTGTTTAAGACGGACGTGCAGCTCGAGGAGGAAAGACAAAAGAAAATCAACGAGGCTCTCGGCGCAGAAAAGGAGATTACCGATAAACTTCAAAAGCTGGAAAAGGAATACGAGGCGTCCTTGCCCGACGAGGAAATCCCCGATATTGACAAGCTGTTTCCAAACAGCTTCGAGCTTAAGGAAATCGAATATAAGCCGAGGTCGGACGAGGATATTGTCGCAAGCGCGAAAAAGGAAGCCGACTATGAAAAAAACAGCGACAAAATAAAAATCGAGGATAAATTTCAAAGCGCGGTGGACGCGCTGTCCGAGGATAAAACCGCGCAGGAGGAAACGCTTAAAAGCAGCTATGACAACCTTGAAAAGCTGTATGCCGAGCTTCGCGAACAGGCGAATAACGACTCGATAAAAAGAGGCATGGCAAGAAGCAGCGTCGCAACGCAAAGACTAGACGCGCTCGACGCCTTGCATATGGCGTCCGCTACTGAAGCTGAAAAGACCTACGCCAACGCTATCGCGAAAATCAACGGGGAAATATCCGCTCTCGAAAGAGATAGAGATAACGCCCTAGAGCAGCTGGACTTGAAGTGGGCGACAGAGCTTGACGAGCGCATAGAAAATATGAAGGCGCAAAGGGATAAGACCGTCAAGGAATACGAGGAGTATAACAACGACGTTCGCAGAGAAAAGGAGGAGTACGAGAAGTCGCGCCAAAAGAGTATCGACAAATACCTCGACGAGTACGAAAAGGAAAAAGCCGAGAAAGAAGAGGAGCAACGAGAGTATGAACATAAATACGGTTATAGCGGCGATAAGCTGAAAAACTATTCGGAACGGTATAATCTCGCATATGATTTTTATAGCTCGCTTTCTCCGGATATTGCGGTGGACGCGCTTAAAGCCTCGCCGAATATGAAATACTATTTGGGAGAGCTGTACGACAAACTGCTTTCATCGCTAAAAAGCAAGGAAAGCGACACAAAGCACTATTTCTAACGATAATATCGGAAGATAAAGTGCGCGTTTTGCGAATTGTAAACGAAAAAGCCTTCTTTTTGAGAAGGCTTTTTCATATGACGTTAAAACGAATTATTTGAAGCTGACTTTGCTTATAAGGTCCTTATAGGCGCGGTAGTAGACGGCGAATATCGCCTCTATTGCTTTGAGCGAAATGCGCTCGTTGGGCTGGTGGATTATCATTTCGCCATAGCCTTTCATTTCGGGACCGAAGGCGACGCAGTTTGTAAATTCTCTTGCGTACGTGCCGCCTGCGCAACATATGGGCCGGCTTTCCGTATCCCCCGTGACAGAGCGGTAGGCGTCTACCAATACCCGAATCATTTTTGAATCGGGATCGAGCTTGAAACCTTGCGAATAGGACATAAGCGAGATCTGAACGTCCTCGTTCTTTAGCTCTGTTTGTATGCCGTCAAGCATCTTTTCGCCGTCGGTGTTGAAGGGAAGGCGGGCGTTGATTTTGATTGAATACTCGCCGTTTTCATAGTGGCACAGCCCGACGTTGACTGCTATTTTGCCGTATTCGTCCTCCGCAAAGCAACCGAGCTTTTCGCCGTGTACGCACGTGGAAATATAGCGGTTGTATATGCGAACGAAATCGTTGCTTACTATGCCGTCGAGCGCGGAGATTGCGTGCGAAATCGCATTGACGCCCAGTTGAGGAACGGAGCCGTGCGCCGCCTTTCCGTGTACGGTGAACGTAAGCTCGTCGCCGACGATTGTAAACTCGCTCTCGATATTGTTTTTCAAAAGCGCGGAGGTTATTTTCGCCGATATTTCGGAGGGATTGTCGCAAGAAAGCGTGAACGTGCATGCGTCGGGAACGGCATTGATGACGATTCCGCCGTCGAGGCGTATGAGCCTTGCGCCTGCGCCGTCCGCCGCTTTGCCTTTTAGTTCTACGCTCGAAATGGATTTTTCCGCAAAGATAACGGGGAAGTCCGCGTCGGGGGATACGCCGTAGCTTATAGGCTCGTCAACCTTGAGATAGTGCTCTACGCACAAGGAGCCTGTTTCCTCGTTGCAACCGAATATTACGCGCACGCGCTTGCCGAAGTCAAAGCCCTCGTCCATCAGCGCTTTGATGGCAAAAAGGGAAATGATGGTCGGACCTTTGTCGTCGATTGTGCCGCGTCCCCAAATTTCGTCGTTTACGAGCGCGCCCGAATATGCCGGGTGAATCCAGCCGTCGCCTTCGGGCACTACGTCGAGATGCCCGATGATGCCGACGATTTCGTCGCCCTCGCCGATTTCGGCATAGCCGCAATAGCCGTCCAAATTCACCGTCTTGAAGCCGAGCTTGCTTGCTACGTCCAACACGTATTCAAGGCAGTCTTTGTTGCCCTGTCCGAACGGGCCGCCGACCACAGGGGCGTCGAGAACGGTTTTTATGCGTACCGCACGTTGAATAACGTCTATGATTTCAGGAAGATATTTTTTTGAGTCCATAATGCCTCCGT